>JAFGKL010000078.1 GCA_016928585.1 Sedimentisphaerales bacterium
CCTTTTTTGTCAATTCCAGCCTTTTAACACATAAGTATTAGTTTAGCTCATCTTGCATATCCTGGATAAGCATTCGGTCGCTGCGAAGAGGCGGAAGATGTGCAGGTTGATCACTCATGAACTCACGCCACTGTTCCTGCCCTATCTGTTCCCCATTGTATGCCACTTCACCAAGATCGTCTTGACAACCGGCTAATATCACAATTGTGGCCAGCAATATTAAAGCTAAAAGAGTCGTTTTTATGCGTCCCATAACCATCACCCCATAAATAGTTTTTTTGTTTTTGGCAAAATTCCTGCTTACAACATAAAGCTAATGATACCAGAAAAGAGGGTTCGATTCAAGTAAAAACCGCGAAAGGAAGGTCCTAAATAGTTAAATGGCCTGTTTCTCTTATAACATAAATGGATTATCGGCCTGTGATAAAAAAATTAGAAATATATTCAGATCTTTTACAACAAATTAAAGAAGACCTGCTTATGCAAATATAGGAAGGAATATAAGATCGTTAAGTCGTTAATACGCCACTATAAATATCCGATATCTAAAGAGTGTCGAAATGGACTTCTGAATATAAAATCTGTTTTTCAGAGTTAAGGAGTCTGAGATGAACTCTTACAAAATACTATTTGCTATAACAGTTGTTTTATTTGCCTGTGTGGGCATATCTTCTGCTGCAGAAGACACCGATGAAAGAACCGGCCTGTTTGGTGAGAAATTTCACAACCCTGCGCCATGGCTTGAGTTAAGTGGTGATTTCAGATTCCGTACCAGATATCAAAATATCTACGGCGGATTCCAGAACAAGCAACGACCCGATAGCGAAAGATTGAGGTTCCCCATTCGAACTCGTTTGCGTGCCAAGATAAAGTTCTCGGAAGACATGGACTTTAACATCGGTAACGTCTGGCTGTTAACGCATTGGGTTCGCCCCAAAAGTGCCGACAGTTCAAGACGTGGTACATTTAATAATGGTAATGAGGGCGCTTTCGATGCCTTCAACCTGAAAGTTCGTAATGTTTTTGATCTGCCGCTGACCCTTACGGTCGGCCGACAGGACCTCTTCTTTGGCAAGGGCTGGCTGGTAGCAGAGGGAACGCCGTTAGACGCATCGAAAACGGGATATTTTGATGCTTTGAGAGCGACCTATGAGTTAGATAGAGACAGTATTTTTGATTTTGTCTATATCGATCAGAAGAGCAGTTCGGACGCCAGATTAAAGCCTATTAATAATGACGAATCATCTATTGCAGAAACCGACGAGCGCGGCATGGTAGTAAACCTGGCAAACAAGCTAAATGATACTACACAAGCATCCGGGTATTATATCTGGAAACAAGACATGAAGCACAATTTTATCGCAAGCGGCACTAACAAAGATATTCACACATTTGGCGGATTGTACGAACATGTCATAGATGACAATTGGGATTACTGGGCAGAAGGAGCTATCCAGACGGGTCACCGGAATCACAAGGATATCGAAGCATACGGCTTAAACAGCAAACTGAACTACTCGTTCAATGACGCCCAGAATACAACTGTGTACCTCGGCTACGAGTACCTGTCCGGAGATAATCCCGGGACTCCAGGTACATATGAAGGATTTGACCCCTTGTGGGGCCGATGGGATCGGCTTGGAACTCTTGCATGTGATATATACGGTACAAGAGAGGGCAGACGACCAGCAGAACTCTCTAACATGCACAGATTGGGAATGGGCTGGCACGCAGACCTGACCGAAAAGGTTGACCTTGGCATAAATTACCATCTTTTGTGGGTAGCTGAAAATCAGGTCGGTTCAGGTATCACAACTACCGGTGCTAAATTCAGAGGCCAAATCGCTGAGCTTACAACAAATTATAAACATAATAAATTCATGACTTCCCAAATACTGCTTGAGTTATTCGGCCCAGGTCCTTATTACGCCGACATTAATAATGATATCACGGCATATTTGAGGTATCAGCTTGTTATAAAGTTTTAGGATAACTGTATTGGTTTTGCCTAAAAGAAAGAGAAAAAAATGAAAAAATTATTTAAAATTGCTATTTGCATTTTTGTTTTTACCCTTACCAGTCCCCTTTTCGCACAGGAAGAGGCATTGCTTCAGGAGCCTATTGAACTAAAGATATCACACTTTGGGTCACCAACCTGGATTCAACAAACCGAAGTTTTAGAGGTTTGGGCCAGAAAGATCGAAAGTCTTACAGATGGAAGAGTTAAATTCAGCTTTTTCCCACAGCAGGCTCTTGGTACAGCTTCCGAGCAATATGATCTGGTTGTCAATGGAACTGCAGATATTAGTCTTGGATTAACTACCTACACGCCCGGCCGTTTTCCTCTTACATCATGTATGAAACTTCCCTTTATGGGCCAGGATGGCGAAGAAGCTTCTATTGTCTTATGGCGTTTATATCAAAAACATCTTAAGAATGAATTTCAAGATACCAAGGTATTGTGGATGTTTTGCCTCGGCCCGGGGCACCTCCACAACACAAAAAAACAGGTCAAAACCATTGAGGACATGAAAGGATTGAAATTTCGAGTAGCTGATTCATTTATTGCCAAAGCTCTTAAATTATTAGGTGCGAATCCAGTAGTTTGTTCTGTATCTGAAGGATACGATCTTATTAAAGAAGGTAAGATCGATGGTACCATCTTACCCTGGGAAGGAGCATTAGACTTTGGATACCTTGATTCATGCAAATATCACACAGAGATAGGTTTCTACACCCTGCCGTTATTTGTGGTAATGAATAAGGAAAAATACGAATCCCTTCCAAGCGATATTAGAAAGATCATTGACGAAAACATTGGCGAGGAAATGTCAGCTTTAGCTGGAAGAGCAATGAATGATGAAGATGTCAGGGGCAAAAAAGTCGCCGAAGATAGAGGTGATTCCATTTATTACCTGCCTGAATCAGAGTTGAAAAGATGGAAGCAGATGACTATGCCGCTCGGGGATGAGTGGATCAAAGAGATGGAATCCAGGGGTTTGCCCGGCCAAAAAGTATTATCACATGCTATTGAGTTGCGTTCAGAGATATACGCTGTCTTCCAGAATAAAGAGAGTCTTGAGCCCATTGAGCTAAAAATTTCACACTTTGGAACCGCAGACTGGCCCTATCAAAAAAAGGTCTTAGAACCATGGGCAAATAAAATAGAAAAACTTACAAACGGAAGAGTTAAATTCAGCTTTTTCCCAAATCAAATCATGGGCACGGCCCCTGAACAATATAACCTTGTTGTTAATGGGACTGCTGATATTGCTGTAGGAATAACCAACTATACGCCTGACCGTTTTCCCCTTACATCCTGCATGCAGCTTCCATTTTTGGGTGAAAGCGGGGAAACGGCCTCAATAGTATTATGGCATTTATACCAGAAGTATCTCAAAGATGAATTTAAAGAAACTAAGGTTTTAGGACTGTGGTGTCATGGGCCGGGACATTTGCATACCACAAAAAAACCGATAAAAACACTGGAGGATTTAAAGGGGTTAAGAATTAAGGTAGCAAACCCTACTTTAGAAAAAGCTTTAAAACTATTAGGTGCAGTTCCGGTAATCTGTACGATCAATGATGCTTCCAAGCTTTTTAATGAAGGAGGGCTTGACGGCGTTGCTTTGCCCTGGGAGGGAGTATCGACCTTTAATTTATCTGATCTGTGCAAATACCATACAGAAACCAGCATATACACGCTGTCGTTTTTTGCTGTCATGAATAAAGAAAAATACGAATCGTTGCCGGCTGATATCAGGAAGATCATTGATGAAAACATTGGTGAGTCAATATCAGCTTTAGCAGGTAAAACAAGTGACGAAGAAGATGTAAAAGCCAGAAATATTGCCAAAAATAAGGGTAACTTCATTTACACCTTACCCAAACACGAACTACAAAGATGGAAAAAAATAACCATGCCGGTTGGAGACCAGTGGGTTGAAGAAATGCAGGTGAAAGATCTTCCAGGGCAGGAAGTCCTGTCGTTTGTCGTTGATCTGTTTATGCAGTTGCAGGAATAAGACTTAAAAATGAAAAGTCTAAAAACTAAATTTTTGCTTTATGTTTCGCTTATGATAGTTGGCGCAATGAGCATTGACAGTACGGTTGCTTATGTAAATTCCAAAAGCGTCATTAATAAGGCTATCACAGAACAGTTAACCCAGTTAGTTGTTTCCACGGTGGATAATATTACCTTCTGGATAGATAACAGAAAACTTGATTTTGCCAACTGGACCCAGGACAATATTTACCAAAATGCGATCGATGATTCATACCTTGGCAGGGCTGCACGAGGTTCTGCTGACCTGAAACTTAAGAAAAAAAAGCAGGATTTCCTGTATTACGAGAGTCTTAATCTGGCAAACACCAAGGGCGAAATAGTCTCTTCTTCCAGTAAAGATATTATTGGAAAAGTTGATATAAGCGATCAACCATTTTTCAAGGCCTCCCTTGCCGGAGATATATATCTAACATCTGTAATAGAAAGCCCCGAAACCCAGAATAACGTATTTGCAATATCTGCTCCGGTCAGGACCGATGATGTGGTAGTAGGTGTACTCTATGGAGTAATTGATGTGGACTTTTTCAATGACTTGTTTATTACCCCGATAAAAATAGGGAAAACAGGATATGCATACCTAATTGATTCCAACGGCCTTACAATTTCTCATCCCGATAAAAAACGCATCTCGAATACAAATATAAAGGAATTTGATTTCGGCAGGAAAATGATGGAACAGGAGAGTGGTTTTCTTACCTATGACTGGGAAGGTTTAGAAAAAATCGTTTTCTTCAAAAAGCATCAGGACTTAGGATGGCTGGTTGCCGCAGGTGCAGGAACAAAAGAAATATTTGCCCCTATACAGAAACTATTGATCATAAATATCTCAATTACAATCGTTTTTGTTTTTATCGCGGTCGTATCAATAACCATTTTATACAGGCAGATCATTTTAACGCCCATAAATCTATTAATGAAAGGTATTGCCGGATTTGGACAGGGCAAATTCGACAAAACGATAGAATTAAAAACAAAAGATGAATTTGCCAACCTTGCCGAATCATTTAATAAAATGGCTGTTGATCTAAAGCATACCACAACATCAGTAGACAACCTCAACAAAGAAATATCTGTGCGTCAACAGGCAGAAAAAGCTCTAAAACAAGCCAAGAAAGATGCTGAGGCTGCAAACGAATCCAAGAGTTTGTTCCTGGCAAATATGAGCCATGAGATCAGGACACCAATGAATGCCATAATCGGCTTTTCTGATGTCCTTAAAGATGAGGAACTTACAGATGAGCAGACAAAATATGTAAGCATCATTTCTCAAAGTGCCACCTCCCTGCTTCAATTAATAAACGACATTCTTGATTTCTCCAAGATCGAAGCAGGCAAGATGGAAACTGAAAAGATCGAATGCAATGTTAGCGAAATACTCGAACATCTTGATTCTATGCTCAGGCCCAACGCAATAGCCAAGAACATCGAGTTTGATGTGCTTCAATGCGGTCAACTACCAAAATCGGTCTATTCGGATCCGGTCAGACTGCGTCAGTGCCTGATAAATCTTGTTAATAATGCGATCAAATTCACCGAGCAGGGACACGTTTATCTCAACGTTTCTGTTGAGGAATATGATCAAAAACAATATGTCAGATTTGACGTTGAGGATACCGGCATTGGTATCAAAGAGGACAAACTGGAACAGATATTTAACGCCTTCTCACAGGCAAATGAAAGCACAACCAGGAAATACGGCGGA
This sequence comes from Sedimentisphaerales bacterium, assembly GCA_016928585.1. Classification (GTDB taxonomy): domain Bacteria; phylum Planctomycetota; class Phycisphaerae; order Sedimentisphaerales; family Anaerohalosphaeraceae; genus JAFGKL01. The sequence continues at coordinate 5,769 of JAFGKL010000078.1, forward strand.
ACGGGTCTGGGACTTGCTATAACCAAACAGTTGACTGAATTATTAGGCGGGGAATTATCAGTAAATAGTACGCCGGGCAAGGGGTCAACATTCAGTATTATAATACCTACCGGAATGGATAAAAATGCTACTGAGGGGTATGATAAATACCATTATGTTGACGATCATAATAACGCTGAAAAAGACAATGACAACTCAAAGCCGATCTATCACGGACGGGTTCTTGTCGCCGAAGATAACATCTCAAACCAAACTCTTATAAAGTTATTACTGAAAAAGGCCGGGCTCGAGCCGGTTCTCGTTGAAGATGGCCAGGCTGCTATTGACAGAGTACAAAACGAAGAGTTCGATCTTATTCTAATGGACATCCAGATGCCCGTAATGACCGGCTATCAAGCAACAAAGCTGATCAGGAAGAACGGTTATATGATTCCTATAGTGGCGCTGACAGCCAATGCGATGAAAGAGGACCAGGCTAAATGTATGGAAGCCGGATGTAATGATTATCTATCCAAGCCGATCAATCGCGATAAACTGTATGAGGTACTGAATAAATACCTCGTTAAAGATACATCTGAAAAAAGCCCGGTAAGTACAACAACGTCATCCTAAAACAAAGGCGCTATAAGAAGGCGTTGAAATCCTGAAAAAGCTCTGCTTCCGCCTGTCGCTCCAACCCTCTCGGCTGATACCACTTACTGGTCTCGAAAAGCACCTGCCGTTTCAGGGGTTGACAGAACATATAACAAGTTGTTATATTACTGCGTGTTAGATCTTTCGGCGCCCGTAGCTCAATTGGATAGAGTCGCGGACTTCGAATCCGAAGGTTGGAGGTTCGAGTCCTCCCGGGCGCGTTTTCTTATCCACACCAACCCCTATAACACTTCAGGACAAAGCTTAATGGTATAAGTACTGTCGACATTGCTTGCTACTTAAATAACAAATGCCTCACTTAAAAACCTTGTCCTATAATACAAACCATACCAAGTCATTTGTAAGGATTTTTTTGTGGGGGGGGGCGGATGCGTAAAGTATTTATTCCTGTAATATAATTATTATGCTTAAACTCTTAGGCAAGATATGACGAAATATATATATGAAGTAGAATTTTTATAATGAGACAGATGGTTTGTGGATGCAGCTTATTTGCTGTTGGGGACACAAATAGTATGGGGACATTAAAAAACACAAAACAAAGGTTTGGTGTTACACTAATTGAACTTTTGATAGTGGTGCTTATTTTGGCAGCATTGGCAGCAATCGCAGTACCAAGGATTTCTCAGAGTGCCTATCAAGCCAAGCTGAAAGCCTGTGAAACAAATATCAAGATGTTCAACAGCATGCTGGAACAATACTATTCAGATAACGGAAAATATCCTAGCGACATGGACGTTTTGTTTAAGGATACAAACTACTTTCCAGATGGTAAACCCATCTGCCCAATAACCGAGAAAGAATATAAAAAGGATCTGACATCTGACAAAAGGTATGATGCCAGCAAGCATAACAGCGAGCATTAAACACTAAAAGCGGTACTAATCAATACCAATCCAAATAATAGACTTAGAAACGCCAAAATAAGCCCCAGAACTATATACTCTGCCCAATGCATCAACTACCAACCTCAAAACCCCAAAAAAGTGATTTTGCTTGCCCTGAAAACCTGAATTTGTTAGGATAAGTCTTTAGCAATACTTAAGATAAAAGATGTTTAAGCCGAACTTAGTTATAGAATCATTAGTAGTTAATAATTGATAATGCCCTCTTTCTGGGGGATGGGTCAAGTGAGCTTGCCGGCTCTTAAGAAAGATTTTTGAATATGCGTAAAGACAGTATTCTAAGATATTATAAAGCAGTTTTTTGTTTTACACTGCTGTGCTTTTTCCTGCCGGGCACGGCACAGGCTTATATCGGCCCGGGTGCGGGGTTTGCAGTCGCAGGCTCATTCTTTGTAATGTTTACCGCGTTTATTTCCGCAATGGCTGCATTATTGACCTGGCCGATAAGGTACATAATACGGGCTATCCGCGGAAGGAAGGCCTTTGCAAGAGCAAAATGCAAGAGGTTTGTCGTTCTTGGTCTCGACGGGCTGGATCCGAATTTAGCAGAAAAATTCATGCAGGAAGGAAAACTCCCTAACTTTGCGAAATTAAAAGAGCAGGGAACATTCAGTAAGCTGCATTCCACGATTCCGCCAATTTCACCGGTAGCATGGTCAAGTTTTCAGACCGGATCAAATCCCGGCAAGCACAATATTTTTGATTTTCTTACGAGAGACAAACAAAACTATTTCCCAAAGCTAAGCTCTATGGAAATTAACGCGCCAAAACGAATGTTGAACATTGGCAAATACCAAATTCCCATCGGCAAGGCAAATATGAGGTTATTGCGAAAGGGAAAACCGTTCTGGAAGACCCTTGGTGAACATGGTATTTTCAGCAATATACTGCGAGTGCCGATAACATTTCCGCCGGAGAAGTTCAAGGGCCTTCAGATATCGGCAATGTGTGTTCCCGACATGCAGGGCTCACAGGGAACATTTTCATTTTATACGACACAGGATATGAGTAATATTGAACATACCGGCGGCAAAAATTATACTGTTACAAGGAACAATGGCACTATAAAAAGTGACCTATACGGCTCTGAGAATCCTCTTCGTAAAGATAAAAGCATGATGAAGTGCCCATTTATGATAACCATCACCGGTAAGAACAGTGCCAAGCTGGAAATAAACGGAGAGACCCACGATCTGAAAACAGGTGAATATTCCGAGTGGGTCAAGGCCGATTTTAAACTTGCACCAACAATGAGCGCCCATGGGATATGCAGATTTTTGCTCATCAGCACCGAGCCGGAATTTCAGCTTTACGTAACGCCTATTAATCACGACCCGGAAAATCCATCAATGCCGATAAGCTATCCATCGGTCTATTCGTGCTATTTTGCGAAGCTGAACGGCTCATATGCAACGCTTGGGCTCGCAGAGGACACATGGGCATTAAACGAAAAAGTCCTTAATGATAAGACATTTCTCGAGCAGACATGGCAGATAGACAATGAGCGTGAAAAGATGTTCTTTGATGCAATGGATAAAACAAAACACGGCCTTGTTGTTTGCGTGTTCGACGGTACCGACAGGATACAACATACCTTTTGGCGGTATATCGATGATAAGCACCCCGCTCACGCCGGTCAGGATCCGGCAGATATTCAGCAAAGGGATGCCATCGAGCAGCTTTATATTAAGGCTGACGGCCTTGTCGGAAGAACGATGGAGAAATGCAGGGACAAAAATACGGTTCTCATGGTTATATCCGATCATGGATTTAATTCGTTCAGATACGGTGTTGATCTTAATCGCTGGCTGGAAGAGAACGGCTATCTTAAAGTGATCGAGGAAAAAAGAGATGAAAAATACTGTGTCGGAATTGACTGGTCACAGACCAAAGCATTCTCTATCGGACTGACAGGGATATTTCTTAATATCAGGGGCAGGGAATCGCAGGGAATTGTCGATCCGGGCCAGGAAGCCGCACAACTGCGGGATGAGATAGCCGCAAAGCTTAGTGAACTCCATGACGCAAAAAGGAACACAAAAGCCATCAAGCAGGTTTATAATGCCCTGAAAGTTTATAAAGGACCATATAAAACTGAGGCTCCAGACCTTATTGTCGGATATCATGAAGGCTACAGAGCATCGTGGGATACTGCCGTTGGCAAAGTTACAAAAGAAGTATTTCATGATAACACCAAAGCCTGGAGCGGGGATCATTGTATTGACCAATCGATCGTTCCGGGAGTATTGTTCTGCAATCGAAAAGTAGATTCAGAGAATCCTCGCTTGCTGGATATTGGGCCAACGGTACTCGATATGTTCGGCGTCGATGTTCCGAGTAATATGGATGGAAAAGCCTTGAAGATTACAGATGACAAAGAGACTGCAGGAAAGGATTCTGATAAAGCAGCATAAAAAATTGAACGGGGAACGAAATGGCCCATAAAAAAAATATAAGCAGAAGAGAATTTTTAAAACAATCGGCTATTGCAACAGCAACCGTAACAAGCGGAATAGGCACCGGTAAGACCTATGCAAAGAAAAGATCTGCAGCCAATGGCAAAAAAGTTATCGTGATAGGTATTGACGGAATGGATCCGGTGCTTTCTGAAGAATTAATGGATGCGGGAAAACTGCCAACTTTTGATAAGCTAAGAAAACTTGGCGGTTTTCGAGCTTTAGGGTCAAGCATACCCCCACAAACACCGGTAGCATGGTCAAACTTCATTAACGGGGCCGGTCCCGGATCGCATGGCATATTTGATTTTATCCATCGAAATCCCGAAAAGCAGTTCCATGGACTATTTCTTTCCACATCAGAAACCGTATCGGGCCAGGGATACTGGGAGGTTGGAGACCATAAGCTGCAGTTTGACTTCTGGCCGTTCAATCATAAGCTGGCAGAAACCGTCTTAAGAAGGCAGGGAACGCCCTTCTGGGAATATCTCGATAAAGCAGGAATAAACTCTGTGTTTTACGACCTGCCGTGTAATTACCCGCCAAGCCCCTCTAAATATGGCAATCACAAGTGCCTTGCAGGAATGGGCACACCGGACATGCTGGGTAATTATGGCGGATATCATTATTTCTCAGAAGACGGTCCTGTCAGAACTGTCGAACGCGAAGGCTGCAGACTGTCGATGCTGTTTTTTGAAAATGAAGCTGCAACGGGTGCATTAATAGGTCCGCCCAATACGCTTCTAAAAGAGCCCAAACAAATGACAGTCGATTTTCAGGTTTATCGTGATACCGATATCAACACAGGAATAATTGAAATACAAGATAAAAAAATCATTTTAAAGCCCGGCCAATGGAGCAAATGGATCACGCTGGAGTTCGAACTTGAGATGCCTGTTTTTATGCCTAACAAAACATTAAACGGCATTTGCAGATTTTATCTTCAGGAGGTCAGCCCGAACTTCAGACTTTACGTAACTCCGATCAATACCGATCCGTCGGCCCCTGAGATAAAATTGTCTGAACCAATAGATTTTTCAGAGGATATTTCAAAAGATCTTGGACTGTTTTATACTTCCGGCTTCCAGGAAGATTATAAGGCACTGCAGAACGAAGTATTTACAGAAGATGAGTATGTTGAGCAAGCGGAGATCGTTCTGCAGGAAAGATTAAACCTTCTTGAGTACGCAATGAAACATTACGAGGATGGTCTTTTGTATTTCTATTTTTCAAGTACCGACATGCAGGCCCATATGCTGTGGTGGGACTCCGATGAAGAGCATCCTACACGTAGCAAAGAAGCGGCTAAAAAATATTTTGAACACGTTAAAACCATTTACGAAAGAATGGATGGTGTTCTTAAAAGAATTATTGATAAATATGCTAAAGAAGCAACCGTTATCGTTATAAGCGATCATGGTTTTGCAAATTTTAAGAGACAGTTTGGCCTTAACAAATGGCTGCTGGATAATGGGTATATCGGCCCGAGCGACTGTAAGTCCCTGATGACTGACGCAGACTGGTCCGGAACAAGAGCTTATGGACTTGGTATCAACGGACTTTATCTGAACTTGAAGGGGCGTGAACGTGACGGCATTGTTGAGCCCGGTCAAGAACAGGAAGAATTGCTGGAAGAGTTAATTACTAAACTTCAGGCAGTTAAAGACAAAAACGGCAAAAAGGTTATCAAAGAAGTATACAGAACGGATAAATGTTATTCGGGCCCGGCCACTCGGCTTGCACCAGAC
>JAFGKL010000079.1 GCA_016928585.1 Sedimentisphaerales bacterium
GATGTGCTTGTGCTTGACGAACCCACCAACCACCTTGATATTCAAAGCAGGGAAATGCTTGAAGATGCCCTCGTGAATTTCGCCGGGGCGGTCATAGCAGTAAGCCACGACAGATATTTTATCGACAAGGTAGTCGACAAACTGCTGGTGATCGGTACCGGCCAAACCGGGGAAAAACAAACCGGCTGCTTCGAGTTCGTAGGGGCACATAAAAAAGTTTACACCAGATATGCTCAGCTTGTCGAAAAACGCCTTGAACAAAAGGAAAAGAAAAAAGCAGAAAAGAAAATAAAAAAACAAAAAACTCTCATCCCTAAACATAAGAATGCTGCCCCGAAAGAACTTAAAAGATTTAACAGGCTGTCCACCCAGCAGATCGAAGATCTTATAATAGAGCTTGAAGAAAAAATAAGTGATCTGCGAGAACGCTTCGGTGACGAAGCCGTTTATAAACAGCAGGAACTTTTAGCAAAACTTCAGAAAGAATTCGACGACACACAAAAAGAACTGATACTGCTGTACAAAGCCTACGAACTCCGTGAAAAATAATCCCGCAGGCAGGGCGGCTGCGTTTAACTTATAGTCGCTTTGGCCTGTTTCTCTGTCTCTATCGTAACCGATTTCAAAGAAGGTTTTTCCTTCGGCCGGGGCACATCCAGGTATACTTTTTTTTCCGGCTTAAGCGGCGCGATCTTAAGAATTAATTCTTTCTCCTTAAGTTCTTCGGCCCAGCGATCAAGCTTCACTTCAAATACTTCCCCGTTATAAAAATTGTCGGCTACAAGTTTTTCCCCGACATACAGCTCGGCCGTATCGCCGGTGTATTTGATCTGCAGATATGCGCCGCTTTGCAGATGTTCCGGCTTAATCCGCCATTCATTTTCTCCAACAGAAAATTTCGACACCTTCGGCTTTGGTTTTCCAGATGAAAAGGAAATCTTATGCACTGAAAACTCGCCAACAGCCTTGCCGGACTTAACGCCCTGCCCCTTTAGATCGGCCGCCGGCATGATCCAGACTCGTCCGGATGGTTTACGACTTAGAAAATGAATTCGATCCGATTCAAAATACGCATCCGCTTCGCTTATAACCAATCTCGATTTGCCGCCATGCTCCCATTGATAACTTTGCAAAGCCTGCTTATGGGTCAGTGTCAGGATACGAACGGTTTTGCCCGCCTTTGTAACAATCTTGTTTAACGCCTTCAGCCCCGGCTTTTTAACGGTAATTTGTGACGTACTCCCGTCAATCGAACCCGGTTCAAAAACATATTCCGGCACTTTCGTGATCGTTTGAAAAAAAACATACACGTCCCCTTGTTCGTCCTCCAGCCTGCACATCGGCTGGGCTGTAGCATACCGCAAAACGGCCCCCTCCATATCCAGGTTGATCGGCCAGATAAAATTCGCACCGGCTGGAATATCCACCGGTTTTTCAGGAACACAAAGTTTGCTGCCGTCCGAATCGAAAATTATTTGCACATCTTTACGATCCGGCTGAGGATACAGACGAACATGATTATTAACAAATAAAAATCCGCTCTTGCCGTTCGTTCTTAAGGCCATGCGAGCCGGACCGAAATCGTCGTTGCTCTTGGCAAATTTATCGGGCAGCAGCGGAACCATCGGGGCAAGCATGTCCTCAAAATTATACATGAACATATGCATAAGTTTGACATAATGATATTTTGGATCGATCTGCCCGAACTCCCTGATAGCAGTCTGAAAATCATATGACTTGACAGGGCAGTCATTCGGATACGCCGTCGCCTTTGATTCCTGCAGTGTCGTCAGTTTGCCTTCCGGGTTCGTGCCCCCGTGATAAACATAGTAGCCGATCCCGGCCGCTCCGATCCCCAGTCGGGTCATGGCCGGAACAACTCCGTCCGGCGTACCTATCAAGGGACGACGACAATCTGTTATCTGGTTGCCGAGCCCTACTTCACACGTCATAAGCGGGTAGGGGGTCAGATCTCGCTTGCTGTAATCCGATGGCTTATAAATATCAGTGCCGATCGCGCCATCGTCTCGCTTTAGATCAAAGCGATAAACTTGCTGCGGCTCAAGTTTTTTCGTGTTCCCCGCCCACGGTGCCGACGGATAACCGCCAAACATCGGAATACATCGGTCCGGCGGAAATGGTGCATTGTGCCAACCCGTAACGCTGTAATAAGGCACTTCAAAGCCCGCCTTCTGAGCGATCTCGATCAGCTTTGCAATATGCTCGGCCCCTTTGCCTTTGCCTCCGGAAGAATATTCGTTCTCAACCTGAACACCGATGATCGGTCCGCCGTCCTTCGCCATCAACCCGCGGCATTCATCTGCATAACGACCATAAAGACGCTCAACCAGTTTTAGATACGCAGGATCGTTCGACCGCAACCCATTATTGGCCCAGCCCAAATGCTCATCCGCTTTTATATTGAACGGCTCGCGCAGCCACTCGGGGAATCCTCCGTTCCTGACTTCACCGTGACACCATGGCCCGATGCGCACCCAAACCCACAAGCCGTGCTTATGACAAAGTTCTATAAATCGACGGATATCACGACATCCCGTAAAATCAAACTCGCCCTCTATTTCCTCGTGATGGTTCCAGAACAGATAGGTCGGCACGATGTTGATACCGCCGGCTTTCATCTTCAACAACTCGACTTCCCATTCGTCTGCGGGATAACGGCTGAAATGGAATTCACCCATAACAGGCATAAATGGTTTTTCGTCCATTGTCATATAACGGCTGTTCACACCCCACACAGGACCGTCGGGGCTGCTTGGCCCGATCACTAAATGACCGCTGCGAGGCAGCGAAACACTACCGGGTACTTTAAAACGATAACAATCTGCCCCCTGAGCCGAAGACTCAACACAAAACAAAAACAGTCCCGTGAAACCAAGGATCAATCCTGCCGGTAATTCGTTAGCATGCAATCCAAAGACTCCTTGTTGAATAGACACGGTACGGCTCCTTCATTCAGGTTGATATCTCATCATGTGTTCGGTCCGCCCTTATGAACTATACTTTCGATCGGCAGATTTGCACTAATGGAGCGAACATGAAGATCACGCTGCGGGAAGGCGATCGTAATGTTCGCCTGACGGAACTCTTGGTCAACAGCCGTATGCAGTTCATCCCTAACATCGAAAAACCGTTCTATGCCTTTAATATATGTACGAAGCTCAAAATCCAGCGAACTGCTGCCAAAATCTAAAAACAATGCTGTTGGTTTCGGGTCGTCCACAACAAGCGGATGCTCGGCGGCAACCTTAAGCAGAATTTCGTGCGCCAATTTGGTATCGGAGCCGTAAGCTATTCCAACCGGTACATCAACACGAACGATTTTGTCTGAAAGTGACCAGTTAACAAGCCTTCCGGTGATAAATTCCTTGTTCGGAACTATAAGCTCCTTCTTTTCCCATGTCATTATCGTCGTGGCCCTGGCCCGTATCTTCGTAACCGTGCCGTTGATCTCTCCTACCGTAACCGTATCGCCCACCCGTATTGGCTGCTCAAGCAATATAATAAGACCGGATATAAAATTGGCAAATATTTCCTGCAAACCAAAACCAAGACCGACCGTCATTGCCGCAACAAGCCATTGAACCTTCGCCCACCCGACCCCAATCGTTGCGAATGCCATAACAATCCCAACAATAATGATGATATTCTTCGCGATGGTCGTTATCGCGAACTTTATCCCAAAATCAATAGGCAGCCGGCGCAACACCGATATTTCCAGCAAACCCGGAATGTTCCTTGTTGCGGCTACTGTAACAATAACAATAATAATTGACAGGCACACATCGGCAAGTGTAACAGGCACCGTCTTCGAAACAGTATTCACCATCTGCCCGCCGGTCTCGTCTGTCATTGTAACGTTTTCCTTTACGGTTCGCGACCACATATTGACATTGTCCAATATCCCCAGTGCCGGTAGAACATCCACCCACGTCGCCCACAATCCGATAACAAGCAGCACCCCGACGAACATACGCTGCAATTTGCGCGTCTGCTCGCTGATGTCGGATATTTTAGGTTCCGCTTTTTTCGCTTCTAATTTATCTTTGTCTTCTTCTTCGCTAAGTTTCTGTTCTATATTAAGCTCTTTGATGGTGAGTTTCCATTTGATAATGAGCAGCCACCGTCCCAACAAAGAATCCACCAGAACGAACGCCAAAAGAAGCCACAGGCTTATCATCAGCCGTGTAGCAAGAACAAACGCCGTATAATAAAATCCAAATGCCGCGATCACCGCCAGGGTAACCGGTACGGCAACTCCGGTTGCGCTTAGTAAGTAGTAAATTTTTGATGTTTTATTCTTCGTCGCTGCTGCCGGGGATTTAAAACTTATGCCGCGGTCATGATGAAAAACCCGCCTTGCAAATACTGCAAGCCCGATCATCGCCGCCATAAAAGCTATCCTGCCTATGGAACCTCGATACAC
>JAFGKL010000080.1 GCA_016928585.1 Sedimentisphaerales bacterium
GCCGTATAAAAAGAGCTGAGCCAACCTACCGACAAACAAACAAAAACTGCCGCCGGCAGCTTTAAATAATCTGATTTATTAAACATATCACGGACTCTGGATCTTCGATCTTAAACCCTGTCGCCCACAAGGGGGCGCTCTTTTACCAATTCAAAATAAACCAGGTGCCTTGCCGGATCTTCATCGTCGCCGTGCGTCGGTTTTTTCAGCAATGATTCTATCAGGTCTTTGTCGTCCGTCTCGTCGACTTTTTTCAGATATAATCTTTTACCCTTATGGCCACCCCCATCTTCGATGAAAAGCAAACACACGTGCGGATTGGCCCGGACATTCTCATAGGACAAGTTCTCGCGCATAATAAAGCCAATGCGCCCGTCGTCGAAAAACCGAGGCGACGAATAAACCGCACTGTCAACTTTCCCGTTATTGTCCATCGTTGACAAAATTACATGCCCGCTGGTGTTTGCAAAGTATTCCTTAAGTTCCACAATATCTCCTTTTTGTTCTGCTTCCTTACTCTATAATTTCCCGAACATAACTAACCCGATGCCACAGCCGACAAAGACCCTGCAGCATCTCCATTATCATTGCCGTCAGATGATGATAAAATGATGAGTCCCCAGTAGTTGTAAATCGCCCCGCAAGCTACACGGCTTCCATTCCGTATTTACCCCAATTACTATGCATTTATCGCATATCAGGTCAAACAAATACCACACTTTTACGCATTTAGTGGTAAAAAGTGCAAAAAAATTCAAAGATTTGCAAACTTTTTTTGCGAGGTGTATAATCGGCATAAGCAGCACAAAAACTATAACCCTTTTTCAGGAGATTTATTATGGCTTTTACGCTTGGTATCGGACAAACCGCCCCCGATTTCTCATTACCGGCAACAGACGGCGATATTTATTCGTTATCAAGCTTTTCCAAGGTAAAAACACTTGTGATCTTCTTCACATGCAACCATTGCCCATACGTTATAGGCTCGGACGAAGTAACACGAAAAACCGCCGACAAATTCCTCGGTAAAGGCGTGCAGTTCGTCGGCATAAACTCAAACAGCAAAAACACTTATGAAGAAGACTCCTTTGATAATATGAGATTGCGGATGGACGAATATAACTTCCCCTGGAAATACCTTTACGACGAATCTCAGGATGTTGCCCGTGCATATGGGGCCCTGCGAACCCCTCATTTTTTCGTTTTTAACGCTGACAGACAGCTCATTTACACCGGCCGAGCCGTTGACAACCCCAAAGATCCCACAAAAATGACCATTAACAATCTCGAAAACGCACTAAATGAGCATCTGGCGGGAAAACCAATTACCAAAGAAGTAACGAATCCCATCGGCTGCAACGTAAAATGGGACGGTAAGGACCAGCACTGGATGCCCCCGGATGCCTGCGACCTGATATAACTTCAAAAACAGGGAAACAAATGCTGTCATTTATAGCTTTATGTATATTGCTTGGTATCGGGCACTTTCTTCGCGGCAGGATCAAGCTGTTACAAATACTGTACTTGCCAAGCTGTATCATTGCCGGCATAGTCGGATTAATAGTTATTCAATCGTTTGCCGCGATCGATCAGCCGGGCCAAACCGTCCAAAGCATCAATACTTTTTTAAACAGCGCCACGCAGCACTGGAACAAACTGCCCGGCTTTTTGATCAACGTGGTTTTTGCGTGTCTGTTCCTCGGCACCCGCCTGCCAAAGTTCGGAACCCTTGCCAAACGCGCCGGCCCGCAGCTTGCATACGGACAGATCGTGGCGTGGGGACAATACGTCGTGGGCCTTGGCCTGTGGGTATTGTTCATGGCCAAAATGTTCCCGTCGCTTCCCGCAATGTTCGCCGGCATATTGCCCGTCGGCTTTGAAGGCGGGCACGGCACCGCTGCCGGCATGGGACCGGTTTTCGCACAACACGGCTGGCCCGCAGGAAAGGACCTTGCTCTAACAAGCGCAACAGCAGGCATCATCTCTGCCATCGTCTTCGGAATGGTGCTTATCAACATCGCCGCAAGAAAAGGATACGTACAAAAACACCAAACCCCTTTCGATAAAGCAGGCACTAACGGGATCATCCCTTTAAGCTCCCGCCCAAGCGCAGGCCTGCTTACCGTAAGCAGCGACGCGATAGAAACGCTCAGCCTGCATCTTGTTTTCATAGCCGTCGCCATCGCCATAGGCTTCGCCCTGCAGCAGGGATTAATATATTGCGAAAGGTTCAACCCGTGGTTGAGCGAACACAAATTTTTCCACAGCTTTCCGCTGTTTCCGCTGTGCATGATCGGCGGCTTTATAGTTCAACTGCTCGACGATCGTTTTGATAAACATCACATCATCGACCTTGGCATAATAAGACGATTGCAGAATTGCTCCCTTGATTTCCTGGTCGTAGCCGCCATCGCAAACATAAAACTGAACGTTGTTATCTCGGCGGCGGCTCCTTTAACGATTTTGATCACAGCAGGTATTGTCTGGAACGTTTTCTGCGTGGCCGTCCTTGCAAAAAGATTATTGCCGGATGCATGGTTCGAGCGTGCCATCGCCGAGATGGGCCAGTCAATGGGCGTTACGGCAACCGGACTTTTATTACTGCGCGTTGTGGACCCGAACTATGAAACGCCCGCTGCCAATGCTTTCGCCTGCAAACAGATACTGCATGAACCGTTCATGGGCGGCGGATTGTGGACGAGTACCGCCATACCGCTTATAGTAATTATTGGCGCACCCAAAGTTCTCGGCATCGCCGTCGCAGCCGTCGCCTTCTGGGTCGTTATGATACTGCTTTCCAAATTGTTCCGGCCCGCGAAACCACAATGCCAATAATAAATCCGTTCTTGCAGCAACTACAAATTTAAATAGAATAGCAGCCCTGCATAATTGTTTAATAAAATGGAAATGATATGACAAAAATTAAAACATGGCTCATCGCCTCACGAGCTGAAACGCTGATGGCGTCAACTGCCCCTGTCATCGTCGGCGGCGCAATAGCTTTTTGCGACACTTCGATAAACGTGCCGGTCCTGTTAATGACCTTTCTTACAGCGGCACTTATCCAATGCGGCACCAACCTTGCCAACGACTACTACGATCATCTTAAAGGCACCGACACCGTCGAAAGCCCCGGCCAGCGACGCGCTATAAACGAGGGCCTTGTAACCGCCAAACAGGTCAAAGCCGCATTCATTATTTCGTTTGCCCTTGCCGTCCTGCTCGGCCTGTATCTAGTTTACAAAGGCGGGCCGGTAATATTGATCATCGGATTGATATCCATAGCCAGCGGCCTGCTTTACACAGCAGGCCCTTTCGCTCTGGCATACATAGGCCTGGGCGACATATTCGTACTTTTGTTCTTCGGGCCGGTTGCCTCCGCGGGAACATATTACCTGCAAACCGCAACAATAAACCGCTACGCCGTCATCGCAGGATTGGCTCCGGGCCTGCTGTCTGTGGGAATACTTAACATAAACAATCTGAGGGATATACAAACCGACTCTAAGGTAAACAAAAAAACCCTTATTGTAAGGCTCGGATATAATTTCGGCATCTTAGAATACATCTTTTGTATCGCCATCGCCTGCCTCGTCCCGGTTTATCTTTGCTTTTCAACGGGAGAACACTTTTACAGTCTTGCTTCATTAATAATACTTGTTCCCGCAGTAAAGAACATAAAAACCATCTGCGCAAGACCAGACGATCAAGCTCTTAACAAAGCATTGGAGCTCACGGCAAAACAGGTTTTGATCTACACCGTGCTGTTCTCGGTCGGTTGGATTCTATGAATTGTGATTGTTGTTGCTTTTTTTAACGTAGTGCAGAAGAACTTCGCTTGAGCTTCGCAGGCGTCGGCACGTTTCTCTTGCAATATTCATAATAAGCGTACTGAACAATGCAAGATCGGTTTCATAGATCGAAAGCAGCGCCTGTCTTGAAAGCGCGATAAGTTCAGTCTCTTCCACAGCTATTGCGGTGGCCGCATGAGGCTGAATGCCAATAACAGATGACTCGCCAAAACATTGACCCTGATCGAAAACAACAAGCTCGAACGGCGTGTCGTCCTGAGTGGCAACAAGTTTTATCCTGCCGGACCTGACAACATATATATGGCTCGGATGATCCCCCTGCTCGAAAATCGTTTCACCGGCATCATAATGGATCGTTTCAAGCAGTTGAAAAAGTGAATGTAGTTGCTCGTCGTTAAGCCCTGCAAATATAGAGATCTTGTTAAGGATAGAAAGAACATCCTCGATCTCAGTTAAATGCTCGCATTTTTTATTATTAGCCATACAATATTTATCGTTAAATTATAAAATCCGCTTTATGTTTTTTAA
>JAFGKL010000081.1 GCA_016928585.1 Sedimentisphaerales bacterium
TAAATCGCTGATAACAATACAGGGAAGGACTAATAAATATATCGCTAAGTAGCGGTGATATAGGGAGATATCATGAGAATAGTATCAATTATCAATCAAAAGGGCGGCTGCGGAAAAACTACAGTATCTATCAATCTTGCCAGCGCATTAGCCGGCATCGGCAAGCGAACTTTGCTTGTTGACATGGACCCGCAATCACATTGCGCTGTTGGTCTGGCCGTTCCTGAAGAACAGATCGAGCAAAGCATTTATGACGTACTAATCAGCAAGGGCCGAGGCGAATCGTTGCGGCTTACTGAGATACTCTGGCAGATATCCGATGGGTTTGAGCTTGCCCCGTCGAGCATCGATCTTGCGGCGTTCGATCAACAAATGTCTGGCATTACAGATCGCGAGAACTGTTTAAAGTCGGTGCTTGAAACAGTATCGGGTGATTATGATTATGTGGTCGTGGACTGTCCGCCGTCGGTAGGATTGCTGACCTTTAATGCGATACGTGCATCGACGGATGTAATAGTTCCTGTAGATATGGGATATTTTTCCCTTCATGGGCTCAGCAAACAGCTGGAAACGCTTAACGTACTGAGCGAACAATGCACCCGGAAGTTTAATGTGATGGTTTTGCCGAGTATGTATGACATACGAACCAAGATGGGGCGTGAAATACTTGCAGAACTTCGCAAACACTTCTCCGGCAAGATGTTCAAGACGGTGGTCAACTTTAACACGAAACTAAAAGAGGCGGCCAGTCTTGGTCAGCCGATAAGCGAATACGATCCTGTAAGCAAGGGTCGCAAGGATTTTCATGCTCTTGCACAGGAGCTTGTAGGAACCGATACACAGATGCATCGCACAAAACTTGTTAACAGTCTGCAGGACAGGCTGGATGCTATAAGTGCCAGTGCCGAAGAGCTTCTTGCGACTGTTGAAAAGCCCAAGCCCACCCGAGAACAGCAGCGTGTAATGTCGCCGGCAGCGCCGGCAATAGCAGCACCGGCACCGACATTTGCTCCGCCAATAACGACACCGGCAACTGCTCCGCAGATAGCGCCCGAACCGGTAACGGCAACAAATACAGTTGCTGCCCAGCCGGTGGCGGAAAAGAAGACGCTGGATATGAAGATCGCAGAGTTTTACGGTACGCGTCAGATCGGTGATGCGATGATGTTCGTAACACTTTACCCGAGAGCGAAGAGCGTTCAGATAGCCGGCGACTTTAATAACTGGCAGCCGGAAAAGACACAGCTCAATAAGGTCGGGGCGAACGGGGTATGGCAGATCAAACTGCCCATGACCAGAGGAAAGTATCGCTATCGTCTGGTAGTTGACGGTCAGTGGCAGCAGGATCCGTATAACGAGATGACCGAGATGAATCCGTTCGGAGAAATGAACTCGGTGCTTTACGTCAATTAGCATATAGCAAAAGAAAATCGATTTTTAAAAAGGGCTGTTGGCGTTTTGCCTTCAGCCTTTTTTTGGGCCAAAAAGGGGGTTTAGTTGAGAAAAATTTCTGCAATTTAGAGTAATTAACACTTGACTTCCGAGAGCGGAAGGATAAATTGGTTTACAGGTATAGTAACGTAAAGCAAAACAACTTTATTTGTGATAGCCTTTCTGAAGTGAACATCGTGAGTGATGAAGATCAGGAGGAGAGGACATCCGGAGTTACAACGCCAGCATCCAATAGACCTTCCTGTTTTTCCATCCTCGCTAATTACATAAAATGTTAATTGTTTAAGAGGAGGAGTTAGGATGAAAGACAAGACAAAAAAAGTTTTAGTGGTGTTTCTTTGTATTTTTAGTTTGGCGGTGGTTTCGTCTGTTTCGCAGGCCGCCACGACTGAAACCATCAATCTGACAACAGGGGACATTAATTATTATGCGGGTCAATTTGTGGGCCCTTATTATGAGATTGAGGACGGTATCTCTTTTCCCAAGTTTAATCCCAATCTGGGTACTATCAAAAAGGTAGAGCTGACAGCAACGATAGTCAGTGCCGCCTATAGTACGATCGAGGTGGAAAATGAGCGAGAGGATAATCCTCAGTATCCGATACTGCATGCCGGCGGCTGGCTTACCGGTGTATGGCTGAACAATTGGTACCCGATGCCTCTCTTTAATGTTACCGGCGGTTCGACAGTCGGAGTGCTTGATGTGGATGATGAACCCGGCAGTCCTCCGGACTGGTGGGGAAGTGATTATGACTCGTTTAGTGCGGCGGTATATGCTCCTATATTTGACAAAATGACCATACTTCCAGATCCGATGTACCCACCTGAGGAACCTCCCAATTATAACCCGGCCTTTGCCCCATTCGTTCATTTTCCGGATACACCGGCGAACTGGGAAGGGGCATATGAAGTCATGTCTTGTATGACCGGTACCGACCCTGCCGGTCTTTTGGAGGCACGGTTTACACCGGGAAACGTTAGTATGCGACTTGATGTGAGGTACACCTATGAACCTATTCCCGAACCAGCAACGATAATGCTGCTTGGTCTGGGCGTATTGGTGTTGCGCAAAAGAAGAGCATAAGATTTTTCAAGAAGATTTTTTGAGAAAAGGGTGGCCTGCAAAAGCGGGGCTGCCCTTTTTTGGTTAATCGAGAGCGGCGTCTTTTTTGAGTACGGCCTGAGTTTGTTCGGCTCTGAAATCATTCAATTTCTTTTTCATGTCTTCATCACTTAGCGCGAGCATTTGAACGGCAAGTACAGCGGCATTTTTTGCACCGGCTTTGCCAATGGCGACGGTTGCAACGGGTATGCCTGGGGGCATCTGAACCGTGCTTAGCAGGGCGTCAAGTCCGCCGGGCCCGGATGAAGCCTGCATTGGCACGCCGATGACAGGCAGAGAAGTTCTTGCAGCTATTGATCCTGCCAGGTGAGCTGCCATACCAGCGGCGGCGATGATAACCTTTACGCCGTTCTTTTCGGCGTTGTCTGAAAAATCGGCGGCGACGTCAGGGGTACGGTGTGCGGAAATTATCCTTACAATGGGGTCTATGTCAAATTGTTTTAGCTGGTCGATGCAGCTTTGCATGACTGGAAGATCGCTGTCAGAGCCCATTACGATGGCTACCTGAGATTTCTTGTTTTTAGAAGCCATAAATTTTCCTTGTGTAAAAATAGCTGTAAGAGTTAAATTTACCTGTCCGCCATAAGACCCTTAAAACGGGAATTTTGGAAGGACAAGGATATAATAACTTTAAATGGTAATAATAGCAAGCGGGAGGAATAATAATGTTAGCCAGGCAAGCGGCGGTTGCGGGGCAGTTTTATGGCGGGAGCGAAAAGCAATGTCTTGCGGAGATTGAGGAATGTCTTAGTGCGATCGAGGTTCCTGCGGGTCTTAAGGACGAGATCGTCGGAGGGATCGTACCCCATGCAGGATGGGTATTCAGCGGCGATCTTGCAGGGCTGGTATTTTCAGCAATAAAAAAAGTTCATTCCAAAGTCGATACGTTTTTAATATTCGGCGCGTCCCACAGGTATTCCGGCCGAGAAGCAGTTGTTTATGACAAGGGCCGCTGGGCGACGCCGCTGGGCAGTATAGATATCGATGAAGAATTAGCGGGACAGATCGCGGAACTTAACGGAGTGAAGGCTGACAAAAATGCCCATCGCGACGAACACAGTATCGAAGTGCAGGTTCCGTTTATCCAGTATTTATTTCCGGAGGCCAAGATAGCGCCGGTCATTGTTCCAAGTTTTGGATTTGATGTTAAACCCGGCAGCGAAACAGCTTCGGTGATATCAAAACTTAAAGATAAAAAAGTGGTGTGCATTGCGTCGACGGATCTTACGCATTATGGGCCGAGGTATGGTTTTTGTCCGGAGGGTGTCGGGGCTGATGCGATAAGATGGGCCAAAGAAGTTAACGATGCGGAATTCATAAATCTTGCTTTAAACCTGGAAGCGGAGAAACTGCTTGCGGCTGCTCTTGAAAAAAGCAGTGCATGCGGTCCGGGTGCGGTAGCTATGCTTGTTTCGGTAGTCAAGGGGCTTGGGAAAAAAGAAGGTATCCTGCTGGGTCATACGCACAGCAATGAAGTGCTGGAAAAAAAGTTTAATCAATCAAGCCAGGAAAGTGTCGGATACGCGGCGATAATATATTGATAAAAAAAAGCCGGGGCCTAAAGAGAAAAAGTGTTCTCCTTGGTGTCCCGGCGGACCGCGCTGACGTGCATTGAAGCACAGCCGGTTAAACCTGACGCTATTGCGTCTCTTTTTAGGTAACATGATATAATCCTTAAATAGAATTAATTTTGAGCATTATTTTGTTTTAAGTTTCGCCAATTTTTTCGCTCTTTTCTGTTACCACTTAAACTATAAGAAATAAAATCCGGGATGCAAATACGGGGTGGTAATTTTTTTTGTAATGTCAAAAAAATATTGATAAGCCGACTTAGCCGGATATAGGACGAGTTTTTATCGGACAAAAAGAGCTCGAATTTTATGTTCAACCGGCTGGAAACATGAATTCGGGCATGCGTTGTATTTTTCCCTGTTTATCCAAGCAGGCAAGAACGGACGAACCTTCGACCAGTAATTCTCCGGTCGAAGGTCTTTTTAATTGATACGAATGGCAAACCTTTGCAGGTGTTACCTGGATACAGGTTGTTGTAAGTTCGAGTTTTTCATCATACAAGGCAGGCTTTTTGTATTTTATGTTAAGTTCTACGACGACGAAGAAAGTGCCTTTTTTTTCCAGTTCGCTATAAGCTAATCCGTTTGCCCGCAAAAGTTCTGTTCTGCCCATCTCGAACCAAACAGGATAAACGGTATGATGAACGACGCCAGCCTGGTCGGTTTCAGCATATCTTGGAATAATAGTTATCTTATGCGAATTAATATTAAATTTTGAATCCATTAGCGGTCTTAGTCCTGAAGTTCTCTAACCCAGATATTTCTGAATCTTACAGGGTTTCCGTGATCCTGCATTTTAATGGGGAGCTTTTCAGGATGCGGGAAATATTCCGATATAGCATGCGGTCCTTGCCAGTTGGTTCCGCCTTCGAGATAATAATTATCGTGGATCAATACACCATTTTGGAGAACGGTAAATGTTGCAAGTTTTATAACTTTGCTGCTACTGTCAAAAACAGGTCGATGGAAAATTATATCGTAGGTTTGCCACTGGCCTGGTTTTCGGCAGGCGTTGACCAGCGGTTTTTGCCGGCCGTAAAGAGCTCCGGCCTGTCCGTCGGGATAAGTAAAATTATCGTATGAGTCAAGTACCTGAACTTCGTAAATGCCCATAAGAAATACGCCGCTGTTGCCTCTTCCCTGGCCATCGCCCTTGACGTTGACGGGTGCAGCCCACTCGATATGCAGTTGGCAGGAGCCGAATTTTTGTTTCGATTGTATCATGCCGGCTTTTTCTACGGATTCGAGCGCACCATCTACGAGTTTCCATTTTGACTGGTTTCCATTGTCATCTGTCCAGTTCTTAAACGATTCTTGGGTTCCGTCAAACAGTACTACAGCATCCGACGGGGCGGTGCCGACTTTATCCTGAGTGCTTGGTGTACCGGGTGTAACCACTTCGGGTATGGGCTGCTTGGCGGGATCGGTTTCATGAACCATGACACCATCGATGGTCATGTAAAGGACTTCTTTATCGTCTTCGACGACGGTCCATTTTTTGATAACGGAATCTTTAGGTTTAGTGTAAGCGCCGCAGGCCATAAGAACAACCACAAAGACACAACTAAAAGTTAAAACTAATTTGGTTTTCATGTTTTAATCTCCATTCGATAATAAACAGTAAGCAGTAACGATAAGCATACGTTACCAGCAAGATATATACAAAAGTCGCTTGCTTTTGAATAGTCTACAGGATTTTTTTTGATGTTCAAGTATTATAGGGAAGACCTGATAATACATTTAAGCGGCGGGATAGCCGAATACGAGCGTTTTTCGAGGATGAGGGGCAAAAAGAGGTGAATTAACAATAATCGGCAATTTGGGGGGTATAAAAGCTGCGAATTAATTATTCTTGACAATAAGCAGCAGTTGGCAGACAATAGCTTTTCAAAATTTTTGTAATTTTTAATTTTAGAAAGGCTTTAAGATGAGAGTTTATTTGATGATACTTGCGGTGGTTATGTTACTTTCGGCGGGTGAGGTTTTTGGAATGGGCAAGAGTGACGGCAGCAAGGAGAAAGTCGAGAGTTCGGTATCTGCTCCTGCAGAAGAGCCGATGAAAACAGAGCAGCAGGTATCCGAAGCCAAGGCTGAGGAAAAAACGGATGTTGTCGCAGATGACAAGGTTCTTGTTACGGTTAACGGAGTTGATATTAAGCAAAGCGATGTTACGGAACTGCTTGGTCCACAGAAAGAAATGATGGCGAAGATGGGGCGTCCCGTAACAGGCGATATGGAGAAACAGATGGAAAAGCGAATGCTCGATATGCTTGTTGAAAAGCAGATCATTCGTGACAAGATCGCGTCCGAGGGTATCGTTATTAGCGATGAAGACATTAAGGCCGAGATAGAGGAAATCGCAAAGCAGCGAGGGGTATCAAGCGAAGAATTTAAACAAAGCCTTCTGGAGAGAAGCGGCATAAGCGAGGCAGATTTTAATGAACAAGTCAGCATAAGCCTTGGATTTGAAAAGCTGTTAGAAAAAGAGATGGAAGGAAAGGTTGAAAAAGTAACCGAAGAAGCCGCGAAGGCTTACTACGATGAGAATATCAAGCAGTTTACCAATGAAGAGCAAGCCAAGGCGAGCCATATTTTAATAGACACACGCGGAAAAGACGAAGCCGGTAAGGTGGAAGCAAAGGCCCAGGCAGAAGACATATTAAAACAGGTCAAAGACGGCGGCGATTTTGCAGAACTTGCAAAAACTTATTCTAGTTGTCCATCCAAGAGCAAAGGGGGAGATCTGGGTTATTTTGAAAAGGGCAGAATGGTTCCGGAATTTTCCCAGGCGGCGTTTGCTTTGAATATCGGAGAAGTCAGCGATATAGTTGAAACCCAGTTTGGATACCATATCATCAAGCTGACGGATAAGAAGGAAGCCGGGGTATTGAAATTCGAAGACGAGAAGGACAAGATAATGGATATGCTCGAGTCTAACCAGAAGAGGGAATTTGCGGGTAAGTTCGTCGAAAGCGTAAAATCCGAGGCTAAAGTTGTTTGGTCGGAGCCCCAAGCATCGGCGGAAGTTGAAGTGCCTGGCCAAATGTAATAAAAGTTTTAATATAGTTGCTTACAGCCGCTGTGAAAGAAATTTTACAGCGGTTTTTTTATGTTTTTAAAAGCATAAATACTGTTAATGATGAGACTTGTTTTCAGAATGCATATTTTATTGACATCATCCCTAAAATATGGTACAATTCATATCCAGTATATGTATCGGCAGAGGGGGGTCGAAAGCAATTTTTTAACGAGAGAGAGCGTGAGATGAATAGGTTAACGGGCCTCGGTGTGTTCGTTTTTATAATATCACTTCTAATAATTATTCCAGGTTCATCCGGCGGTTCTTGTATTGTCGGAGATCTGGACGGAAACTGTACAGTCAATTTTGACGATCTTGTCCTGCTTGCCGGGCAATGGCTGGACAATGTCAGCTGCAGCGGCGATGACTGCCCCGATTTTGACGGAAGTTTGTTTATCGATCTTGAGGACTTTGCGATGCTGGCAAGTAACTGGCTGGAGTCTGCGGGTTCGCCAGTCGTGATCAACGAGATCCATTATCATCCTGATAACAA
>JAFGKL010000082.1 GCA_016928585.1 Sedimentisphaerales bacterium
CGAAGAGGTTATAACGGATCTGGCGGCGGGGATGATAAACTCTTACAAGCAGCTTCCTGTTAATCTATACCAGATAAGCTTCAAGTTTCGCGATGAATTTCGTCCCCGGTTCGGCGTTTTGCGTTCGCGCGAATTTATCATGAAAGATTCGTACAGTTTTCATCCGGATGGTGAATGCCTGGAGAAGACCTATCGTATAATGTACGATGCATACTGCCGGATCTTTGAAAGATGCGGGCTCGAATATGTTATCGTCGAGGCGGAGTCCGGCGAGATAGGCGGGTCGGGGTCCCATCAGTTCACGATTCCATGCGAAAGCGGGGAAGATGTTATAGTTCATACGGAAGACGGTTCTTATGCAGCCAACATTGAGAAGGCAGAGGTCGATCCATTGGCCCTGCCGGAAAGCAGGCCCGAAGTCGGCGGCATAGAAGAAGTTCATACGCCCAATGTCGGAACCATCGAGGATGTGTGCAAGTTCCTCAAGAAAAAACCAAAAGACATGATAAAGACCCTGATCTATACCTGTAACGGAAAACATATTGCGGTTTTGGTTAGGGGTGATCACGATATTAACGACGAAAAACTTACACAGGCAATGGGCGGTGAGCATATAGAGCTTTCAGATGAGGCAACGATCGAAAAGATCACTTCAGCAGCGGTTGGATTTGCGGGGCCGGTGGGGATAATCGATAAGGTCGATATGATGTTTATAGATCATGCAGTTGCGGCGATGATCGCCGGAGTAACCGGAGCGAATAAGACCGACTACCATGTAACCCGTGTTGTGCCGGGCAGGGATTTTCCTCTTGAAGGGGATAAGGTCAAGGTGATGGACGTTAGAAATGCGTGCGATGGCGATACCAAGGGCGGGAAAAAGCTGTTGTTCAAGCGAGGGATCGAAGTAGGTCAGGTATTTAAGCTCGGTACGAAATACAGTAAGAGCCTTGGGGCGAATTTTCTCGGCAAAGACGGCAAAGAGGCGCCTTGCCTTATGGGTTGTTATGGTATAGGTATCAATCGTATCATGGCGTCTGCTATAGAGCTTGGCAATGACGATAACGGAATAATCTGGCCGATCAGCATTGCGCCGTGGGAAGTTATCATCACTCTTGCGGGGCAGGGCGAAGAGATAAGAGCGGCCGGTGAAAAAGTTTATTCGGGGCTTATGGAGAAGGGCGTTGAAGTTCTGCTCGATGACCGTCAGGACGTTCGTCCGGGCGTGAAATTCAAGGATGCGGATCTTTTGGGGATACCGGTTAGAGTTACTATCGGCCAGAAATCCATTGCCGAAGGAAACGTCGAGATCAAACTGCGCAGCGAATGCGATTCTAAAAAAGTCGCATTAGATTCGGCAGTTGAAGAAGTTATAAAAAACGTCAATCCACTTAAAGCAAAACTGAATTGCAAAAGCCGATAAATGTGGGAAATTAACAAACCTGATCCCGTCAAGCTGATCATTGGCATTCTGGCCTCCGATGAGAATTGTCTTCAGGCCGGGCGCGAAGGCGTAATAGGTCTGTTTGGCGAGCCCGACCTGATCAGTGAGGTCTGGCCGTTCACGCAGACGGATTATTATAAGGAACAGTCGGGCGAAAAAATATTAAGACAGTTCGTAAGTTTTGATAATCTTATCGATCCGGGGCAGTTGGCGGAGATAAAACACAAGAGCAACAAGCTTGAGGAAAAACTGGCTAAAAAGCTGAATCTTTCGTTTCCACGGCCTGTTAACCTCGATCCTGGTATTATTGAGCCTGCGAAACTTATACTTGCATCGACGAAAAATTTTTCTCATCGTATATATATTGGCGATAATATGTATGCGGAGCTAACTTTGAGCTATTGCAGGGGCGAGTGGACGAGTTATCCATATACGTTCCCTGATTATAAGGAAGTGCGGTACCATAAATTTTTGGGTATGGTTCGGGATCGACTGGTTGATCAGTTAAGAGCAATCAGAAAAACTTAATCGTAATTATTACAAGAGGGATTTTATGCCGATCTTTGCAATACTGGCAATAGTTGTGTTTGCGGGGGCGTTTTTGATGTCACTTATTCTTACGGCAGTTGTAAGAGCGTTCAGCCTTAAGACGGATTTTGTTGCCCGTCCCCAGAAGGACCGTTTTGGCGAGTCGATAGTTCCGCTTGGCGGTGGTGTCGCAATATTTATAACAATAGCGGCGATGCTTATAGCGGCGATAATTGCAGTTAAGTTTTTGCTGGCCACTCCGCTTTTTGCATGGCTTGACGAGTCAGTTACGGTTCATGTGGAGGGATTTCTTGGTAAGCTGCCTGCACTGGTTGTTATTCTGGCGTGTTCATTGGCTTTACATATAGTCGGTTTGGTCGATGACAAGAAGCATCTTGGTCCGTTTTTGAAACTTTTTGTACAGTTCGTTGCGTCTTTTGCGGCGGTTTACTTTGCGGATGTTCGTGTTGAGTTCTTTATTCAAAACAGGATCATCACGACGTTGCTATCGGTTTTCTGGATCGTTTTGATAATCAACGCTTTTAATTTTCTCGATAACATGGACGGGCTGTCGGCAGGTATTGCGGTTATAACATCCTCGGTTCTTTTTACGGCGGCCGGGCTTTCGGGGCAAGTTTTTATAAGCGGTGTTGCTCTTATTTTTATCGGGTCGGTGCTTGGTTTTTTGGTATTTAATTTTCCGCCGGCAAAGATCTTTATGGGGGACTGCGGGTCGCTGGTTGTCGGTTTTTTTGTTGCGATGCTGACGCTTAAAACGACTTATTACAACCAGGCGTACCAGAGCGGTATCTATGCGGTGTTTATGCCTCTGGTCGTTATGGCAGTGCCACTTTATGATTTTATGTCAGTTACGATACTGAGGCTATCCCAGGGGAAGAGCCCTTTTGTCGGAGATACGCAGCATTTTTCGCATCGAATGAAAAGAAGGGGGCTTAGCAATACGCAGACGACGCTGACCTTATACCTTGCGACGCTGTGTACTTGTTTGGGTGCGGTTTTTCTTTACCAGGTGGACCTTTTAGGGGCATGCCTTATCTTTGCACAGACGATCATGATCCTTATAATGATCGCTATCCTTGAAATGACCTCGAAATCTTCATCTTCCGATCAAGAGATATCAAGTCCTTCGTAGGTTGCCCTTAATATCTATTGACGTTTGTGTTATATTCTTTTACTCTATAGTGTATGGGAAAGCTTGAACAATCACATATTGAGAGCCAAAAGACAGGTCTGCAGAGGTTTGTAGAAGGATTTTGTTTGGTCGTTTGCCTTTGCGTTCTTGTGTTGAGGGCAACATTTACAGAAGCACCGAATATGCCAGTCATAAATTTTTTTCAGCCGCTGAGCAACGATGCGATAAGCCTTATAATTTCTTCGTTTCTTATCGCGGCGGTGTTTTTGTGGTTTGTTTTTGTGTTTAGCTGCAAGAATACCAAGTACCGATTCAGCGGCATTGAGGTTGGTGTGTTTATTTTTTTTGCAGCGGGGGTTGTTAGTGTATTCGCAGCTTCCAACAAGCGAGCAGCCATAACCGATCTTGTTACGATCATATCCCCATTACTGATGGCTGTGGTGCTTGTGCAGATGCTGGATTCGGCATCGAAAATAAAACTGGTTCTGCTTGTTGTTCTTGCGCTTGGTGTTACAAGCGCCCATCAGTGTGCGGATCAATTCTTGTCAAGTAACGATGCGATGATAAGAAATTATATGAATAATCCCGATCCTCAGCTTGCTGCACTTGGGATCGAAGAGGGCACATTGGAGCAGTTTCTTTACGAACACCGTCTTTTTTCAAAAGATGTACGGGGATTTTTAACAACGAGCAACTCGACGGGCTCATT
This sequence comes from Sedimentisphaerales bacterium, assembly GCA_016928585.1. Taxonomy (GTDB): domain Bacteria; phylum Planctomycetota; class Phycisphaerae; order Sedimentisphaerales; family Anaerohalosphaeraceae; genus JAFGKL01. The sequence goes on from JAFGKL010000082.1 coordinate 3,832, forward strand.
TTTATTGCTTGCTGGTTTTGCCGGTATCGGTATGGTTATCGAAAAGGTCAAACATTCTTTTCGAGCGGCGACGGCATCGACGATATGCTTTGTTTTTTTTGTGGGGGTGGTTTTGGCCGGGCTGATATTTACCCAGAGCAAAGGTGCGCTTTTTGCGGGTGCGGCGGCGTTTGTACTGTTTATAATATTTCTCAGCTTTCGCGGGTGGATATATCGTTACAGAAAATCGATCATAATTTTGATCTTGCTTGCGGGGGCTGCTTTTGTTTTTGCTGTTGTATGCTACGGCAGTACTCACGGTCGATTACCCGGCGGCAACTCAATGTTAGTCCGATGGCAATACTGGGTTGCGTCGGCTAAGATGTATGTCGAAAAACCGTTTACAGGAATAGGGGGGGGCAATTTTAAAACGTTTTATACATATTATAAGGATCCGGCAGCGATAGAGACGGTTAAGGATCCTCACAGTTTTGTTTTTAGTCTGCTGACACAGTACGGAGTGTTCGGGCTTTCAGGTTTTGTTATTGCGGCGATAATTCCCATCTTTCGGGGGTTTTTCCAAAAGCAAATCTATGTCAAGCGGCTTTCGGATTCGGGTGATACATTTTCTCTGCTGGAATCGACGGCATTACTGGCTATAATTACAATTTTTCTTTTTATAAGACCAATGGTTAAGTTCGATCAGCTTGGAAGCGATGCACGTGTGATCGCTTCGGTTGTACTGATATTGTATGTTATGCCGGCCAGTATATTTGTTTCTACGTTTTGTTTTACTTTTCTGGCAATTAAGCACTATCCATACCAAGAGGGTTTCAGTGTTTTTGTAAAGCCGTCAATTCTTTGCGGCCTGGTCGCTGTTCTTGCAGCCAACCTGATCGACTTTGCCATATTTGAGCCGGGTGTATCGATGCTTTTCTGGCTTCTTGCGGCGGTTGTTGTCGCAATTGATTATAACAACGGGTCCAGGCAGCCTGTGAATCTTTCGGGAAATGCGGCTGTTCGTTATCTTGTAACGGCAGGACTTGGCGTGTTAGTAATTGTTTTTATAAGCTATGCTTTGGTGCCGCCGGTAAGGGCCGGCGTTAAAATGGGACGAGCGGCAGTTTCGAAAGTTGATCCTGCAAGCAAGCTGCTCGATTCGGCTATTGCGTCGGACAGACTTGATCCTGCAGCGGCAAGTTTTAAAGGCAAGATGCTGCTTGGACATTACGATAACTTGAAAACGAAAGAGGATTCGTGGCTTGAAGCAGCGGTGGAATGTTTTGAACTTGCGATCGATCGGGACAATGCCGACTATAAAAACTTTATGAACCTCGGACGGACTTATGAATTACTTTCTGAAAATAAGTCCGATGACAAGAAGCAGGAAATGTTGAAAATGGCCTTTGAGTTGATGAAACATGCGGCCGATCGGTATCCCGGGTCAGCTGAGGTGCAGACAGACCTTGGGAAAATCTCCGAGAGAACAGGAGATGTTTTAGAGGCGCTGGAATGTTATACAAAAGCGATAGACATCGAAAATGCCTATCGCCATCAGTTTGAAATTATGTATCCTTATCAGAAAGTAATGAGCAGGCTTGGCGAGGAGAACTACAAGTTTGCCTTAGAACGTATCAAGGTCCTTAACACACAACGTCCCTGATCAAGCTTCTGCTTTTTCCATGATGTCGTCCGGTATTTCGAAATTAGCGTAAACGTTCTGGACGTCATCGTGATCCTCGAAATCCTCCACGAGCGCCAAGATCTTTCTTGCGGTTTCAACATCTCCGACAGGAACGGTATTTTGCGGCACCATGGATATTTCGGCACTATCGATAGGTACATCCTTTTCCTCGAGAGCTTTTTTAAGCTGGTCATAAGCGGCAGGCTCACAAGTAATGCCGTAAACATCCCCGGTGTTTTCCATGTCGTCGGCGCCTGCTGACAGAGCCAACTCCATCAGGTCATCCTCTCCTATCGCGTCGATATTTACCGTGATCAGTCCTTTTTTGTCGAACATCCAGTTGACACATCCGCTGCTTCCTAAAGATCCTCCGCGTTTTTCAAAGATCTTTTTTATTTCTGGTCCAGTTCTGTTGCGATTATCCGTAAGGCCGTCAACCATTATGGCGATTCCGCCCGGAGCATATCCTTCGTAAAGGACCTCTTCGTAATTAATAGCTCCAAGCTCCCCAGTTCCTTTTTTTATGGCCTTTTCGATAGTATCTTTAGGCATGTTTGCCGCCTTGCCTTTGTCGATCGCGTATCTTAAGGTAAGGTTTTGGCCGGGGTCCCCGCCGCCTGCTTTAGCGGCTACTATTATCATTCGTGCGATCTTGCTCCATACCTTGCCTCTTTTGGCATCGTTTGCAGCTTTTTTATGCTTTATTCCGGCCCAATGGGAATGTCCTGACATTTGTTCACCCTCATCAATTTTAATGTATTACTTTGTTAAGCGGATATGTAAATATCCCGGAAGCTCCCGCGCGTTTGAGTTCCGGTATTAGACGTCTTTCAGTAGACTCTTCAATAAGTACCTCGATGGCCACAAATTCCTCGTTGGCAAGTGTCGATATAGTCGGGCTTTTTTCTGAAGGAATGATCTTAAGTATCTTTTCAAGGTCGCATGATCTTACATTCATTTTCATACCGACAACGGTTTTTGCGTCTATCGCGGCGTTCAGAAGGATCGCTATGTTCTCTATTTTTTCGCGTTTAAAGCCGTCCTTCCACGAATTGTTGTTTGCGATAAATCTGGTTGTGGAAGTCATTATCGTATCAATTATTTTTAGGTTATTGGCTTTCAATGACGAGCCGGTCTCGGTAAGTTCTACGATCCCGTTTACAAGTCTGGCTTTTACTTCTGTTGCGCCCCAACTGAACTCGACCTTGACATTGATATTTTTGTCCTGGAAATATTTTTTGGTAGCGTTGACGAGTTCCGTTGCGATTATTCCGCCTTCGAGGTCCTGAGGTTTTTTAATGTCCGATTCATTAGGCACAGCAAGTACCCATCGTGCGGGTTGATTTGTAGCCTTGCTATACAAAAGTTCACATACTTCGTGTACATCCGAATCGTTTTCTTTTATCCAGTCGTACCCGGTAAATCCTGCGTCTAATACGCCATCGGCTACGTACCGGCTCATTTCCTGTGCCCTTAACAGGACAATCTGTATTTGATCGTCATCGATACGAGGGAAATAACTTCTTTCGTACCCGGTAACGTTAAAGCCGGCCTTTTCGAAGAGGTCGAAAGTGGCTTTTTGCAGGCTTCCTTTTGGGATTCCTAGTTTTAGAACTTTATCTGGCAAGGTGGTTCCTTTCTTATTTCTTTTTTGTTTTTCTTTTTGTTACTTTTTTCTTTTTTTTCCTGGTAGTCTTCTTTGCTTTTGCGTCGGATTTTTCATCATCTTTTTTTGCAGATTTTTTTGTTTTTTTCTTTCGTACTTTTTTGCTTTCCTGTTTTATTAAAGTGTAGAACTCGTAAGCGTTAGCTGCCGATATTTGTCTTTCCAGGAAACCTTCGATTTGCTCGTCGGTGGATTCGGGGTGGACGAGTTCTTCGTCTTTTAAGAATTCGATCATCTTCTCGGTCAGAGGTATTGCGTGTCCGGCCAAGGAAGTAAGGAAACAGTAGTTTACGACAAAGGGGCTTAGGCACCCGATCGCCTGGAGTTCGGCTTTTGCCTGTCTTTTTCCCATTTCTTTTAGTTTTGTGAGGCCAACGGATTCGTATTTTTCAAGGATGGCCCCAAGTGTTTTTCTAAGCAGCTTTGCAGTTTTACTTGTTTCTTCGGTTATTCCGCCAAACACATCCATAGTTTCTTCTTCCCGAGAGACCCTAAGATCGTTTTGATCGACGAAGTGCTCCTCCATTTTTTTGTAGACCGATCTGGCCGATTCACTTTCCATGTTTTCGCTGATTATTGCGTAAACTATGGCGTCAACGGGGTCATCGAAAGTTTTGGTTTTTATTTTAGGTCCTTTTTTTAAGGATCTATACAATTTTGTAATCTTTTGAGCGTATGTTTTGCTATCTTTCATTTTTTTACCAGTAAATTTAACAATTCTCTTCTGTTTGTTCCTTTTGTCTGAACTCTTTTGCGGCTTCGTCGATGAGGTTTAAAGTTTCAATAGTTTTTTTGAATTTTTCGTCCTGGTGGAACTCAAGATGGGGACAGAACTTTGAGGTCATCTTGTGTCCCAGTCGCGTTTGTATATGTTTTGCAGCATGTTCTATGGCGGCAAAAGTACGATTTTGGGTTTTTTCATCCGCAGCCATTATGCTAACATAGACATCGGCTTTTCGCAAATTGGGCGATATATCCACCTCTGTTATGCTTATTAATCCTTCAATTCGCGGATCGCTAAGGTGATTGGCGATCGAATCACTAACCGATTCCTTAATGATCCGTGCAACTTTTTCCTGTCTTCTTGACGGCATGGCAATACGATTTTCCGATAAAAAAAATGTTTCTCGAAAAAGATACGGCTATAAATCTTTCCTTGCAACTTTTACTACTTCATAGACATCGAAGATGTCATCAACTTTTACGTCATCGAATCCCGCTATTTTGATACCGCATTCCAGGCCGGTCTTTACTTCCTTTACATCATCCTTGAAATGTTTCAAAGACTCCAGTTTGCAGTTGTCCCTTACGACAATTCCATCTCGAACAAGTTTTAGCTTTGCATTACGTGTAATAGTCCCGGAGTTGACAAAGCATCCGGCAATAGTACCGATGCCGGAGACCTTAAAGGTTTTTCTTACGGTTATCCTTCCGAGCTGATTTTCCTTTATTTCCGGCTCAAGCATTCCTATCATAGCGGCCTTAAGGTCCTCGGTTATTCGGTAAATGATATTATAAAGTCTTATATCCACACCGCTTGATTCTGCAAGTTCTCTTATTCGTTCGTCAGCAACGACATTGAAGCCGATGATAACGGCGCCAGATGCCTGTGCGAGTACCACGTCACTTTCATTGATACCGCCTACCGCGGCATGGAGCACCTTGACCTTGACCTCTTCTGTGCTTAGGTCTGTCAGGTACTTTGTAAGTACATCGATAGAGCCCTGAACGTCGGCTTTTATGACGATTCCGAGCTCTTTAATGTTCCCAGCTTCGATGTGGCTGAACAGATTGTCAAGTGTGACGAGGGATTTTTTAGAGAGAGCCTGTTCACGAGTCATACTTTTGATCTCGTTAGCGGTTTCTTTTGCCCTGTTTATATCCTTTAGCTGGAAGAATTTTTCACCAGCCTGCGGTACGTCGCTAAGTCCGGTTATTTCCACCGGCATTGAGCTGACGGCTTTTTTTATACTTTTTCCGGAGCTGTCCTTTATAGTTTTAATCCTTCCGTAGCTGTTGCTTGCAAGGATGATGTCACTTTTATTCAGTTCCCCTTCTTTTACAAGTATTGTAGCGACAACGCCCTGTGTTGTTGTCATTTTTGCTTCCACGACAAAACCAGAAGCAGGCACCTTTGTGTCCGCTTTATAGTCCTTTAGTTCTGCTATATATTCAAGATGTTCTATCAAATCCTCTACACCGAGTCCAGTAACCGCACTGGTCTTTACGATCTCAGTATTTCCTCCCCATTCTGAGGGAGTAAGCCCGTGTTCTGCGAGCTGGCCGTAAATTCTATTAATGTCCACACCCGGAAGATCAATCTTGTTAAGTGCTACGATCAGTTCCACTCCTGCGGCCTTAGCGTGATTTATCGCTTCAATGGTTTGAGGCATTACACCATCATCAGCAGCTACGACGAGTACAACTATGTCCGTAACATTTGCACCTCTTGCGCGCATTGCGGTAAACGCCTCGTGCCCCGGGGTGTCCAGGAATGTTACGGTTTTTCCTTTCCATTTGATCTGGTAGGCGCCAATGTGCTGAGTTATTCCGCCTGCTTCACCTTCTGCGACGCTGGTCGAACGTATTTTATCCAAAAGGCTGGTTTTTCCGTGGTCGACGTGTCCTAACATTGCAACTATTGGCGGACGAGGCTGAAGGCTGCTTCTCTCCATGGCCTCGAATTCTTTTTCTATCAGTTGTATGCTGGATTCTTTATGCTCGACGGTGAGTTCAGTGCCAAGATCAAGAGCAACAAGTTCAGCTACATCAGTATCAATGACCTGGTTTGCTGTTGCCATAACTCCCTGCTGCATCAGTTTTGCAATAATCTCCCCGGTTTTTGCAGCGAGTGCCGCGGAGAGGTTTTTGACGGTAATAGGTTCACTTATTGTTGCCTTTTCGGGTCTTTCTGCAGGGACAACACCCGTTGTTTTTTTAGACTCTATCCTTCTAGAAGGTTTTGATCTGAGGCTTTCGCCTCTGGCCGCGGCCAGACGAGCCTGTCTTTCTTCAAGGTCTCGTGAACGCATCCTTTTCTTTGTTTTACCGATTCCGTCATCATCAATAGATATGTCATCTTTATGTCGTCTTCCTTTATCTTTTCCTTTTCTTCCTTTTCCCGGTGCGGGCAAATCCGGCTGAGGCATAAGCGGTTCTGAAATAGGCTGGTCGAAGCGGGCTCTGCCCCTTTCGGCAGCAGGTCTAGGCTTGCGTATTCTTGTGGGTTCCGGCTCAATTTTTTCTACTCTTATTACCGTAGGCCCGGTTAGTTTGGCAGGCTTTGGTTTTTCGAGCATTGGTCCGGCTGGCACTACAGGTTTCGGTTTTGGAGCCGGCCTTACCTTTGGTTTTGGCTTAATTTCCTTTTTAACCGTCTTTTTTTCAGGTTCTTCAACAGGAGTCTCTACCGGAGCCTGATCCTTAACTTCCGGTTCTGGTTTTTCTTTTTTTTTGGCTTTCTTAACTTTTTTTGTTTTTTTCTTAGGTATTCGCACTTTTTTAAGGTCGACCCGTGTAGCAGTCTCGACAGTTGTTAGATGGTCCCCTTCGCTGAACCATTCCCTTATCGTTGCGGCGAGTCCCGCAGATATAGTCGACATGTGGTTCTTTACGTCAAGATTCTCGGCCTGGCATTTTTCGACTATAGCCGTACTCTTAACACCAAGTTCCTTGGCGAGCAGGTGAACTCTTGTAGTTGCCTTAGCCAAAACTATCTCTCCAATAAAAACGTTCGGATCTAATTTTATTCTTCAATTTTCTTTTCGGGTCGATCCGTCTTAGATTTAATCTCTTCCTGCTCCATGAGGTCTTCCGCCTGTTTTTTTTCTTTTTCGGACGCGATAAGTTTAGCTTCCTCTATGGCAGCGGCGACGACTTTTTCTGCGACCGGTTTTTCAACGCCAAGTTCTTCTACAAGCGGAATTTCTCCGACCTCTTCCAGATCGAGTACGGATATGATACCGAGAGCCAGGAGCTTGTCAACGAAGGTATCATCAACTCCTTTAATATCCTTCAGGCATCCTGCGAGTCTCTCAACACCTCTGTTGTATTCCGGCGGCGTCAAAATATCAATGTCCCATCCAGTTAACCTTGCGGCCAACCTTACGTTCTGTCCGTGTTTACCTATTGCAAGGCTAAGCTGATCCTCGCTGACGACAACAGTTGCTCTTCCGAGTTCGAAGCATATGGCAATTTCGCTGACCTCAGCGGGTTTCAGTGCGTTCGAGATAAGAACCTGAGAAGAATCAGACCACCTTACGATGTCAATTTTTTCGCCACCAAGCTCGTCGACGATGCTTCTTATTCTCGAACCTCTTACTCCTACGCATGCACCTACGGCGTCTACCTTGTCGTCATTAGAAGCGACCGCTATCTTTGTTCTGTATCCTGCTTCACGTGCGAGAGATTTTATCTCTATAATATTTTCAGTTACTTCAGGGACTTCCTGCTCGAAGAGACGTTTTATGAAATCAGGATGTGTTCTCGATAGAATGATCTTCACCTGATTGCTGATTTCTCTTACGTCGAGTATCATAGCTCTTATTCTTTCGCCGGGATGGTTGCTCTCGCCGGAGATCTGTTCAGATTTCGGCAGGAAGCCTTCAGCACGATTGCTTAGGTTAACGACCAAAGAGCCGCCTTCAAACCTTCCTGCTATGCCGTTTATGATCTCGCCTTTTCTCTGGCTGAATTCGGTAAAGATACTGTCTCGCTCATCGGCTTTTATTTTCTGTATCATGACCTGCTTTGCAGTTTGAGCAGGTATTCTTCCTAATTTCTTGATGTCTATCTCTTCGCCGTCTTTATATGCAGTGATGACGCCGGATTCACGATCGATATGTACTAAAATCTCCGATTCGTCCTCTTTGATGCCAAAATGCTTACGTGCGGCAGATATCATCGCGGACTCGAGGTCCTGGAAGATCGATTCTTTGTCGATGTTCTTGTCCCTTGAGATATTATCTACAATTCTTATTAATTCCTGATTCATATTACCTTTCCTGTCTCTATAAACAAAAAAAGCGGAAACCTTCAGGTAACCACTTTCTGCACTGCATCAAAGCAGGAGGGTAACTATACAAGTTACCCAAGACCGTAAAGATCCATTTCGGTCAGCTCATTTTTGCCTCCCTTCAAAACGGATCGCTCGACAGCAGCACACCTGAAGCAGACTTCTACGCCTGAAAGCCACGTTTAGCGCAAATACAGCGGCTGCGCAGCAGTTGTTGCAACTACGCCTGTACACGACTTTTCATTCCTTTATGGCCCATCTTGTACCTTCCTCTAAAAGCTTCTTTAGAACCCATAAAAGGCGAATTATACCCTAACCACTTGTGCTGTCAATAAATAAAAAAATTTCTCATGCTGCAGAGGTCTGACGGTGTTATCTGCAAGGTGGAGTTGATCTTTGGAAAGAAGGTGTTTTTTTAGTAATTTCCGGCTTTTTATGTTTTTAGAGCGGTTTTATACCCAAATATACGCTATTTGGAGGGTGAGTTTGACGGCATTTGGCATTAGCCGGAGTAATTACTCTTGAATATGTTACCAAATTTCATATAATGGTGTATATGCAGTGAGCGGAGGAAACAGAAGTGAGAAGGAAACGAACCCAGTCATACCAATTATCAATCCATAGCCGGCATTAGTCTTGCTTTTCGCTTTGGGCGAAGGTGAGTTTTTTTAAAGAAGTGGTGATAAATTTTTTTGAAGGAGACTGCCTACCTTGGGCATAAATTTAGGCAGGTAAGATTGTGATTTGTTGTTTGGTTACGTAGAGTGAAGGTTTATGAATAGAGAAAACTTTTTTTTGAAAGGGGATGAGTGATGAAGGACATCAAAACGTTAATTATTTTGATTCTGTGTTCTTTTCTTTGTATGGCGATGGTAACTGCTGCAGGAAAAGGTACCTACCAAGCGGTAGTGAGCGATGACGGTATGACGCTGATCGTTGTGGACACGAGAACCGGCGGCTACAAGGTTTGTGAGGTTGAGCCGGGAGATAGGGAAAGGGTGCTGTTTAGCCCTCAAGAGAGCTACATTAACCGGCGAGTTTCCGATCCAAAAGAAACCAGCCTGTTTAAGCCTTCTAAGAAGCCAAACCTGCTTAAGCCTTCCGGAGAGCCGAGTTTGTTTAAGACCCCTTTTGATAAGCGACACATTGATAGACCTTAAGGCGGATGTTTTAGTTGGCTGGCATAGGGATATAAGACACAGGCTTGTTTGCGGGAACCTCTAAAAATTCATTTTGGCGGAAAACGAATCTTATTTGTTTCCGGTCGGCGTCAGATAGAACAGCTTTATTCTCAAATAAAGCTGATCTATCTTCCTTGCCGGAAAACAAAAATCTTCTATTTTCCGCTCAAAAGCAATTATTAGAACTACCCTTAAGCCTGTGATAGTTATACGGGCCGGCGGCTTAGGCCGTTGGCCCCTTATTTTGAAATCCGAAATTCGAAGCTCTAAATCCTAAACAAATCCTAATTTCAAATACTTAATATCAAAACCACAGGTCAAAAATCAAAATGTAAAAATGCGGAATCGCCTTCGGCGATGCTTTTTAACTTTCATTTTGCTTGCGCAAAATGAAAGAGAGAGGGGTGGGGGTGGTTGTCTTTTTACCCGAGGTTTACACCCCGGGCTGA
>JAFGKL010000083.1 GCA_016928585.1 Sedimentisphaerales bacterium
AATTTAGGGTGATAAGATCCTGATTCGTTGTTTGGCGACAAAAAGCATAGATCGAAATTGGATACGTAATTGGATCATTAAAAAACCTGGCAGCCTTTAAGAAAATAACAGGTTTACGTGAGTATGATTGTAACTGGTTGTCTTAAAGTTACTTACCCATAAACAAACAGAAAAACTCAATTGTGGTCGGTATAATACGTTCATATAAGATTTTAGAGGAGTCCATGATGGCAATAACCAAAAAAAAGACGAAAAAGAGCGTTTCTAAAACAAAAACAGCGGTAGTAAGCTCTCCGAAGGGTGCCTCAAAAGGGTCCGCACTTGAGCGTGCGATAGCCCAGATCGAGAAGCAGTACGGCAGCGGTTCCATCATGAAGATGGACGAGTCTAACCTGCCAAAGATCAACGGTATCAGCACGGGTTCCATCTCTCTTGATATTGCTCTTGGCGGTGCGGGTATCCCAAGAGGTCGGGTTTGTGAGTTTTTCGGCCCGGAATCATCCGGGAAGACGACTCTTGCACTGCATGTTATCGCGGAGGCGCAGAAGAAGGGCGGTGTTGCGGCGTTCATAGATGCCGAGCATGCGCTCGATACGACATGGGCGAAGAAGCTGGGTGTTGACGTTAGTGGTTTGCTGGTTAGCCAGCCGGACACCGGTGAGCAGGCTTTGGATATTGCGGAGATGCTGGTTAAGTCTAACGCGGTGGACGTGATCGTTATCGATTCTGTGGCGGCACTTGTACCGGCGGCAGAGATGCAGGGTGAGATGGGCGCGTCGCATGTGGGTTTGCAGGCGAGGCTTATGAGCCAGGCAATGAGGAAAATGACTGGGGTTATCAGTAAGAGCAAGACGAGCCTTATCTTTATCAACCAGATACGTATGAAGATCGGCGTTATGTTCGGTAACCCTGAGACTACTCCAGGCGGCAAGGCACTGAAATTTTACAGTTCGGTTAGAGTAGACATCAGACGTATATCGACGATAAAGGATGCGGCCGGGCAGGCAATAGCAAACCGAGTGCGTGCGAGAGTTGTTAAGAATAAGGTTGCGCCGCCGTTCCAAAATGCGGAGTTCGACCTTACGTTCGACAAGGGTATAAGCAGAGAAGCGGACCTGCTTGACCTCGGCGTTGAACTTGAGATATTGCAGAAGAGCGGTGCGTGGCTTAACTATGACGAGCTTAGACTCGGGCAGGGCAGAGAGAACGCGAAGGTGTTCCTTGCAGAAAACCCGGAAGTTACAACAGAGATAGAGAAAAAAATCCTTGAAGCAAAGGGTATAGGGATAGGGTAAGGAAGTTGCTGACAGCGAAAGAGATCAGAAGCGCGTTTATAGATTTTTTTAAGGACAGGGACCATAAATTTGTTCCGAGTTCGCCGGTTGTTCCGCAGGCAGACCCTACGCTGCTGTTCACTAATGCGGGGATGAACCAGTTCAAGGATATATTCCTTGGGTTGAGCGTTCCTGAGAGCAGGCGGGCGGCCAACAGCCAGAAGTGCATCAGGGTAAGCGGCAAGCACAACGATCTTGAAGAGGTCGGTTTCGATACATATCATCATACGTTCTTCGAAATGCTCGGGAACTGGTCGTTCGGCGATTATTTTAAGCAAGAGGCTATCGACTGGGCGTGGCAGCTATTGACGGGTGTTTACGGGATCGATCCGGAGAGGCTTTGGGCGACGGTGTTCGGCGGAGACAAGAATGACGGGTCCGAGCCGGACAACGAAGCTGCGGAGCTTTGGACGAGGTTTACGCCTATTGCGAAAGAGCGCGTGCTGTTCTGCGGGAAGAAGGACAACTTCTGGGAGATGGGCGAGACGGGGCCGTGCGGGCCGTGCAGCGAGATACATATCGACCTTGGGGAAGATATGTGCGACATGAAGCACGTTAAGGGGCACAAGTGTGCGGTGAATGCGGGGTGTGCGCGGTTTATCGAGCTTTGGAACCTTGTTTTCATTCAGTTCAACCGTCAGCCGGGCGGGAAGCTTGAGCGGCTTAGTGCGAATTATGTAGATACGGGCGCGGGGCTTGAGCGGATAACGGCGGTGCTGCAGAAAAAAAAGAGCAACTACGATACCGATCTGTTCATGCCGGTGATAGATGCAGTGTGCGATATCGCGGGGGTGAAATATACTTCGTCGCTTAAGAGCAAGAGCGACAGTGCTATACGGGTTGTTGCGGACCATATTCGATCATTGACGTTCGCGATAACTGACGGAGCGACGCCTTCTAACGAGGGGCGTGGGTACGTGATACGGCGGGTGCTGAGACGGGCGGCGAGATACGGGAGGGTGCTTGGACTGCATGAGCCGTTCATGTATAAGCTTGTCGATGTATTGCGTGATACGATGGGCGGGGCCTTTCCGGAATTGAAGGACAGGGCGGAATTTTCGGCGACGGTAATCAAGTCGGAAGAAGAGAGCTTCGGCAGGACTCTTGACCGGGGGCTCGAGATATTTGCGGGGGCGGCTGAGGCGGCGAAAAAGACAAAAGACAAAACGGTATCCGGAGAGGATGCGTTCAAGCTGTACGATACATACGGGTTTCCGCTTGACCTGACGGGGCTGATGGCGCGCGAGCAGGGGCTTGGCGTGGATACGGATGAGTTTGACAAGCTGATGCAAGAGCAGCGAGAGCGTGCGCGTGCGGCGCAGAAGAAGACGTCGCTTGCGATGAACCTTGGCGGGCAGAACCTGCCGGTGACAGACGACGGTGCAAAGTATGAGACGAGGAGTTGTATAACGAAAGTCGTCGGGTTTATTAATGCGGAGGGGCTTAAGAGCGAAGGGACCATATCCGAGAAAGACGGAGAGGCAGGGCTTGTTGTCGAGTCGACATGTTTTTATGCAGAAAGCGGCGGACAAACGGGTGACGGGGGGATAATCGAATCAAAGACAGGACAATTCATTGTAGAGTCAACGGAAAAGATCGCTGACTGTGTTGTTCATAAGGGGAAAGTCGCATCGGGCAAGATCGCAGTTGGGGATGAAGTTACAGCGGAAGTGGACGCGAACAGGGAGCAGACGAGAAAAAACCATACAGCGACACATCTTTTGCAGTGGGCACTGCAACAGGTGCTTGGTGACAGCGTGAAACAGCAGGGGAGCCTTGTTTGCCCGGATTATCTGCGGTTCGATTTTACGTGGCCGAAGGCGCTGACGGATCAGGAGGTTAAGCATGTCGAGCATAAGGTGCGTGAGAAGATCGACGATGCGGTTGACGTTGCATGTGCGGTGATGGATATCGGGCGGGCGCGGAAGCTTGGCGCGATGGCGCTGTTCAACGAGAAGTACGGTGATGAGGTCCGCGTTGTTGCGGTTGGTGCGGGGGACGAGAGTTTGAAAGAGGCGTTCAGCAGGGAGTTTTGCGGAGGGACGCATGTCGATAATACGTCGCAGATCGAGAGCTTTAAGATTATTAAAGAAGAAAGCATATCGGCGGGGGTTAGGCGTATAACGGGGCTTACGGGTAAGGCGCTTGCGGAATACCTGGTGCAGCGTAGCGAGGTTATAGACGACCTGACAGAGATGCTGAAGGCACCGTACGACCAGATAACGAGCCGGGTGCAAAAGCTGCTGGATGAGAACAAGAAGCTTGCTAAGGAACTTAAGTCGGCGGCGAAGCATGGCGGGGCGGGTGTGATGGACGAGGCGAATAAGCTTTTTGAAGGAGCGGAGAAAATAGACGGGGTGAGCGTTATTGTTGGGTCGCTGTCGGGAGCGAATGCGGAACAGTCGCGTGCGGCTATAGACAGCCTGAAGAAGAAGGCGAAATCGGCGGCGATAGTTATCGGTGCGGGCGACGGGGACAAGGTTTTGCTGATCGCGGCGATGACGGACGATGTTATCAAGAAGGGATTGAAGGCGGGGGATATTGTTAAAGAGATCGCTCCGATCGTAGGCGGGGGCGGGGGCGGACGTCCGAACATGGCACAGGCGGGTGGGAAAAATCCGGCAAAGCTTGACGAAGCACTTGCGAGAGCTTCACAGATCATCAAAGAAAAATTGTGAATACTTAATCGAGTACTTTTTAAAGTAGATCAATGATCAAGTTTTCCTGCGAAAGCTGCGGACAGAAGATTGCTATGCCCCAGATCCATGCGGGCAAAAAAGGCAAGTGTCCAAAGTGCAAACAGACCGTGACAATTCCTGAACAGACCACGCCGGATATCAAGGGGGAAAATAATGATATAAAGTCCCCCGGAGTAGAGCTTGATATTTCACTAAAAGAACAAAACTTGGCTCGATCGGTCTGTGAAGAAGAAGCACCGGAAAGCACCATACAGAACAGATTTGATTCTAAACCAATTGAGAAGCGAAAACTACCGTGGTTGATAGATGTCTTTCTATATCCAATAAGTGTCCCCGGTCTTACGATGTTGGGGATATTTGTTTTTACACCATTTGTTCTTGGCCTGATATTAGGTGTTCTTGCCAGGGCTTTGGGAGCTTTAAATCCACGAATGGCTTTATTGTTGCTTCCGCTGGGTCTATTGTTTGCTGTAATCCGCTTTATTATTACCTGGTATATAATCTGGTATTTCGGTGTGTGTGTTCAGGAAAGCGCTGCCGGTCAGAACCGGGCCCCGGAAACCCTGACCAAAGATGGCGGATTCGATGTTGTCGAAATGTTCTTTCAATCAATACGGTTTTTATGCGGTATAATTATTTGTTTTGGGGCGGTGCTTGCATATTATTTTACTTACAAGCAGGCGGGCCGTTCTTTTTGGTTGATATTTGCCGGGGGTATATTCTTTTTTCCAATGACACTGCTGTCAATAATTATGTTTGACTCAATTATAGGGTTAAATCCGATACTAATCATTACCTCGATTTTCAGATCTTTTTTTCAATACTGCTGTGTCGTAGTCATGTTTTGCATACCGGTTGGGATTATTGCAGGTGTGTTGATCTATTTGCCTAAAGATACAGGTTTTCTGACGCAGCTTATCTTGCGGACGGTTTATGCTTACCAGTTATTGATCGCCGGTCACCTGCTTGGTGATTTTTTCAAACGTAATGAGGAAAGACTTTACTGGGAAGTGTGATCAATTTTTTTGTCTGATCTTTACGCTTTTGGCGTGTGCGTCGAGTCCCTCTGTTGAGGCAAGTCTAATAATATCATCGGCACTTTTTGCAAGCTGATCTTTACTATATTCAACGATGCTGGAAGACTTAACGAAATCATTGCTGCTTAAGGCGCTGGAGAATCTAGCACTCATACCGGTTGGCAGTGTGTGGCTCGGGCCTGCCCAGTAGTCGCCGAGGGCTACGGGGGAATAGGGGCCGATGAATATTGCACCGGCGTTTTCGATCTTATCTGCAATGTCTTTGCTCTTGTCGCCGCACTGGATCTGCAGATGTTCTGTTGCAAATTCATTTGCCCATTCGACAGCGTTATCAAGGCTACCGCAAACAACTATTCCGCTATATTTTATTAAGCAGTCTAATGTTTCCTTTGAGCGGTCAAGTTTTTCAACTTGTTTTTTTAGTTCGGCAAGGGCGCTATCGGCAAGTTTTTTTGAATCTGTTATTAAGATTGCGCTTCCGGGGGCGTGCTCAGCCTGGCTGAGCATGTCGGCGGCTACCCATGCGGGATTTGCATTATCATCTGCGATTATCAAGACCTCACTTGGTCCGGCGATGGAATCTATGCCGACCTGTCCGAAGACCATTCCTTTTGCAGTTTGAACCCATCTGTTTCCCGGGCCGACGATCATGTCAACTTTTTTTATGTTTGGTGTTCCGTCGGCTAAAGCCGCGACAGCCTGTGCGCCTCCTATACGATAGATCTCGGTTATACCAAGTTCATGGCATACAGCCAATATTACGGGGTGGATGCTTCCTTTGTGTCTTGGCGGGGATACGACGGCTATCTCTTTTACACCTGCGACCTGAGCAGGAACAGCGGTCATTATGACAGTACTTGGCAAAGGTGCAGAGGCGCCGGGCACGCAAAGGCCAACCCTTTTTATGGGGGTGTATTTTATTTTGCCGGGGATGGACCTGCCGGCGAAAATATCCTGCTGATATTTTTTTACATTGGCAATGGATTGTTTTATTGTTTTTAAAAGGTCCGGATCAATCTCGTCGTGGGCTTTTTTAAGATCTTCTAAGCTTATTCTGAGTTGGTCCGGAGTTAGTTTTACGCCGTCAAACTTTTCGGTGTATTCGATCACCGCTTTATCTTTATTCTTCCAGACATTTTCGATTATTTTCGCAACGGTTTTGCCTTCATCAGTAAGAGCACCAAATATTGCCTGGCAGATGACGGCTCTAAGGCATTGCATTTTGTCTTTAAAGTCCGGTTGTTCGTGTGAGATCAGGATTTGTTTTAGGTTATCTGCCATAGCTATCTTACAAAGTTACCGTGGTTATATGCTCTTGCAGCCCTTTCCAGCAGTATATAGTATTCACCCTTATACATTGTTACGATTCCTGCGATTCGCAATCTCATCGGGTTTGCGTAACGCTCCATTCTGTATTCAGACCATTCAAGTACTTCGCTTGGGAGGAGTTTGAACGACATTTCGTCGACGTTTCGTCCGAGGCTGTCTATCTGGAGGATCTTTTGGCCGTCTTTTTCGACGATGAACCCTGTTCTTTCGGCTAGTATTGCGTTACCTTCAGCCTGTACGACCTGCCTGAGCTTTGCCAGGTTAACCACCCGTTTTGGTTTTAAGAGTTTCATGACATCATCAGGCAGTATTGAATCGTCATCTTCCTGCTCTTCTTCCAGTTCCTGTTGCCGGTCAGTTTCCTGCTGCATATTCGGGTCCTGTATTTGCTGCTCTCCGGGGAGGTTGGTCATCGGGATGAAATACCATGGGAAGAGATAATTTTTGTCGTTGTACTTTATTACCTTTGCCCATAGTTTTATGGCAGCCGAATTGTTTTTGTCCATATTGACAGTCATTTTTTCAAGCATGTTGGATGTTATCAACTCGATGGGTTTGCCTGATTCGACTATTGCTCTGCCGTCTGTCTGCTCGTCATCGATAACGAAAATCCATTTGTTGTCATCTTTTGAGAATTTAAAGATTCCGTTCTCTCCACTAAAGACGTAACCTTCGGCCAAGACAGGCGGTTTTGGCGGGGAGGCATCTTCCTGCGGGATCGGCACCGATGGGCGTGCGAAGGAGGCGCCTGTTATGACGAGGTAAATTGCCAGTATTGCAGATAATTTTTTCATATTCATATCTTGCTATCGGTATTATACCCTTTAGGGTAATAAATTTCCGCGTGTAAAACTGTAACTATTTATTTAAAAGTTTATCCACGCACAGACGGAAAAATCAATTTTGATCAGTATTAAAAGTATTTTTCAAGAATACTAACGATACCTGTAACAGAGTCAGCTATTTCTATGTGCCTGTCAGAATCCGGGTCTTCCGATGCCATAAGTTCAAGCAGCGGCTTCCAAAACCTTCCCATTATTATAATGGGTTTGTCTGCATTGGGAAAGTGTTTATTCTTCAGTTCCCAAATAGTGGCTAATTCGAGCAGAGTTCCTGTTCCGCCGGTGAGAACGACATATCCGTCAGCAATTTCGAGGAGTTTATTTAGCCTTTCAGGGAGTGAATTTGTAGTGATATTCCGTGTTATGTACTCATTTGGCCCGCTTCGTCCAAATGCGGTGCAGGTTATGCCTATGGCCTGACCGCCTGCTTTTACGGCTCCTGAAGCGGAAGCGAGCATTGTCCCGCCGTAGCCTCCGTTGGCGATAGTGAAGCCGTTTTTGGCGAGTTGAAAGCCAAGATCACCGGCCTGGGTGAAAACCTCATCGCCTGGGACGGCCTTACTTGTACCGAATATAGAGATGACTTTTTGTTTATCCATCGAGCATCAGCTTCTATTTTTTGTATAATTCAAGAGCCCGGCTGCGAGGAGTATATCTCTGTCACGGTCGGAAAGAACGAGCCGGCCCTCAAATTCAAAATCCGAGGTGATATTTTTTATGGTTACCTTGTCGCTGCTTTTTACAGAATCGGCTAAGTTTTCAATACGAAGCTGATCGTCCTGGTTTATTCCGTCATAATCTTTTTCGTCGGCGAATTCTATCGGCGTAATAGCAAAGTTTATGAGGTTTGCCTTGTGTATGCGTTCAATGGATTTGGCTATGACTGCTTTTACTCCGAGGTACATCGGGCACAGTGCAGCGTGTTCCCTGCTTGATCCCTGCCCGTAGCTTAGGCCGGCAACGACAATGCCTCCGATGTTGTTTGCTTTTAGTTCAAGTGCCCTTTGTGCGAAGGTCGGTTTGCCTTCTTCGTTGAAACAGTTGAAGACGACCTTTGCGTATTCGGGGACGTTGGATCTGTATTTTAGAAAAGCTCCAGCCGGCATGATGTGATCGGTTGTTATCTTATCGTCGCATTTAAGCAGAACTTTTGCGTTGAGGTTATCTGCAAGTGGTTTTGGCGATTCCGGAACGACGATGGTTGAAGCCCTTATTACCTCGGCCTTTCGTGCTTCATCTACGTTTAAGGGTTTTACGATCATGCTGTCATCGATCAGGAACTTTTTTGGGATTTCGATTTTCGGATATTTAATGCCCATCATTTCTGTAAGTCTTCTGGGGTCGGTAACCTGGCCCATGATTGCGGAAGCGACGGCGGTTTCGGGGCTGACGAGATAAGCCTGATCGCCTGAAGTTCCCGTTCTGCCGGCGAAGTTCCTGTTGAACGTTCTTAAGGTTACGAGGTCTGAGGCGGGAGAGAAACCCTGTCCGATGCATGGGCCGCAGCCAGATTCCAATATTCTTGCTCCAGCCGCGATGATGTCCGCGAGGGCACCGTTTTTTGCGAGCATATTTAAGACCTGTTTGCTCCCCGGTGCGATTGCGAACTCTATCATTTCGTAAGTTTGCCTGCCTTTTAGTACCTCTGCAATCATCATCAGGTCCATGTAACTTGAGTTTGTGCAACTTCCGACGATGACCTGTCCGATCTTCAGGTCTTCGAGTTCTGTTATAGGTCTTATATTGTCCGGCGAGGAAGGGCATGCGGCCATTGGTTCCAGCTTTGAAAGGTCTATTTCTATAACTCTGTCATATTCTGCGTCAATGTCCGCGCTTAGCAAGTCGAGGTCGTTCTCCCTGTTCTGTGCTTCGAGGAACTTTCGCGTTTTTTCGTCGCTTGGGAAGATACTGGTTGTAACGCCGAGCTCAGCACCCATATTGGTTATCGTTGCTCTTTGGGGTACGGATAGAGTTTCCACGCCGTCTCCGAAATATTCTACAACACATCCGACGTTGCCTTTTGTCGTTAAGATGCTCAGGAGTTTTAGTATAACGTCTTTGCTTGCTACCCATTTATTCAGCTTGCCGGTAAGTTCGACGCCAATAACTTTAGGACATGTCAAGTAAAATGCACCTCCGCCCATAGCGACAGCCACATCCATACCTCCTGCACCAATTGCTATCATGCCGATACCGCCGCCTGTAGGTGTGTGTGAATCACTGCCTAAAAGAGTTGCACCGGGTTTGCCGAATCTTTCGAGATGTACCTGGTGGCATATCCCGTTGCCAGCCCTTGAATGGTGTGCGCCTGCTTTTGTAGATACTGTTTGCAGGTATAGATGGTCGTTGTGGTTTTCCGGTCCGAACTGGCTCATATTGTGATCGACGTAGCTTACGGACAGATCTGTTTTTACACGAGGTGTTCCCATCGACTCAAACAGCAAGAAAGCCGTTGTACCAGTCGCATCCTGAGTGAGCGTCTGGTCGATACGGATCCCTATTGGGCTGCCAGCCTTAAGTTGGCCGTCGACCAAGTGCTTTTCAAGTATCTTGTATGTTAGTGTTTTTCCCATTATAGTGCTCCAAAATAGTTCCCTGAAGCAGAAAACTTACCACATAATCCTCCAAAAAACAAATTTAATTTCAAATAGATAACAATTGAGTAAGAGTAAATCATGTAATATAATATTGGTGTTATTTAATGTTTTAACCATGTTACAGATAAAGGCGGAAAGGATCGGATTTGTCTAAGCTCAGTATGCCCGGTTTGAGTTTTTTATGTTCGGCAGACGGCGTTTCCAACCAAAAGAGCTTTTACCTGCGGTCGGCCCAAAGCCCCGATCATCCCGACGGCTATAAAAGGGAAGTATTTTTCGAAAACGAGAAATTTTTTCTTGGCGGATCAAGCTATGACGGTTACCCGATAAATTATTTCGAGAATGACGATCATTATATTTTTGTTGAAGGTAAAATATACTTTGACGGCCGGGAATCTCTGGAGAGCAGATTAGTTTCTTTTGCAGAGGAACTTTTTAGCGGCGGCGACGATCAAAAAAACCTGATCAAGAGTCGGCTTCTTCATTTTGACGGCGCTTTTATTATCTTTTTCTTTGATAAACGTACGAGGCGAATTGTTATCGTCAACGATCTGCTTTCTCGATTGCCTTTTTACCTGTATTGTTCGGAGAACAGCATTTGTATCTCTCGTGATTACAGTTTTATCAATGCTAATATAGACGAAAAAGTTTTTGATGCAGTTTTTGTGTCAGACTATTTACTTTTTGGATATTTTCTCGGTACAGGTACTTTTTTAAAAGATGTCGAACGTGTTCCGCCGTCCTGTGTTATAACAATCGATGTCGATAACTGTTCAGTCAGCAAGGAGGTCGTTCATGAATTCAATTTTGAAGACAAAAAACATAAATATAAATCGGCTAATCAGAATGCAAAAGATTTAGCCGAGTTATTTATCGGTGCGTGCAGGAAACAGGTCTCTGTTTCAGGCAAGACGATTGTTTCCTTAAGCGGCGGTATGGATTCCAGGGCCATTTGTGCGGGGTTATTAAAAGGCGGGCAGGAGTTTTTTGCCAGAACATGGATCGATTTCGATAAAAATGCCAAATGTGACGCAGAGACCGCCGAGCAATTAACCAAAGTTTTAAATATTAAATGGAAAGTTGAAGAGCTGCCCCGAGCTTTGGGCAGAAAGAATCTCGATATATTAACACTTAAGAACGGTTTTGCCGATTTTACTAATGTTCATGCTTTGAGTTATTTCACAAGCGTTCGTAATGAATTCGGAACAGATATCGTAATGCTTTCCGGTAACGGCGGCGATAAAGTGATGCCGGATTTAAGACCTTACAAGAAGGTAAAAAGCATTGACGACCTTGTGGATTTTATTATCGCCAAGAACTGTGCATTTTCCTTAAGAGCCGTTGCTGCGTTGACCGGTGGTTCCGAAGAAAAGATCAAGCGGAGGCTCAGGGACCATATCTTAAGTTATCCTGAAAAATCGCTAAGACAAAAGTATGTTCACTTTTTGATCTATGAAAGATTGTTCGGGCGTTTTTTGGAAGGAGAGGATCGCAAGCGAGCATTTTTCTGGAGTTCCAGCCCGTTTTTATCTATACCTTTTTTCTGCTATGCCATGAACTGTCCGGACAGTCAAAAGACAAACAGGTATCTTTATGCGAAGTTTTTGTCGATGTTGTCACCCGACGCTCTCAATGTCGGTTACGCAATACAGTATGGCACGAATGTCGATTCTACTATCCGTATCTCTATCGCAAAAGATAAAAGTCTTTTTTGGCAAGTAATCCGACGTATTAATAAATTACCGAATCCTGTTAGATTTATTTATAAGAAAATGAAGGGGCCGCAGGCAGAAGAAAAGCCCAAAGTCAGGCATAGTGTTTTTCGGGTTCTTTCAAATTGCCTCAAAGAACAGATCGACGGCTGCCCATCATTAACACAGGTTTTTTCGGATGGTGCCCTGAATGATGTTTTGGCCAAGCTTGACGAATATGACACACGCTCTCTAGATCGTTTGTTTGTAGTAATTTCTGCTATTGAGTACCTTTCTAACGGTCAAAGCACGATAGAAAAGTATTCAGGTGAGGATTTTAATTATTTCGAATAAATTTGCCGAAATACTTTTAACTAAAGGAGTGATAATCTGATATGTGCGGTATTTTCGGCATACATTTTCGCAATTCTGATGTGATCCCGGAAAAGGATCGTCTGTGCAGAACCCTTAAACACCTGGAACATCGCGGTCCAGATGGCAAAGGTATCTATGCGGAACCCGGGATAGGGTTTGTGCATACAAGGCTTTCTCTTCTGGATCTTTCATCGCGAAGCAATCAACCTTTTTGGGACGGGCAAGGTCGATTCTGTATAGTATATAACGGCGAGATCTATAACTTTGGCGAATTACGAGCCGAGCTTGAGCAACGAGGGGTGGTTTTCAGGACAACATCTGACACAGAAGTTGCTCTTGAATGTGTTATTCACCTGGGATTGGAAGAAACCCTAAAAAGGCTCGAAGGCATGTTTGCTTTTGCATTATATGATAAGGAACAGAAGGAACTTGTTTTGGTCAGAGATAGATTTGGAATAAAGCCGCTCTATGTTTATGACAGCGAAGATCGGTTTATGTTCTCATCTGAAGTGTGTGCGATGCGTCCGTGGATAGATCTGAAGCCCGACATGCTTACTATTTCATCCTATGTTCAGGGTTTTGAAGGGCCCACTCAAGGTCGTTCTTTTTTCGATAATATTACGATCGTACCGCCCGGCTCCATCATAAAACTGAAACTGAACGGGCCGGCGAGTTATGACAGATTTTTCAGGGTCAGCGATCTCCGCGATCAGGACCAGGTTGCGAAACTTGAAAGGATGAGTTCTGAAAAAATAGTTGACGAAGTTGATCGTTTGCTTTTAGACTCTGTAAAAAAGCAGCTTCTTGCCGATGTTCCGGTAGGAGCTCTTTGCAGCGGGGGTGTTGATTCTTCTTTAATTATGGCTATGGCCAGTAAGTTTCATAGCGATCTTGCCATCTTTCATGCCAATGTGGTCGGTCCTGATAGTGAATATGCGGCGGCAAGTTCTCTCGCCAAGTACCTGAAATTAGACCTTAAAAGCGTAGATGTTACACCACAGGATTTTATAGATCTGATCCCTGATGTGATCGAACATTATGGCTATCCGTACAGCCAACACCCCAATTCAGTACCTTTTTTAAAAGTTTCTCAGTTGGTGCGAGCCAATAATATTAAAGCTGTTTTGTCCGGAGAGGGTTCTGATGAGTGTTACCTTGGATATCATAACCTGGTTTTTAATCTAAGGAAGTTCCTGCTGGAATTTCCGCAGCACTCATTTTACCAGATGGTGCGTCAAACAGCCAGAAAGCTGGCTGGTCGATGGTCCCCCAGACCAGTTTATGAAAATGCATCCTGTAATATTTTTAACGGATTTGAAAAAGGCATAGAAAGAGAACGCATCGTTAACGATATCAAGCAATTAACAGGTCTTGATATTGCCAAAAAAGATCAAAAGAGCCTGCTGATGCTGAATTATCATTTAAGAACGCTGCTTCATCGCAACGACTGCCTTGGCATGGCGTCAGGCATAGAAGCCCGCTTTCCATTTCTCGATACGGAACTTGTAAAACTTTCAGTCAATATGCCGTATAGATGCAAGGTCAGGTTTTCGCCATTTATGCTGGAAAGGCAGCATTATTTTCTGAGGGACAAATGGGTTATAAGAAAAGTGGCCGATAGATATCTCCCAGCTAAGCTAAGCATGCGAAAGAAGTTAGGTTTTCCGACCGAATCTCAAAGACACTTAAAGATATCCCAAGGATTTTTTAAAGGATCTTTTGTCGCGGATATTTTCAGACTTGACGATAACAGTGTAAACTATATGCTGAATAATTCTAAGCAGCAATTCAGTTACAGGCTTTTACTTTTAGAGGTATGGGCACAGTTGTTCTTAATGAATACTTCAAAAGATATAGTTTGTGAGAGCTTGAGTAAAAACGTATCTATCCTTGATCCTTCACGAGGATAGATCAGCAAGTTTTGGTCTTAAAGGTTTTGCAGATGACTGATTCGGAAGATTTAACATTTATAGATGAGACAGACGGGTGTCAGCAAACACTTTACAGCCGTGCTGTTAAGGGCGGTGTTTGGCTCTTTGCCCTAAGAGGCGTTATCGGTTTTTTGTCTTTTGTTAAACAGATAATCCTTCTTCGCCTCCTGGCCCCGACAGATTTCGGACTTCTCGGTATAGCATCGCTGATGACGATCATTGTACTAAATTTTACAGAGATGGGTTTTCGCGAGGCACTTGTTCAACGAAAAGAAAAAGCGGAGGATTACCTTGATGTTGCATGGACAATAAGTGTAATTCGCGGGCTGGTCCTGTTTATAATTCTTTACTTTGCAGCCCCTTATCTTGCGAATTTTTTCAATCGAACAGATGCCGCCGGTGTTATTCAGGTTGTTGCGATATCTCTTGTAATTAACGGCATTGTCAATATCGGAGTAGTTTATTTTGACAAAGAGCTACAGTTCAGCAGAAGGTTTACTTTGGAAGTAAGCGGTACAGTTGTAGGGACGATAGTGGTTATATCTTTGGCATTTATATATAAGAATGTCTGGGCACTTGTTTTTGGGGGGCTGGCAGGGAGCGCTACCAGATGTGTGCTAAGTTATGTGCTGCATCCTTACAAGCCCAAGTTTAGCTTTGACATAATAAAGTTAAAAGAGCTATGGGCATTCGGCAGACATGTTTTTGCGATCAAAATACTTTATTTTATTTCACTTAACGGAGACGATATTTTCGTAGGAAAAGTTTTGGGTGCGACAGCTCTTGGCTTTTATCGTAAGGCTTACGAACTTGGAAATATGGTTTCAGATGAAATCGGCAACAAAGTAGCCCAAGTTGCCTTTCCTACTTTTTCAAAACTTCAGGGGAATATCGAAAAGATACAGGGAGGTTTTTTTAAGGCATTACAAATAACAAGCCTGATAGTATTCCCAATTACGGGAGCTATAATAGTTTTGTCTCCGGATTTCACGCGTCTTTTTTTGACGGAGAAATGGCTGCCTATGGTTTCGTCTCTACAGATACTCAGCCTTTTGGGGCTTCTCAAATGTATGCAGCGGTCTTCTGTATTCATGGCGATTGGCAGGCCGGATGTATTGGCCAAACTTGCTGTTTTACGAGTAACATTAATGGCCATAACGATCTATCCTTTGACGATCAGATACGGTATAGCCGGGACATCAATTTGTGTTTTGTGGCCATCTCTGATCATGGCTCCGATAGGATTTTATCTGCTCGAAAAAATGGTTGGTATCAAAAAGCTTGAATCGGTTAGGATCCTTTTTTCCCCTACGTTTGCAACCATAATAATGATGGTTTGCGCGTTAGCGACAAAGCAGCTAACAGGTGAAGTAGACTTTTATTGGTTTATATTAATCCTGCTTCAATGTATCGCAGTTTACGTTGTTGTCATATTGGTGGTTAGCTTTTTAGGCAAAGGATTCGATGTGTTTAAGCTGATTCGTGAAATAATTAACGGATTAAAATAAAAGTTCTGTTGTTTCTATAAATACGACACGTTTTTTTTGCTTAGAGATAACCTAAGTCTGCAAGCTGTTTTTCGACCTCTGCCTGTTCGTCATTCGTATATTTAACCGCCTTAGAACGGTCGAACCTGAAGTCTTCGTACTTTAGTTCAGGCGGATCTTTGAATATTTCAGTCAAACTTTTCCCGTCGATATGTTTTGGTATCTCAAGCCCTAGATATGCAAGGACTGTGGGTGTAATGTCAACGATCTGTTTGTCGGCATTTGTTCCAGGTTTAATGTCTTTTCCATAAGCGGCCCAAATGCCGTTTCGCCTGTGAGTACCATTTTCTCTACCGTTTTCTTCTCTGTTAATGATAACAGTTTGTCCTTTTGGGCTTCTTCTGGATTCGATCCCCTCGAAATATTCAATGACAAGGTCAGGGGTACTTTCCGTATTTATAGAATAAACTTCGGCACCTGACTTTATATTTTTAATTACGGGCAGTTCGGAGCCGGGCCCGAGTTCATCAAGCATTTCCCGGCGTATTTTTTCGGCAAGAGCGTTTCGTTTGTCCATGTTTTTTTCGGTTATATAAAGTATTCCTGCCATGCCGCCGACGCATAGAGCCTGCGTGTTGTCAAAATCTATTATTTGCCTCATGTGCTCCAGGTCTATGACGCCGAAGAGGGGGGTGGCCCCGGCTTTTTTGAAGCGTTTTTTGATATTACCGTAAGACACAGCCATCAGTTTTAACGGGCGGACTTTCTGTTTGATCCTTTTCCAGAGACAGATTTTTTTTTCAGGTAAAAGTTTTAAATATCCATGATTTTTGAGCCATACGTTAAGCGCCACGGCATGTTTTAAAGTTCCAAACCCGTGATCTGAAACAACCAGAACAAGCGTATCTTCTCCAGCAGCAG
>JAFGKL010000084.1 GCA_016928585.1 Sedimentisphaerales bacterium
CCCTAAAGGGTGTTTAAAGGTTTTTTAGTCTTTGCAGTTTGTCGTTTTCCTGCAGAGCCGCTATCAACTCGTCCATCTCACCTAAGATTATCCTGTCGAGGCTGTAAAGAGACAGGTTGATCCTGTGATCGGTCAAACGGTTCTGAGGGAAATTGTACGTCCGTATCCTCTGCGACCGGTCCCCGGAACCGATCATGGTTTTTCTCGCAGAGTCACGCTCCTTATTAACTTCAGCAAGTTGCTTTTCATAAATTCTCGTCCGCAATATCCGCCACGCTTTCGCGCGGTTCTTGTGCTGGCTTTTTTCGTCCCGCATACTTACGGTTATCCCTGTCGGAACATGCTCGAGTTTGATTGCACTGTTAAGTTTGTTCACGCTTTGTCCGCCCGGTCCGCCGGCACGAGATACATGCTCGACAACATCGCTCGGATCTATCTGTATATCCACCTCTTCCGGCTCCGGCAAAACCGCTACCGTTGCCGCCGACGTATGGACCCTTCCCTGTGTTTCCGTTTCGGGAACTCGCTGCACTCTATGTCCGCCGCCCTCATAACCCAAATGCGCCCATGCTCCCGGCCCCTTAATATTCATTATCAATTCCCTGAAACCACCCATCTCGGTCGTACTCATCGTAAGAACTTCGACCTTCCATTTTTGCTTGTCGGCATATTTGCTGTACATATTAAAAAGGTCCCGAACGAATAGCGACGCCTCGTCACCACCGGTACCGGGCCGAACCTCAACTATGATAGAATCTATATCCGCATCGTCAGCCATCACAAGCGTGTTCTTTATGTCCTCTATCAAAAGTTCTTTTTTGCCGTTTAGCTCTGATATTTCCTCGGATGCAAGCCCGCGAAAATCTTCCTCTACATCAGGATCGTTTAATATCGCCTGTGCATCGTCAATACCGCTTACCGCCTCTTTGTACTCGCGGTATTTATCGATGATGGCGCGCAGCTTACCCTGCTCTTTGCTAAGAGGGATAAGTTTTGCATGATCGCTCGAAATAGCCGGATCGTTGATCTGTGCTTCGATCTCGGCATATCGCTTTTCAAGCTCATCTAATTTTGCGATCAGATTTTCATTTTGATCGGACATGCCGGCTTCCTAATAGATATTTACAAAAAAATTACGCTGCTAATACTTAAGTTGTAAGTTAAGACCAACAGCGTAAGCTTGTAGATTCTATATTAAGCTATTTTTTGTCTTTGTTAAGGTAACTCTTGCCGTACTTCTTCTGGAACCGTTCGATCCTTCCTGCAGTATCGACATACTTTTGCTTACCAGTATAGAACGGATGGCACATCGAACAGATTTCTGCATGGATCTCTTTGGCCGTACTGCGGGTCTCGAAAGTGTTTCCGCAACCGCAGCGAACCTTAACGTCATTATATTCTGGATGTATACCTTTTTTCATTTCTATCTGCTCCAATTCTGTGAAACATAGCATTATATCGGTTAAATTCGGGATTTCAACCCCATTTTTTCAATTTTAAATGATTTTAAGCCGCCTCGGACCCTTAAAAACGCCTAAAACACATAAAATCAATATAAATACCCTTTAAAACGCCCTAATCAGCTTAATTATATGACTAAATGTTAAGCCATCCTTGCTTTGTGCCGAAAAGAAGTTATAAATAACGCCTTGAAAAACCAGACGTCATCGGGACGTGAGGGCCGATCGGCAAATAAATTGCTTATAGAGACATTTAATGCAAATTCAGTATGTAGTATCTACAATGGTTTTCTGGTGGAGGGAACACCATCTCTCTTTCGAGCAGGAGTGTGATTTCTTACGATCGCTGGGATTTGGTATCGAGATCTGGCCGACTATGAAAGGCAGTAACGATTGCAGATTCGCAAAAAAGAATTGGTTTCGTTTGAAACATGCCACTGAAGGAATGACCGTCTCCCTTGCCTCACGAGATGACGGGCCTACAATAAATGACTGGCAGGAACAGATACAATGTGCTCAGTTCCTTGAAGCCAATATCGTAGCCGACCTAAGAAGCCTGTGTGTTTCCGGCGACCTGGGAATAGCCGACTGGGAATTTGTCACAGAGGTCGTAAAGATGGCAAAAGATCACAACGTAGAACTTTGCATTGAAACCGGCCAATTAGCCGCAATGCTCCAGGTTTCAGAAAAATTCGACTCGGTAAAATTCTGTTTCGATACCGGCTTTGCAAATATCGACCCGGAACACTCTTTCAAAGAATACGTCGATAAACTTGCCCATCGAACCACGCATCTCCATCTAACCGACAACTACGGCCAATTGGACGATCACGAACCGCCGGGGGTACGAGGAGGAATGGCAAAGGAAAATTGGGCATATCTTTTAAAAACTCTCGATAAGTACGACAACAGCGTCATAGGATCGCTGGAAATGTTCCCCTGCATGCCCGGAACAATGATAAAGCACGGCAAAACATTCATGTTCGATGTGCTGGGATGGCCCAATCCTCCCCAACCGCAGCCCGGCTACGACGAAAATTTCTACAGACCAATTTAA
>JAFGKL010000085.1 GCA_016928585.1 Sedimentisphaerales bacterium
ACAAGCACAAGACGCGAAATAAGGAAAGAAGAGTCAAGAAAAGCATCTCGTAAAAAACGATGACAAAAGCATTTAAATAAAATTGTTTAGCAGCGGTCTTCTCTTTATGTTTTTACTTTTCTGTGATCTTTTTAAGATACTCAACCTGGCTTTTGGTCAGCTTTTTGTACTGACCGATGCCCATCCCTTTAATGTTGATATTGCCTATATGGGTCCTTTTTAAGGCTTTTACCTTATAGCCCACCCTGACGAATATACGACGAACCTGCCTGTTAAGCCCCTGCCGGATGGTTATTTGGACAATTGACTCGGTACGCGTTCTGTTTATAACCTTCAGCGCAGCCCTCGAAGTTTTGCCCTCAGAGAGCCAAACACCCTTCTTGAGCTTTTCTATGGATTCACCATCAATACACCCTTTTAGTTTTACTTCGTAAGTTTTTGATAATTCATATCTTGGGTGCGTAAGCCTGTTCGAAAGCTTTGAGTCATTGGTCAGTATGATGGCTCCGCTGGTCTCAACATCAAGACGTCCTACACAAAAGATCCGTTCCGGACAATCGATAAGATCAATCGCTTTTTTTCTCCCCTGCGGATCGAAGTTCGTACATATAACCCCCTTGGGTTTATTCAGTAAATAATACACCTTGTCGGCAAGGTGTACGCGCTTGCCATTTACAGTAACAATGTCTTTTTCAGGATCCACAAAAGCAGGCAGTTCGTCAACCACATTACGATTGACCCGAACAGCACCTTCTAAAATAAGCTCTTCGCATTTTCTCCGCGAATCGACACCGGCGGAAGCGAGAAACTTCTGAAGACGCTGTTTGTCAACTGTTTTTACCTGGGTTGCGGTCTTCTTTTTAGCCATATATCACTACACCTTTTCAAGAGTAAAATTAAGCTCTCAGCAAGCCCTGCTATCTTACAAAACTTCATGTTTACGGGCAATATGAGCCGAAAAATATATTGTCAGAACAATTTGCATGGCAAGACGTAAAAAGTACTAACACGTCCTGTTTAGACGCCTGGATTTTAAGCAGCCACGTTAAATTAGGCAAGAATTAGTTTTATAATTGCATCATCTTCGACAAAAAACTAATATATGGGCGTAAATTAGGGTATTTTCGACGCTTTTGTTGATTGTCGAATCCGGTTTTTTGATGAATTTTACTTTTTTTGAGGGATTACAATTATGCCACCGGGCAAATCTTCGCAGAGCAACGCAATGATGTATGCGGTAATAACCTTTGTAGCACTCTTCCTTATCACTGCGACCTGCGCGGTTCTTTTCTATATCAAATCATCTGATTTCAAGACACAAAATGACGATATTAAGAGGCAAATAGACGAACTAGCCTCAGAAAGTGAACGTCGAGGCTTAACCCGTACCATCGGCAAAAGAGAGGGCAACAAGAGCTATTTGGGTATTATGACCGAGTACCTTGAAAATCTCACCTCCGCGGTAACAGGCGAAATGCCTGAAGATACGCCAATTTCGACAAAAGTAAACACAGCAAAACTGAAGATCAATGAAATGATGGAAGCATTGGGGCAGGACGCAACCGCAGCTTATGGCCCCGAAGGCGTAGACCTTATCCAGACGATATCAATGTTAAAATCAGAAGTTGACACCGCACGAGAGAAACAGCAAAGCACCCAAAAGATGCTCAGTGAACTTCAGGAGGAATTTGACATTGCACTTGATAACTTCCGCATTGAAGAAGAACGATTGATCACTGAAAAAAATCACTACCAGGAAGAAGCTGACAAAATACAAGCCAATTATGACAGCTTAGAGGAAGAGCATAAAAAATCTGCCGATGATCAGATCAAATCGTATATGACAAAACTCAAAAAAGCGGAAACTACGCTTAAAGAGAAAAACCAGCAGATACAGGAACTTGGAACAGAGCTTGATGATACTAAGAAATCTCTTAAAGACGCAATAGCCAAACTCGAAGTAATCAAGCCCCGTCCCGATATAGAAGTGGCCGCTTTCCGGTCTGACGCCGGCGTTGTTTCAGTAGATATGCAAACAAATACTGTATTTCTGGATATAGGCTCCAATGATCACGTTTATATTGGGTTGACATTCTCTATCTATGACAAGAACACGCCCGTTCCGGAAGATGGAATTGGAAAAGCACAGGTAGAAGTTTTTGGAGTAACCGAGACCGTATCGGCAGCAAAGATCATAACTTCATCGAAAAAGAACCCTATAGTAGAGGATGACATAGCAGTCAATCTTGTCTGGGACAGCACAACCAGTAATTCATTCGTAGTAGCCGGTCAGTTCGATTTTGACGGCGATGGCAGGATAGATTACGACGGCAGGGAAAAGATCATAGATCTTATAGAGCGATGGGGAGGAGAGGTCTCGGAAAATGTTACGATAGATACGGATTTTGTGGTACTCGGATATAAGCCAGAACCAATGAGAAAACCAACCATAGACGATATTGAAGAAAATCCTATGATCGAGCAAAAATACAATACCTACTTAAAGAAATATAACTACTATCAGGACATTCTCTCCCGTGCCAACACCTTCTCAATACCGATATTTAATCAGGACCGATTCCTGTATTTAATCGGTTTTGAGACACTTGCGAGCAAATCGAGTCCTTTTTAGCATAGACTTACGATATGTTTTCAGGGTCGATGCCTATTGAGGCAACATACACATCACCTGTGTAATTTTCTGATCCGGCAACCGCAAAGCCACTTTTGACAGCAACAAAAGTTACTGTCGCCAACGCTTTTATTGCAGTACCTAATAGCAAACCTGAATCACAATCAAGGCCGGAAGGTATATCGACAGCAATAATCGGTTTTTTCAGGCGGTTCATCTGTTCTATTAGGTCTATATATTCGTGGCGAAGCTTACCAGTAAGCCCGGTTCCAAATAGAGCATCAACAATCAAGCTGCTTTGTGCCATCAAAACATTAATCTGTGAGACAAGGTTTGCCTCTGTCATATCGACAACAGCTATACTGATGTTCATTTTTTCAACGATATCAAGGTTGATCTTTGCATCGCCTTTTATCTTTGTCTTATCACCACAGATGACCACATTTACATTTACACCTGCCTTGTAAAGATGTCTTGCGATCACAAAACCGTCGCCGCCGTTGTTGCCGGGGCCGCAAACGACAGATACCACAGGCTCTTTGATGTGATCAAGTTTTTCGAGGATCAACTCGGCACAACTTCTGCCGGCATTTTCCATAAGCACTACGCCGGGTACACCGAGGGTTTCTATTGCCCATCTGTCAAAAGCCCGTACCTGCTGACGGCTCATTAAGACGGGGTTAAGGTCTTTTCCGGGAATAAATCGTTTCATGCTGGATATTATACAAAGTATTACTACAAGGTCAATTGACATAAGCAAGTAAAACAATTACAATCCGGACAGTAATATAATGAAAGGATGCAAATGCACATACTGCTCACAAATGATGATGGAATCTTCGCCCCCGGCTTAATGGCAATATATAAACAGCTTCGGCAGATCGGGGATGTAACTGTTGTTGCACCGGCTCAGCCAAAATCAGCAGCAAGCCATAGCATTTCGCTTGATCCGCTAACCTACAACAAGGTTGATTTTCCCGATAATATAAGCGGCTACTGTGTCCATGGCACCCCTGCCGACTGTGTTAAACTGGCAGTAAATACTATAATCGAGTCGCAGATAGATCTTGTGATATCCGGCATTAATTCCGGAGCCAACGTTGGAGTCCATGTATATTATTCCGGAACGGTAGCGGCAGCAATGGAAGCGGCCTTTTATAATATTCCCTCGATAGCTTTAAGTGCTGCATTTGAAGATCATATCAATTACGATAAGGCCGCGGAATATTCCATTAAAATAATAGCTAAACTGCTGCCGCTGGAACCCGGAAAGGTGATCAATGTTAATATGCCGCCGTTATCAAATAAAGAGCCTAAAGGGGTACTTGTGGTTCCTCATTCCGTAAACGGTTACCACGAAAAATACTCATCAACAAAAAATGAAGAAGGGCAAACTATTTATACTTTTACCGGCTGCGACCATCGTGATGACGATTCGTCGTCACTGGACACAAATTCTTTGAGTAACGGTTATATAACCGTTACCGCGTTACACTACGACATGACGGATCATCAGAAAAATCTCGCATTAGAAAATACAGACTGGAACGATATAAACAAAATAAGTCAACCATAAGCACATTGGAGAATAGCATGGTAACAGATAAGGAATCTCAAATCTGCATCGTCACTGTAACAGGAAAGGACAAGGTCGGCATCATTGCCAATCTCAGTATTGCTATGTCAAAGGCAAATATCAACATAGTCGATGTTAACCAGAAGATCATGGAAGATTACTTTGTGATGACGATGGCATGCGATATGGCCAAAGCAACTATCAATATGGAACAGATACAAAAAAGATTAGACCGGATCGCAAAGAACATGAGTTTGAATATTACGTTCCAGCATGAAAAAATATTCAAAATGATGCACAGGATATAGCCTGTCTTAGTCATTTTTAAGAACAAGAGGAAATAAAGATGAGCATAACAGTAGAAGAAGTCTTTGAGACAGTAAACATGACAGTACACCAGCATTTTGACATTCGTACTGTCACGCTCGGCATAAACCTGAAAGACTGCATGGATCGTGATCTTACAAAGTTTTGCAATCGAATTTACAAACGTATCGTCGAAAAAGGAAAACTTCTGAACATATACGCCGACAAAATACAGCACAAGTACGGCATCCCTATAACTAATCGCAGGATATCAGTTACCCCGGTTTCACTATTACTTGAGCCGCTGCCTCGCACCACCAAGGCAGCAGTTCGAGTTGTCAAAACGCTGGATAAAGCAGCCTCGAATGCCGGGATAGATTTCCTGGGCGGGTTTGGTGCGATGGTCCAAAAAGGAATGACCTCTTCTGACGAAAATCTTATAAAATCGATACCAGAAGCCCTTTCAAAAACCAAACGAGTATGCGGTTTTTTAAATCTCGCTTCTACCCAGGCAGGAATGAATATGACTGCGATATCGGAATTTGGTCATATCCTAAAAAAGCTTGCAGCCATGACTAAAGACGGCATAGGGTGTGCGAAGATCGCGGTATTCGCAAACGTGCCAGAGGACAATCCTTTCATGGCGGGAGCCAATCACGGGGTGGGAGAACCAGATTTTTCGTTGAATATAGGAATCTCCGGACCAGGTGTTGTAAGAAACGTAATAGCAAGCAATCCCGATTGTGATCTGACAGCGCTTTCAGAAGTTATCAAGGGTACTGTATTTAAGATCACGCGAGCCGGTGAGTTGATCGGGCGTGAGATGGCCGAGCAGATGAAAGTTGATTTTGGGATCGTGGACATATCACTCGCATCAACTACTGCAAAGGGAGATTCGGTTGCACAGATCATTGAAGCAATGGGTGTAAGCGTGATGGGCAGGCCCGGATCCACAGCAGCTCTTGCACTTCTAATAGATGCGGTTAAAAAAGGCGGAGCGATGGCATCGGGTAATGTCGGCGGTTTGTCCGGAACGTTCATCCCTGTAAGTGAAGACGACGGCATGATAAAGGCTGTGAAAAGCGGAGCTTTGAATCTTGAAAAGCTTGAGGCTCTTACATCAGTCTGCTCGGTAGGCCTTGATATGTTCGCGGTTCCGGGAAATACTCCTGCGGAAGTGCTTTCAGCGATCATAGCAGACGAACTCGCTATCGGGGTGGCAAACAACAAAACAACAAGCGTCCGGGTAATCCCTGTACCGGGCAAACGGTCGGGGCAGATGGTACACTTTGGCGGACTGTTAGGCTCGGCGCCGATAATGAAGGTTCCGAAAATAGCCGCTCCCGATTTTATCGCCAGACAAGGCAGAATACCTGCCCCTATAAAAGCATTAAGAAATTAGCGATCGAATAAACTGTTATGTATAACATTTACGAAAATCCATGGCTGTTGTTTTCCATATCAATGGCCGTTTTGCTTGTTATAGTAATGTTCCGCAAGGCACGTCCTGAAAAAGCACGCTTCTGGCAGCTTATTATACCCTTTGTATTAGCAGCAACGGCCTTTGGGGTAGATCATTTTGTAAAAACGGACTATGAAAAAATCGAACTGACAATAAAACAATCTGTCAAAGCCGTGATCGACGGCGATCTTGACCTTGTTGCTGAGAACATCTCGCCGGACTATTCTGACCAAAGAAATCCCTCAAAACAACGGCTTATGGAAGCACTGAGAGAGATCACATCAAGAGCAGGTATAGAAAAAATAAAGATCCGTCAAAATCTCATAAAAACAGCAAAAATGACAGGATCCTCCGAATTACGTATTGCAGTGTTTATGCAGCCAAAAAGTGATTTTGCGCCCGGCAAAAGCCTGATGTTCGCTAAGCTTAAACTTCATTTTAGAAAAACAGAAAATAAAGAATGGCAAATATATACAACAGAACTGATCTCGATCAATGACGATCCGCTTTTATAACATATTTTTAATGCGCATAAAAAAACACCCGCCAACATCCAGCTGTTACGGGTGTTTTTGATCATTTTAAGAACAAGGCCGTTATCTGGCTGCCATTTTACGGTTTTCGACAACAACTTCTATCTTTTCGAGCAACTCACTAAGATCAAACGGCTTTACGATATAATCATCAATACCGCAGGCATTCGCTCTTGCAATATCCTGTGTCTGGCTGCGAGCTGTCAGCATTATCACCGAAGGATAATCGCCTTCCGGCTGCTTGCGTAATGCTTCCAACATCTCATGGCCATCCATAATAGGCATAATCACATCAAGAAGAATCACGTCCGGTTTTTGTTCAAGAGCCATCATAAGGCCTTCTTTACCATTGCCAGCAGTAATTACGTCATACTCGTTCATCTCGAGACGATCCTGAAGAGTTTGCACAATATTAGGTTCATCGTCAATAACAAGTATCTTAACCTTATCGCTCTTTTTCTTAATACCTAAAAAATCAAACATTTTTGTTCTCCACGTTTTATTGAATAATCCAAATTGCCCGCCTAATCATCTCTCCAGAACCTCATCAAAGAATTCCTGGTATTCCTTTCCATATCAACCGTTTTACAAGCATCGCTCGGATAAACAGTCATACCTAGCATCGGCATTATTGCAGCCCTGTTTAAGTTGTTTTTTAATCTATTAGAAACAATTTTATGTAATTTTTCCTTCACTCCTTTTATTCTAGACCTAAAAGATCCACGAACTATAATCGAAAGCTCAAATTCCGCTGTTTTGACGATTAAATCCTCTTTATTCGTTAAAAAATCGACACTTTCAGAAATGATCTCGTTCATTACCAATTCGACAACTTCCCTGCTTTGTTCATCTGCACCCTCTGGAAAATCCATTTTCATGACAAGCAAAGCAAATTCATCGTCTTTCCTTCTGCAACGTTCCGATAACATATTGGTATGCTCTCGTAAGGCTGTCGCAGGATCACATTTCGGGATCGAAAACGAAAAGGTACTTCCCTGTCCCTTTTGACTATCGACCCAAATTTCACCACCATGCATCGCCACAATTCCCTGACAAATCGCAAGGCCAAGTCCCGTTCCTTTGTATCCTGCACCTGCCTGCCTGTTGATCTGATAGAATTTATCAAATATTCGTCTTCGTCTTTCCTGGCAAATACCAATGCCGGTATCCTCTACAAAAACAATTACGTTGTCATCTTTATCGTATGCCCCTACCGTAATAGTCCCGCCGGGATCGGTATACTCAATAGCATTATTGATCAGATTCCAGAGCGCCTGCTTTATTCTATGGGAATCTACAAAAACCGGGTTAAAATTTCCGGAATAATTAAAATCAACCTTCAATCCTTTTTTATCAGCTTTGTTCCCAATTTCTTTAACCGATTCGTTTATGACAGAGGCAATGTTTACGATCCTTCGATTTACCGGCAGACTTCCTGCCTGAAGTTTTGCTATATCCAGCAGATCATTAATAAGACCGGCAAATCTCTTGCAGTCCTGCTCCATTACCTCCAGGTATTTGCGTGTTTTTTTGTTTACTTTGCCGGTAACGCCGGCAAGAATATTCGAAACCGAATTCTGAATGCTTGTAACCGGGGTTCTAAGCTCATGAGATATTGCTGCAATAAAGTCCGTTTTAATGTTTTCAGTGGCTATTTCCTCAGTAGCATCATTAATCATAACAACAAAACCCGGGGAGATGGATTCAGAAGCGCTGATCCTGTTCCAGCGAATGTTAAGTATCTTTCTTTCGCCAACCCTTATTTTGACCCCTTTATCGTTATTGCTTTGATCATTGTCAAGAGCAAGCAAATTCCTTATACCAACACGATCAACAACAGCAGAGACCTCCTCTTTATCCGCATCAGGTTTGATCCCAAGATCTCTTTTAGCAGAGGCATTCGCTCTTTCGACACGGAATAGTGAATCAAGGATTATCAGGCCCTCATTCATCTT
This sequence comes from Sedimentisphaerales bacterium, assembly GCA_016928585.1. Classification (GTDB taxonomy): domain Bacteria; phylum Planctomycetota; class Phycisphaerae; order Sedimentisphaerales; family Anaerohalosphaeraceae; genus JAFGKL01. The sequence goes on from JAFGKL010000085.1 coordinate 8,465, forward strand.
TGAAAAAGCAATAGCAAGTTTGTGGTCTTTTATGGCAGTTTGCTCGCTTTTGGCATGATCAGTACCTAACAGCTTTGGCTCATCTGCATTAAATTTATCTTTAATCTGATCCAATTGATCCTGCATGCCATCAAACTCAATGAGGATGCCGCGAATTATATCTTTTTGTGATATCACATTACCATCTTCGCACACACCGTCTTTTACCCATATATGATCGCTGCCCTTTTCGGATAATTTCTTAAGAGCTTCCGAGATGGGTGTTTCGGAACTTACAGCCATTTGGCAATCAGGGTGATTTATTTCTTCGTTTGTTATTAGATCCGATAGCTTCATAACTTATAAAAAAACCTTAAAAGTTAATAACTCTCTACATACCGAAAACAGATATTCCGGTTAAATATCGGCAAAAAAAGGAGGTGATATAATCTAAAAAACCCCTGTTAAAAACACTGTATAAAAAAAGCGACCTATTCACTAGGTATATTAACTCTAAAACGGCCTCCCAAGACTATGAGCAGGTGTCTCTTCGCCAGAATTCTGAGATAATTGACGCCGTAATAATGCAAATAAATACAAATATGGCTGTAGGGATCGCAGCCTGGGCCCCAAAATGCTTAAGTGCAAGAACCGTCCCAAGGCCGGCATTTTGCATACCAATTTCTATACACAGAGTTCTTTTTCTGGCTGTAGACATCTTGAACAATGCGCCAACGCCATATCCGGCTGACATACCATAAAGATTCAATAGTACCGCAGCACAGAAAATACTAATCGTAAGCATGCCGAGATATTCCCGGTTCAGGGCTATTACAAGCGAGCAGATAAAAATAATAAAGGTTACCGAAATAGCAGGAAAAATATGTACTACTTTATCCATCTTTTCCTTTAGTGCCCTTCTTACAAGAAAACCCAACGCAAGAGGCAAGATCACCATTTGTACAACACTGTAAAACATGGGGAGAAATTCTACATCCATCACAGAGCCGGCAAGGAGCATGGTCAACGCCGGTGTAATAACCGGACATAAAAGCGTTGATACTGTCGTCAGCGATACCGAGTAAGCAGTGTCGGCACAGGCAATATAACACATAACATTACTTGCCATTGCACCGGGAGCACAACCTGCAAGGATCAAGCCTACGGCTATCGCATCCGGCAGATTGAAAATTTTTGCGACTAAAAAAGCTCCAAAAGGCATAATAGAAAACTGCGCAACAGATCCAATTATGACTATCGTCGGCCTTTGACCGATCCTTTTAAAATCATCAAGACTAAGAACCGCACCTATCCCAAACATCGTAAGAGCAAAGAACATTGTCATGTATTCTTTCATGGCTACGAAAGGTCGGGGGTAATAATATGCGATAACACCCATTATCAAAACCCATACGGCAAAATATTTTGTATATAACGATATGATCTTATTTGTCATTTCGTTGAACCTTTTTTTCTGTACATAAGTTTGTATTCCACCTTCATAAAGTTATCTAAAAAGAATCCTTTTTTTTTCGCAATTCAGAAAAGACCTTCGCTACATCCACATCCTGCATCTTTAATATGGACCTGATTTCCAGGGTATCCGAACGCAGAAATATATTGGTCTTTTTTTCCTGCGCCATATTTGTAATATAAGGCTCGTCCTGTTCCTCCTGGCTTAAAGCCTTTTTAAGACAGTCTCTGACAAGTTCATTATCAGGTTCAATGTTCAAAGAGAACCTGTAGTTCTCAAGGGTATAATTATGACCTGTACAGACCAAAGTATCATCGGGCAGAGAGGACAATTTGCAAAGTGAGTTGTACATAGTAGCCATATCACACTCAAAAACCCTTCCACATCCTCCGGTAAAAAGCGTATCGCCGGTAAAGATCACCTTTTCGCCCATTTGTTGATCAGTCATATAATATGATACAGAATCCGACGTATGACCGGGCGTAAAAATAGCCTCTATGCTTATTCCACCAAAGGATACCTTTTGGTGATCTTTTACAGAACAGTTGGGGGTTGCGATCCGCTTAGAAGCAGCGATAATATCACAGTTAAAAAGCTTTTGCATCTGCTCTGCTCCGCCGCAGTGATCCGCATGATGGTGGGTGATCAGAATAGCCCTAAGTGATAAGTTTTGCGCACGAAGAACTTTTATTACCGCCCTGCTTTCGCCGGGGTCAACAACAAATGCTTCACGGTCATCATATCGATAAATATAGATATAGTTATCGAAAAGTGCCGGGATCGTTATTAATTTTCCCATCCTTTTTCAGATATTATATGCTGTTTTAAAAAAATTACTCCAGGCTGAGATCAGAAACATCAGCTTTTGACAACATGAGCTTATCATAGTAAACACCAAATCTCTGTTTAAGTGCCTTGACGGATGTTGTCAGGGCAGCAATTTCTTCTTTTATTCCCTTAAACTCATCTGTCATCGCCGCACCTGCGCCGGCATCTCTAAGCTTAGCCATTACCTTGTCGATCTGAGCATTCTTGTCCTTGATCGCATCACGGTATTTTATGGCCATTTCGCGAAGCTGGTCAACACTCATTTTATCGGCTTCGGCTTTTATTTCAGTGATAGGTTTGGTTTCATCAATCGAAGAGCTTTTACTGCTTGTTGAACCATCCTTTTTTCCGCAGCCGGGTAAAGCTACAATTGCAGCCAACACTACAAACAACACAACACTTTTTGAAATCTTCATATTTTTATCCTTAAAAATAATTAACAAATCTCCTTAATTACATTTCCCAAATACTATAAACTAATCATCAGGTCAAGACAAAAATGTCCGCAAAAAACATAAAATCCCCCATAGATCGCTTAGAAAACACTGCTTTTAGCTTCTTAAAGCATTTGCAACATTGACTACGTCAACCATGCTGCCAACGTCATGAACCCTGACCACCGAAACACCCATAGCAGCACATAACGCAACAGTAGCCGCAGTCCCCATGAGCCTTTCGGCGGGAATTTGTTTTCCGGTAAGCTGACCTATAAAACGTTTCCTGCTTGATCCTACCAAAACTTTAAAACCTGTAGCGGCAAATTCGTCAATATTCCTTAAAAGCTCAAGGTTATGCTCCGTAGTCTTGCCGAAGCCTATGCCGGGATCGATAAAGATCATTTCCTTACTGACACCCATATCTATGGCAACAGCCGCCCTTTTAAGAAGATAATCCTTAACCTCGCTTACGACATCGTCATACTTCGGCTCAAGCTGCATGGTCTTTGGGCTGCCCTGCATGTGCATAAGTACTATAGGTACATTTTTATCTGCAGCAAGCTTCGCCATGCGATCATCGGACATGGCCGTTACATCGTTGAGCATACCTGCGCCGGCTTTAAGTGCCGCCTCTGCAACATCCTGATCGGCAGTATCTATACTTATCACAGCATTGGTTTTTTGGGATAGCTTTTCTATTATCGGTATTGCTCTTTCGATCTGCCGATTTGTGCTGACAGGGTCGGAGCCGGGACGGGTGGATTCCGGGCCGATATCTATTATGGCAGCTCCCGCCCGAGCCATTTCAAGAGCATGGGCAATCGCAACATCAATGTCAATAAACTTCCCGCCATCACTGAATGAGTCATCGGTCACGTTGAGTATTCCCATTATAACGCAGCCGGAGGAAAAATCTATAACTCCGGCCGGCCATTGTAATTTCGTTGAATTTGCCATGCTGTTTACTCGATACTAAAACCGATTCCTTTTATCTTTTCCGCCAGTCGGCCGTCCTGTTTTGCCAGGATAATCTTTGTGTTCTGAAATTCTCTGCGAATGGGATAATTTTTTCTCAGATCATCAAACCACCCGCCCTTTTGATCCTCGGGAACTATAAGTATCTCACGCGTATTGAAGTCGTCTCTGTTAATAGCATAAATCTGCTGAACAGTATCATGCATGATCATCTGCTGATCATCGCTGCCTGAATCAATGTTGATCACTGTAATATCCGGGGCGGGGAGAAAATCTTTGGCAGTAAACTTAGACGTTAGCCCAAAATGCTGACAGGCAGCATCATATATCATGATCATTCCGTTTACCTTGCCGTCAAACGAATAACCAGCTATGTGAGGTGTTGAAAGTTCGGCCTTTAATATCATCTGGTTATCTATCAGCGGTTCGTTTTCCCAGACGTCAAGAACTGCTCCTGATATTTTACCTGCATCCAAAGCGGATTTCAGTGCTGTTGTATCGCAGCATCCGCCGCGGGCAGTGTTAATAAAAAAGGGTTTATTTGCCAGCGAATTAAAAAATTTATCATCAGCCAGGTGGTACGTTTTGTCCTGCCCCTGACGAGTAAGCGGCGTATGAACGGTAATAAAATCACATCCAAGAAGTTCCCCTAACGGGCGGTACCTGTTATTTTTAGTATCTCTTTCAAGCGGCGGATCATTAAGAATAACCTTCATACCAAGAGCGGCCGTTTTTTTAGCGACCTTTGAGCCCACGTTGCCGACACCGATTATGCCTATTGACTTTCCTTCAAGCCGGAATTTGTGTTTTTTGCCAAGAGCAAGGAGAGCGGCAACAACATATTCGGCAACAGAGTTGGAATTGCTGCCGGGTGCATAGGTAAAACCGATATTGTTTTTACTGAGGTAATCTTCGTTAATATGATCTGTTCCGATAGTGGCAGTTGCAACAAACTTAACATTACTGCCTGCAAGCAGTTCGGCATCAACTTTGGTTATACTGCGGACAAGTAGTATATCAGCGTCTTTGACAGTGCCAGGGTTGATCTGTCTTCCGGAAACGGTAATCACATCGCCCATGCTCGAAAAGCATTCTTTTACAAAAGGTATGTTTTCGTCAGCTACGATCTTCATGCCATTAACTCTTTACCTTTAACATAATTGGAAACCCTTGATCTCTGCACCGCAGGACGGACAGCGATAATTGTCTATTTTATTGCTTATAATAGTATATCCTATCCGCTCGATCAATATCTGTCCACACGAATGGCAAAAAGTGCTCTCGGCCCTTGCACCGGGAAGGTTGCCTACGTAAACATATTTAAGACCTGCCTGCCTGCCAATATTATAAGCTGCATCAAGCTTATCGGCAGAAGTTGCGGATTTATTATTGAGCTTATGCATAGGATGGAATCTGCTGATGTGCCATGGTGTGTCGGAGCCGGTTTCATTGACGATAAACTCTGCAATATTTTTCAGTTCCTCTTCGGAATCGTTTTCGCCGGGGATCAGAAGCGTTGTTATCTCCATCCAGATATCAGTATTGCCCGAGATATATTTTATGGTATCAAGAACGGGCTGAAGCCTTGCCTTGCAGAAATTTTTATAAAAGCCTTCAGTAAAAGCTTTAAGATCAACATTGATACCGTCAAGCCAGGGACGTACGAACTCTACGGCCTCGCTGGTCATATAGCCGTTACTTACAAAAACGTTTGCAAGGCCTTTTTCTCTGGCAAGTTTGCCACACTCACTGGCAAGTTCTATGAATACAGTTGGCTCGGTATAGGTATATGCTATACTTGAGCAATCGTTTCTGATCGCAGCATCTACTATCTGGGTCGGTAAAATTGCACTGCCTTGTATAGCATCTTCTTCAACAGGTGATTGGCTGATCTGCCAGTTTTGACAAAAGATGCACTGGAAATTACAACCGGGTGTGGAGATCGAAAAACTTCGAGAGCCTGGCTGGAAATGAAATAAGGGTTTCTTCTCAATAGGATCGCTGTTAGCAGAACAAACTTTTGAATAGTTTAGCGAAAAAAGCTCACCCTCGATATTTTGCCTTACGCCGCAGCGGCCCCTTTTGCCAGTTGAAATAAGACACCGCCAATTGCAAAGGTTACAACGCAGCTTGCCATCGGTTTGCGACTCCCAGAGAACAGCTTTTTTAAGATCATTTTCCATGGTTTAACTATAATGATCCTGCTTAAATCAATCCATATATTTCCGCAAGAACCATAACGGGATGCACTACCTTCTTGCCGGCCAAATGTTCGATCTGCATTTTACAGGCGGAACATTCTGTAATGATATAATCAGCATCTGATCTTTCTATAGCGTCAAGCATGTCCTTGGCAATGTTCACAGAAAGATCGTAGTTTTTCTTTTGCATCCCACAGGTTCCTGCCAAGCCGCAGCAGCCGGAATTAAGGTCTTCAATTTTTATATCTGTTATAGAACCAAGCAATTCAACAGAATCTCCAGAAGTCTTGATGGCATACGAATGGCAGGGACTATGATACGCAAATCGCCTGCCGGAATATATTGACTTTGAACTTTTCGGGGAATTGAGCTTCAATCGCCCTATCCTGTTGAAAGTATTGAGGTAATCCATTAATTCGTATGTATTGGTACTAACAAGCCGGGCATCTTCATTATCAACAAAAAGTTTTAATTCCTCCGTAAGACATAAAACTGCCGAAGGCTCGGAACTGATTATCTTGTACCCGGCACGAATAACTTGAGCGAGATGTTTTACGATAACATTAAGGTCTTTTCTTGCGGTTTTTAGATCCCCATAAACCATCGCAGGTATTGGAACTGGTATCTGCTCAGGAACAATAACATTGATATTGCAGCTCCTTAAAAGCTTTATAACCGAAAAACCAAGTTCATGGTCGTTATATGTAACGTAGCTATCCGCAAAGTAAGCCACCTTGTCACATATTTTTTCTGGCTTACCTTCTTTTCTAAGATACTTTTGAGCTTTTTTGGCAAAGTTCCCACGCTTGAAGTTCGGCAGCGGTCTTCTGTGATCAAGCCCTGTGATCTTTTCGAGAATTATTCTGAAGTATTTATTTTTCAAAAACAGGTTGCTTAGAGGCGCCGTGATCGAACCTGCTATGCTGACAAGTCGGCTGTGGCTCAGGAACGACTCTGTAAAAGTGCGACCTTTTCTTGCGGCAAACTCCGCGCGGGCCTCTATTATCAAACTGGATATGTCTACTGCCGAGGGGCATTCCACTGAACACATTTTGCAATTGATGCAAAGTTCAAGTATTTGTTTGAACTGATCCGATTCAAAATCTTTCTTTGCCAACAAACCCGTTATCCATGCCCGCATAAGATTGGCTTTAGCCCTTGAGCATGCAAGCTCGGAACCTACCGCACGAAAAACCGGGCACATCCTCGACCCGGCCTGCGTACTAAGGCAGGCACCGTCACCTGAACATAGTTCTATACGGTACCTGAAATCCTTGGGATCAAAATTAAGATTGGTTATCAAATGCTCGGCAAAGACAAGATTGCCCGCACGCAAATTTTTTGTCATTATATCCGGATCATTATTAATTATTTTACCCGGATTCATTATGTTCTTAGGATCGAATATCTTTTTGATCTGACACAGCAGATCATAGTATTCTTTTCCGAACTGCTTAGAAATGAATGCAGCTCTTACAAGACCATCGGCATGTTCCCCGCTGACAGAACCCCCAAGTGAGAAGGCAAGAGAAAAAACCTCCTCTGCCAGAGCCTGCATCTTTTCTAACCCTCTTTTGGTTGAAAGATCAATGTAAGGCCTTATATGAAGCTGGCCGTCTCCGGCATGACCATAATAAGCCATAGTAACATTATATTTTTGTGATATTTTCTCAAGATCGCTTATATATTCATCCAGTCTCTTATTTGAAACAGAAACATCTTCAATAAATGCTATAGCCTGATCAGAACCCGGCTTCCTTTGCAGCAAAGGAACCGCATCCTTTCGCGATTTCCATAATCGTGCCTGTTGTTTTGGGTCAAAATATTCTGTGAACCCGCTGCAGTACTGTTTTACTGCAGATACGGTGTTGCGGATCTTTTCTATAACCACCTGCTCAGTATCGGAAAAATGCTCAACAAGCAACACCGCAACACACTCGGAAGGAAAAAGATCGCCATACTGCGGCAATGATTCTTTCGCCATTGATATCAGCGTTTTATCCATTAATTCACATGCTGAAACATCAGTATCGACAATAATAGGTACCGCTTTTGCCATTTTTTCAAATGATGCGAACTCAAATTGCACAAGCGCTTTCACCTTAGGCAGATCAACTGTCTTTAAAACTGCCTGAGTTATGATACCAAATGTCCCCTCGGAACCGGCGATAAGCTTTGCAATATCGATCCTGTTATCGTGGCATATGCCGGCAATATTATATCCGCTGTGATTGCGTTTTGTTTCAGGTTGAGCCTTATCTATTAATTCCTTAGCGGCAGCGAGTAGGCCAAAACACTGTTTTGCAATGTTCGCGGCAGCTTCATCAGCCGGTGGTGAATTAGGATCGATATCATTTGTAAACCTTGACTTGGTGCCATCGGGCAGGACAATATCAACACTTTCTATGTGGCCTGCGATATAACCGTATAAAAGTGAATGTGCCCCGGTAGCATTATTTGCTATAACTCCGCCTATGGTCGCCCTGTTGGAGCTTGAAGGATCCGGACCTATTCGTTTACCAAAAGGTTCAAGGTAATTATTCAGATCATCCAGAACAACGCCCGGCTGAACCGTCACTTTTGAATGATCTTCATTGACCCCGATTATAGCATTCATGTGTTTTGTGATATCTATAACTATACCATCGGTAAGGCTTTCGCCGGCAACACCGCTGCCGGCTCCACGGGGAGCTATGGGAATATTATTTTCATCGGCGTATTTGACCGTTTTGATGACATCCTCGGTATTAAGCGGAAATACAACACATAAAGGCTTTATTTGATATATACTCGCATCGGTGCTGTACACTATACGATTATAAATATCAAACAGCACCTCTCCCTCCAGAAGACGTGTAAGATCACTAACAATGTTTTTTTCGGTTTCAAAGTTCATAGGCAGATTATAATACCAATCAGTTACAATTTTACTCGCGGAAAACTTATTACCCTAAAGGG
>JAFGKL010000086.1 GCA_016928585.1 Sedimentisphaerales bacterium
ACCCAACCCAATGGGCACACGAATGGATCGCACAAAAGTGGCTAAAGATTGCAAAAGTTTCTTGAGCTTTCGCAAAGAAATTTTGCCTTTTGCACGCAACTTAACAAGCATTTTTAAGAGGCCCTTGCGATATTTGAAATCAACAAAAAAAAATTATTCGACGTAAGTTCAGACACAATAACAGCTAATAAAAACACGCTAAATTTTTAAAGCTTTTTATGAATTTTTGATTGATATGCTAACCAAATCCGAATAATATCATAGACGTTGCAAGTAACAACATATTGCAGCATTTATCGCTCAAACCACCGTATGTAGTGTTATACGGTTATTTTATTGTTTTTTTGGTAGATCCATCACGGAGGCAAAGAATGGTCGAGGAACGGAGCCCCAACAACGACGGAAACGATGAAAATACGCCCCAGCAGGCTTGGAAAGGCTCAAAGCCATCCTCCATACACAGCTTGCCCATCAAAAGGCATTTTTCTAACCCATCAATTCACCCGTTTGACGAATTTGAATGGGAAATACGCCAGGCAAAAATCACCGGCGACAACGGCGAGGTAATATTTGAACAGAAGAACGTCGAAGTCCCCGCTTCATGGAGCCAGCTTGCGACAAAGGTTGTTGTCAGCAAATACTTCTATGGGGATATTGAGACGGGTCAGCGCGAATATTCGGTTAAACAGCTTGTGCATCGTGTCTGTCGATTCATTGCCGACCGCGGCAGATCTGACGGCTACTTCAAAACAGAAGAGGATACCGAAAGTTTCTATAACGAACTGGCGTGGCTTTGCGTAAATCAGTATGGGGCATTCAATTCACCCGTTTGGTTTAACTGTGGGCTGTTCGAAGTAAACGGTGTAGAAGGCGACAAACACAACTATCACTGGGACCCAAAGAGCCACAAAGCTGTTGAATGCGAGAACAGTTATGAGTTTCCACAGTCGTCAGCTTGCTTTATCCAGTCCGTAGAAGACACGATGGATGATATTATGCGTCTTGCTAAAAGCGAGGCGATGCTTTTCAAACACGGGTCGGGCACCGGGACAGATATGTCGACACTTAGAAGCAGCAAAGAAAAACTGTCCGGCGGCGGAAAACCTTCCGGGCCGTTGAGCTTTATGCGAGTTTTCGATCAGATAGCCGGGGTTATCAAGTCCGGCGGGAAGACACGCAGGGCCGCAAAGATGCAGTCTTTGAAAGTTGAACATCCTGATATCAAAGAATTCATCACATGTAAGACCGAAGAAGAAAAGAAGGCCTGGGCACTGATCGAGCAGGGCTATGGGGGAGACCTCAATAATGAGGCATACAACTCGATAATGTTCCAAAACTGCAATCTTTCGGTCCGTGTCAGTGAGGAATTCATGGATGCTGCCGAAAATGACCGTAAGTGGAAAACAAGAGCCGTTACCACTGGCGAGGTTGTCGAGGAGCACTCCGCACGGGAGCTGATGGAGCTTATTGCAGAGGGAACGCGGGTTTGCGGTGATCCGGGACTGCAATATCATACTACGATCAATAAATGGCACACCTGCCCGAATTCCGGTCCGATCAATGCCTCCAATCCATGCAGCGAGTACATGTTCATCGACAACTCGGCGTGCAACCTGGCATCTCTTAACCTGATGAAGTTCCGCAGAGATGACGGGACATTCAATGTTGAGGATTTCCAGAAGGCCATCCGGATATTTATCATCGCCCAGGAGATACTGGTCGACAATGGGAGCTATCCGGAGCCAAAGATCGCCGAAAACAGCCATAAGTTCCGTCCGCTTGGCCTTGGGTATGCGAATCTTGGATGTTTGGCGATGAGCCTTGCGATGCCTTATGATTCCGATCAGGCAAGGGTATGGGCGGCGGCTATTACGTCGATATTGACAGGTACCGCTTATGCGGCAAGCGCCGAGATCGCTTCAATTAAGGGGGCCTTTGAGGAATTTGAGAAAAATAAAGAACCAATGCTCAAGGTTATAGGTATGCATCGTGAACACGCATACAACATCCCGGAAGTGCATTGTCCCGATTATCTGATAAACGCAGCAAAGAATGCCTGGGACCAGGCGTTTGACAAGGGCAGCCAGTATGGTTTCAGAAATGCCCAGGCGACGGTGCTTGCGCCGACGGGAACCATTGGGTTTATGATGGATTGTGATACAACGGGTGTTGAGCCGGATATCGCACTTGTCAAATACAAACTCTTAGCGGGCGGCGGGATGCTTAAGCTTGTCAACAAAACCGTTCCTATGGCCCTGGAAAGGCTGGGTTATAGCCCTGAAGATATCCGTAAGATATGTGATACTATTGATGCCGACGACACGATCGAGACAGCCGGGAAGCTGCATGAGGAACATCTGCCGGTATTTGACTGTGCTTTCAAAGCCAGGAACGGGAGCAGACATATTCATTATTCAGCGCATCTTAGGATGATGGCTGCAGTTCAGCCGTTCATTTCTGGTGCGATCAGCAAGACGATCAATATGCCCAAGGAAAGTACTACAGAAGATATCGCCGCGGCATATATGGAAGGCTGGAAACTCGGATTGAAGGCGGTTGCTATCTATCGTGACGGGTCAAAGATGATCCAGCCGGTCAATATCGACCTGAAAAAGGATAAAACAAAAGCGAAAAAAGCCGAAGCTGAACAACCTCGACCGTTCAGAAGACGGCTTGCGGAGACTCGCAGCAGCTTGACGCACAAATTCTCAGTTGCGGGTCACGAAGGTTATCTGACGGTGGGGCTGTACGAGGATGGTCAGCCTGGTGAGCTGTTTATCACTATGGCCAAGGAGGGCAGCACCGTCGGAGGTCTTATGGATGTTGTTGGTACTTGTGTTTCGATGTCTCTGCAATATGGAGTGCCTCTTATTACGCTTGTCGATAAGTTCCGCCATGCAAGATTCGAGCCGTCAGGTATGACCTCAAATAAGAACATACCATTCGCCAAGAGTCTTATCGATTATATTTTCTGCTGGCTTGGCTGTCAGTTCATCCCGGGCTATGCCGAAAAGAACACGCCCAACGGAGCAAAGGCGGTGCAGGTACCAAATAAGACCAATACAACAGCGAAAGAGCTTGTAGAAAAGACCAAAGATCTCGCCAAGAAAATCGACGAGGCCAAGGCTATGCAGAAAGTACCGATCCGGGAGGTAAGGGATAAAAAACCGTCGATGACCGAAAGGATCGCAAAATCAACCATTGATAAGGTAGTAGCGATGGTTACTTCCACGTCCAGGAACGATGACGGGACCGGACTCCAGGCACAGACTATGGAGCAGTTTAACGATCAGTTCCAGCATTTTCAGGACGATGCGCCCGCATGTGATGTTTGCGGGTCGATCTGCGTTCGCAATGGGACGTGCTATAGGTGCTTTAACTGCGGAAACAGCATGGGATGTTCGTAATAGTATGTAAATAATGCGGTTATAGGAAAAAAATCAACATGGTAATACCGGTACGGATGCCGGTTATTAGGTTAAAAGCCATGTTTTTTAAGAAAAGGGCCCAAGTTTATCGCTTGGGTCTTTTTTTTGGTTAAAAACGGTTGACAGTGTTTTTTGTACTGCTATAATATTGGGCTTTCAATTGATAGAGAAAGTCTCGGAGCATATTTAATCATGAAGTCTTATATAGCGAAAAAAGAGGATGTCCAGAGAAAATGGCATCTGATCGATGCGGACGGCGCGGTTCTCGGCCGGATGGCTACCAAAGTAGCAATGATCCTGATGGGAAAAGACAAGCCGACCTACACTCCGCATGTTGATACGGGCGATTATGTTGTTATCATAAATGCGGCTAAAATAAAAATTAGCGGGAGCAAGTCCACTCAGAAGAGTTATCAGCATTATACCGGCTATCCCGGTGGTCAGAGGATAACGACCTTTGAAGAAATGATGGAAAAAAAACCCGAAAAGGTTGTCGAGCTTGCAATAAAGAGAATGCTTCCGAAGAGTAAACTCGGAACTAATATGCTTAAGAAACTTAAGGTTTATGGCGGTCCCGAACACGAGCATACCGCTCAGAAGCCCGAAAAAATGGAACTGTAACTTTTTAGGAAAGACCTGAAAATATGGCAGAGGCCCAAGATAGTGAAAAATTGATAAATATTGAGATTGCGGATACAGGCAAAACTGCAGCCCCCAAGGTTGAGAAATTGAAAAAATCAAAACCCGACAAGGGTGGATTTGTCTGGGGTACCGGAAGAAGAAAAAGCAGTATTGCACGTGTACGCATCAAACCAGGTTCAGGAAAAATGCTGATCAATACGAGAGAACTTGATAAATATTTTGCCCG
>JAFGKL010000087.1 GCA_016928585.1 Sedimentisphaerales bacterium
AATATTCTTCACCTTACCAGCAAAAATCTTATCGATTGGAAGTATCAATCGACGTTAAAGCTGGTATGCGACAAGGTTATCGACGCCTGCGTTTTTCAGTTGCCAGACGGTACGTGGCGTATGTGGTACAATAATGAAAAAGACCGCAAGTCTATTTATTATGCCGACAGCCCGGACTTATTTACATGGGAAGATAAGGGCAAGGCTATCGGCGATAAGCCCGGCGAGGGGCCGAAGGTGTTTCGGTGGAAGGGGCATTTGTGGATGGTCGTGGATAACTGGCAGGGGCTTGGCATTTATCGTTCTGACGATGCTCTGAACTGGGTCCGTCAAAAGGATAACCTCTTGGAGACACCCGGCACAGGCAAGGATGACGAATATAAAGGTCATCATCCCGATGTTGTTATCAGTAATGATCGTGCGTACCTGTTCTATTTTACTCATCCCGGCCGAAGAGGGCCGGATGCCAATAAAGATACTGCCGAACAGCGGCGCAGCTCGATCCAGGTAGTCGAACTGGAATATAAAGACGGCAGGATAGAATGTGACAGGGACAAGCCGACTGTTATTTTTTTAGAACCGAAATCAATTGCTAAATAAGATGAAAGACAGTTATCTGAAAATACGGTTTTTTTTTATTTGCGGACTTTTATTTGTAATGTCTGTTGAAGTTGAAGCTTCGTGGAAGGATTATCGAGACAAGCCGGACAACTGGTATAATAGAGTGGATGGCTGGCAGATCGCCGACAATATACTTTCCTGGCAAAGCGAAGAGGGCAGTTGGCCTAAAAATACAGACACTATGTCAAAAGGTTTTTCGAGGGACAAAGATAGTAAGATCAAGGGAACTTTCGACAATGGGGCGACAGTTGACGAAATGCGGTTCCTTGCCCGTATTTCGAGGGTTACCGATGATTCTCGATATAAGGAGGCATTTTTAAAGGGACTTGGTCATATTTTAAAGGCGCAGTATCCTACGGGGGGCTGGCCGCAGTCCTATCCTCCGGGCAGGCACTACCCCCGGCACATTACTTTTAATGATAACACCATGGTTAATATCATGAGGCTTCTTCGTGAAATAGCGACGTTATCAGATTACAGTTTTGTTGATGGTGAGCTTCGCAAGGCAGCCCAAGCGGCGTTTGATAAAGGTATCGACTGCATTCTGAAATGCCAGATAAGGGTCGATGACCGGTTGACGGTTTGGTGCTCCCAGCATGATGAGGTTACGCTTCAGCCGCGTCCGGCGAGAATTTATGAGCTTGTTTCGCTGAGCGGTTCGGAAAGTGCGGGGATACTTCGATTACTGATGGAGGTTGACGATCCCGATCCTAATATAATTCGTGCTGTCGAAGCCGGCGCCGAGTGGTACGAGACAGCAAAGCTTGAAGGGATAGAGCAAATTAAAAAAGACGGCGACACTATTATAACTAAAAACCCGGAAGCACCGGCAATGTGGGCAAGATTTTATGAAATTGAAACCAATACGCCATTTTTTTGCGGGCGGGACGGCATAAAAAAATATTCCCTGTCCGAGATAGAAAGGGAAAGACGAATAGGATATTCATGGTACGGACAGTGGGGCAAAGCCGTTGCCGACGACTACCAAAAATGGAAGTTAAAACTTGATGATAAAAATTAAAAAGTATTAAGGGGATCTGTTATGAGCAGGTGGAACAAATACTTCTGCATTTGTTTTTTTGGTGCTGCGTTATTTTTAGCAACGTCATGTAACATAGAAGAACTTAGTGTGGATGATAATTGGATCAATAATATAAAACAAAACAGTGTGGGTGATAACGGGGCCAGTAACGCAAAAGAATTCAATGTGTGCGATAACGGGGCGAAAGGGGACGGCAAAACTGTTTGTACCGAAATAATCCAGAAGACGATAGATGCCTGTGCGAAAGACGGAGGCGGGACGGTAGTGTTTTCGCCGGGTACGTATATGACCGGATCGATCTTTTTGAAAGACAACGTAGACCTTAGAGTTGACAAAGACGTTCTGATAAAAGGTGTTCAGGATGAATCGGCGTATCCAGATGTTTATACACGCGTAGCGGGCATCGAAACGAACTGGCCGGCGGCATTGATAAATGCTCACAATTTGTCAGGCGTAAAGATATACGGCGAGGGGACGATCGACGGGTCCGGCTCGATGTGGTGGGATAAGTATTGGAACATGCGAAAAGAGTACGACGCAAAAGGCCTGCGGTGGGTGGTTGATTATGACTGCAAGCGTCCGCGTTTGATGCTTATTTATAAGGCGTCGAATGTAAAGGTAGAAGGGCTGACGCTGAAAGAGCCGGGCTTTTGGACGCTGCATATATGCTACAGTACGAATGTTATCGTTGACGGGCTGACGATCAGGGCGAACCTTGACGAAAAAGTCGGGCCGAGCTCGGACGGCGTTGATATTGATTCTTCGAGTAACGTGCTGGTCCAGAACTGCGACATCGACTGCAACGACGATAATTTTTGCCTGAAGGCCGGGAGAGATTCCGACGGGCTGCGGGTCAATCGTCCGACAAAAAATGTTGTGATAAGGGACTGTATCGCACGTAAGGGACACGGGCTGATAACGTCCGGCAGCGAAACGTCAGGCAGTATCTATAATGTCGAAGTTTACAATCTAAAGGCTTACGGGACCAGTACGGGGATCCGTTTTAAATCGACGCAGGGACGCGGTGGAACGGTTCATGATATTTATATTCATGATATTGAAATGATGAATGTGCGTGATGCCATTAAGCTGGATTATGACTGGTATCCTTCGTACAACACTGTGCCGGAAGAAGTTCGTAAGCAGATCGAGGCCGAAGGCAAAGAACTTCCGCTGCACTGGCAAAAACTTATGACCAAAGTTCCCGAAGAGCAGGGAACGCCTTATATTCATGGCATCAGGATCGAGAATATCAAAGCTGTGGATTCAGAGCGGGCGATCTCTATTAACGGGCGTAAAAATCAAAAGGCCGGGAACTTCCTGCTTAAGAATGTTGAGATAACGGCAAGGACAGCCGGCAAGATCAAGAATGCCGAAGGCTGGACGTTTAAAAATGTAAAAATTACGGCTAAAGATGATTCGAAAGTAACATTCGAGAACTGTGAAAATATGACGGGTATGTAATTTATACGGTATGGAGGCTTATATAATGAAGCGTAAACGAACACTTGTATCTGTTTTAATGGTTGTTTTCTTGAATTGTTTTGCGTTGGCAGATGTAAAACCTGCCGGTGTTTTTGGCGATCACATGGTGCTGCAGCGGGGGCGCAGCGTGCCTGTCTGGGGGGCTGCTTCTCCCGGCGAGATGATCACGGTTAAACTGTCAGGTCAGGAAAAAAGCGTTAACGCGGACGCTTCCGGCAAGTGGATAGTTTACCTTGATGCACTAAAAGCCGGCGGGCCCTTTGAGATGGTCATAGCGGGTGGTGCAGATGCAATAACGTTTAAAGATGTTTATGTTGGCGAGGTTTGGCTTTGTTCGGGACAATCCAATATGGATATGACCGTTGCTGCAGAAGACCGTTACTGGTGCGGCGTTATAAATGAAGCGGAGGAAGTTGCCGCTGCGAAATATCCGAAGATACGTGTTTTCGATGTTCCCTTTAAAACAACAGATGATGTGCAAAGCGAAGTTGAGGGTGAGTGGGAGATATGTTCGCCCGAAACGGCGGGGCACTTTTCGGCAGTCGCATATTTCTTTGCGCGTGAAATCCACAAAAAGCTGAAAGTTCCGGTAGGACTGGTAACGACTGCCTACGGTGCAAGCACGGCGGAAGCCTGGACAAGCCGTCCTGCTTTGGAAGCGAATGTTCAGTTAAAGTTTTTGTTAGACAACTATGCCAAGTATTGCGAAGACTATGACAGCGGTAAGACCCAGGAAAAATATGAAACAGACCTTGCAAAGTGGCAGCAGGACTCTGAAAAAGCAAAGGCAGAAGGTAAAAAAGAGCCAAGAAAACCGCGGCAGCCGAAAAATCCTCATCTCGATCAGCACAGCCCGTGCGTACTTTATAATGCGATGGTGGCTCCACTGGTTCCGTATTCGATCCGCGGAGCCCTGTGGTATCAGGGAGAATCGAACGGAGGGACGGCTGGTATTTATGATGTAATAATGGAAACGATGATAAAGGACTGGCGAAAAGCGTGGGGGCAGGGCGACTTTCCTTTCCTTTATGTTCAGTTGGCAAGCTACGGCAAACCATCCGATCAGCCGTGCAAAGGAGGACGAACAACAAGGGTTCGCGAGGCCCAGCTTAAAAATCTATCCATTCCAAATAGTGCGATGACAGTGACTATTGATATTGGCGATGAAAAAAATATTCATCCAAAGAACAAGCAGGATGTAGGCCGTCGCCTTGCGTTACAGGCCAGGGCCCTTGTGTACGGAGAAAACAAACTCGTCTGTTCCGGTCCGATCTACGATCATATGTCAATTGACGGCAATACTATTACATTGTATTTTAAATCGGACGGCAGTAAGCTTGCGGCCAAGGACGGCAAACTTAATGGATTTGCTATCGCAGGCAGCGATAAAGAATTTATTTGGGCCGATGCTAAGATCATCAAAGATACGATAGTGGTTTCCGCTTCGGATATAGAAAACCCGGTTGCTGTTCGCTATGCCTGGGACGACTATCCTGTCGTGAGTTTGTACAATAAAAAAGGATTGCCGGCTTCTCCATTCCGCACAGACGATTTTTAACTTTCCGGCACGAAATGTTTGCAGTAACAGACAGTGATAAAATACAGGGAATTTTATAATGAATACTTATCGAAATAGAATATTTGTCCGGATAACGGTGGCGATCTTAATTTTTATTATATTTACCTGCGGCTGTGTATCTCAACAGCGACAAAGTGTTTCCGGGAAGTTAAACTGGTCTCGGCCAACAATGGAGAATCGTCCATGGACTCGATGGTGGTGGCAGGGCAGTGCCGTTGACAAAGAAAATCTAACATACCTTTTGTCGCAGTATCAGCAGGCGGGGATAGGCGGTGTCGAGATATGTCCGATCTATGGCGTTAAGGGTTATGAAGATAAGTTCCTTGATTTTTTGTCGCCGGAGTGGATGAATATGCTGGAGCATACGCTTAAGGAGGGAAAGCGTCTTGGCATCGGTATTGACATGACGACCGGTACGGGCTGGCCGTTCGGAGGGCCGATGGTTGATAAGAACACGGCTTCATCAAGCGTGATCCTTAAAAGTTATGAAATGCAGGAAGGGAAACTTGCTGACCCGCTTCCGAAAGAACCGCTGGAATACCTGGCTGCAGTTTCGCAAGAAGGTCAAAGAATAGATATTACGGATAAAGTCGAAGATGGCAAGCTTAACTGGACCTCGCCCGAGGGCCAATGGAAGCTGTATGCGGTCGCGGTGAAATCACCGGTGCAAAAAGTCAAGCGGTCCGCACCTGGCGGCGAGGGTTATGTGCTGGATCCGTATTCAACTGCTGCGATGGACTCTTATCTTAAAGTCTTTGATGAGGCCTTTGGCGGCTATAAGGGTCCGATGCCACGAGCGCAGTTCCATGATTCTTTTGAATATTACGGAGCGAACTGGACGACGAACTTTTTTGACGAGTTCAAATCGCGTTGCGGATACGATCTTCGCGATCATATAGAGGCGCTATCCGGTGACGGTTCAGAGGATACGGTTGCCCGTGTTCAGTGCGATTATCATCAGACGATCAATGAACTTCATTTGGATTACGTTCAGCAGTGGACCAAATGGAGTAATTCCAAAGGCAGTCAGTCGAGGAACCAGGCGCACGGTGCACCGGGTAATCTAGTCGATATTTATGCCGCATCCGATATTCCCGAAACAGAGATATTTCGTGTTGTTGACGAAAAGCAGATACCGATGTTAAAGCTCAGTTCATCGGCGGCTCATCTGAAGGGTAGCACATACGCATCTGCGGAATCGTTTACCTGGCTTAACGACCATTTTCAGACATCGCTTGCAGACCTTAAGCTTGCTACTGATTTTCTGTTCCTGACGGGTGTGAACCACATATTCTTTCATGGTATTCCATATTCTCCCAAGGAATCGATGTGGCCGGGCTGGCAGTTTTATGCATCGGTTAACTTTGGCCCGCAGGCGGGTCTGTGGCACGACTTGCCGGCTTTTAATGCCTATGTTACCCGCTGTCAATCCATCCTGCAGGCCGGCAAACCCGACAACGATGTTTTGCTGTATCTGCCTATTTATGACTTTTGGCAGAAAAACGATAAGCTGCACATGGCCTTTACGCTTCATAATCAGGATGAGTGGCTCCATACGTCTGCGTTTTATCGTGCGGCGATGTCGATGTGGCGAAAGGGATATACATATGATGCGGTTTCCGATCAGTTTCTTGCGCAAGCTGAGTGTAAAAATGGGAAAGTCATCATCGGCGGAAACGAATATGCAGCTGTCGTTATACCAGACTGTCATTTGATACCTGTCGATACGATGAAGAATTTGCTTACACTTGCCAAAGAAGGTGCAACTATCCTCTTTGAAGATTCGCTACCCGACGATGTTCCCGGCCTGTCAAACCTTCACTTGCGACAGACGGAGTTACAGAAGATGTTAAATTCTGTTATTTTACAACTTGGCGAAAAACAGAAGATCAGTTTTGGCAAGGGAACCTTGATGGCTGCACCACTGGAAACGATGCTTGCCGGTGCAAATGTTCCCCGTGAGTCGGCAATGGATTCAGGTATCAGGTTCGTGCGCAGAAATTGCCCGGAAGGCTTTAATTATTTACTTGTCAATCGCAGTCCTTTCGCTTTCGACGGCTGGATGGCACTTGGCAAAGCTGCCAAGTCGGCACTTTTGATGGATCCTCTTTTTGACGATCGGATCGGGACTGCAGCCATGCAAAATAGCGAGGAGGCGACAAAAGTCTATATTCAATTGGAGCAGGGGCAATCATTAGTTTTGCGGACATTTACAGACAAAGCCATAAGTACCCCCGCATGGAAATATTCACGTCCGTCAGGGTTCGTAACTAATATAGAGGGGGCATGGGACATCGAGTTCATAGACGGCGGCCCGGTACTTCCGCAGAGTTATCAAGCCAAGCAGTTAAAGTCCTGGACCACACGCAATGACGAAGAAGCAAAGAGATTTTTCGGAACGGGGCGTTATACGATCAAGTTTGATAAGCCAAGTCAAGATGCTGACGACTGGATGCTTGACTTAGGATCTGTTTATGAAAGTGCGCGTGTTAGTCTTAACGGTAAACTTCTTGCAGTTCTTTGGTCCAAACCGTTCCGGCTGCACATTGGTCAATATCTGCTTGGCGGGGAAAATACTTTGGAGGTTGAAGTGACCAACCTTGCTGCCAATCGCATACGGGATATGGATCAGAGAGGTGTGAACTGGAAATACTTTTACGATATTAATGTTGTTAATGTGAAGTATAAACCTTTTGACGCTTCCGACTGGCCGCTGCAGGACTCCGGCTTATTGGGCCCGGTCAGACTGTTTCCGCTTAAGTTAGTCTCGTTAGATGATAAACCTAAGCCGACAGTTTTTATCATTGGAGATTCAACGGTAAAAAACAGCACTAAAGGGCTTTTGGGATGGGGCAATCCTATCGCGGACCATTTTGATATGTCAAAAATAAATGTTCGTAATCTCGCACGCGGCGGTTGCAGCAGCCGGACGTATCAAACCGAAGGGTTGTGGGATGAAATAGTTAAAGAGTTAAAGCCGGGCGATTTTGTTCTTATGCAGTTTGGGCATAATGACGGGGGGCCGATGAATACCGGGCGCGCACGCGCATCGATCAAAGGTATTGGCAACCAGACTCAGGAAGTAGTGATGGAAGCGACCGGCGAAAAAGAGATCGTACATACGTATGGCTGGTATATGCGAAAATATATTACCGACACAAAAGCCAAAGGCGCCGTGCCGATCGTCCTGTCGCCTATACCGAGAAATATGTGGAAGGATGGTGTTGTTGCAAGGGCCTCCGGCGATTACGGCAAATGGGCAGGGCAGGCGGCCAAGGCAAAAGGCGCATTCTTTATTGATCTGAACGAATTGATCGCAGTGCGATACGAAAAAGAAGGACAGGAAAAAGTCAGCAGTGAGTACTTCCTCAAAGATCACACCCACACAACTACCGCAGGTGCTAAATTGAATGCAAAAATCGTTGTTCAGGGAATTAACGGGCTGTCTGGTTGCGCCCTGTCCGATTACATTATTTTGCATGCTGAATAAAATCTGCTTGCTGCCTTTATCTTAAACATATTATTGCTTGCATTTTTAGATGAATTTGATACCCTTGCAAATGAGGCTTAGTGCCGACAGCGAAAGATCGCGACAAATAACCAATAAAAGCTTTGTTGCTTAAATATTCATATTTGAAACATCTAAGGAGAGTAATATGAAATGTTTACGGGTCTTATTGTTAATCGTCCTAAGCTTTGTTTTTGCAGGCTGCGAGCCTCTTAATTCGGAACAGAAAGAAATTGCCTCTTCTGATGTTCGAGAAAAAATCTCACTTGTCGAATGGCAATTCAGCGAGGACAAAACTCCCGAAGGTTCAGAAGTGATGATCTCTCAGCCGGCAGAGTGGACGACGGTTACTATTCCGCATGTCTTTAGGCTCTCCGGTTTGCCGGAAGAATCGTCCGGGCTTTATCGCAGAACGATCACGGCAAAGGCAGACGAAACAGACAGACGTTTTTATCTGTTTCTCGAGGGTGCGGGTTCAGTCGCAGATGTTTTTGTCAACAGTCAGCATATCGGTCGGCATCGCGGGGCCTTTACCGCGGCGGCTTTTGATCTTACACCGGCAATAATGTTCGGTCAGGATAATGAATTGCTGCTGCGAGTAACAAATCGTGAAAGCGAATCCGCAAACTGTTTATCCAAGTCGAATCTTTTTTATACCAACGGCGGACTTTACCGTCCTGCATGGCTGATAAAGACGAATGCCGTTCATATCTATCCTGACATGGGATCGACGGGTGTTTATCTTACCCCGGTAAACATAAGCAAAGAAAAGGCCGAGCTTCAGGTCCATACCGTTGTGCGCAACAGCCGGGACCGGGCGGCATATGTTCGCATTAATTACACAGTTAAGGGTCCTAACGGGAAAAAATGCGGACAGTTCTATGCTCAGGATGCGATCCCAGCAAACTCTAACAAAACGGTTATTGCTGCAAAAGCGATAGCCAACCCAAAACTTTGGGACATTGGCAAGCCTAATTTGTATACCGTTGAAGCAGAACTTGTCGTAGATGGTAAAGCAGTCGATTCACTGACGGAGCGGACGGGCTTCCGCAAAGTCGAAATGAAAGATAATCGTTTTGTTATCAATGGAAAAGAACTGCTTGCCCGCGGCGTCTGCAAACACCATCAAAGTGAATATCACTGGAATGCCATTAACGACGAAGAACTGCTTGAAGAGTGGAAAGGAATGGTCGATCTGGGGTGTAATACAATTCGACTGGCGCATTATCCGCACAGGCGTTTTGAATATCACCTCGCCGATGAACTGGGAATTGCTATTTGGGCTGAAAACGGTCTGGCGGGGCAAAAATGGGACAGGGGTGATAACAAACATGAAACGAAACCCAACGCCGACGGCGAACGGATTACGCGAGAAATGGTTCGTCAAAACTGGAACCATCCGAGTATCGTATTCTGGAGCAGCGGAAACGAAACCTATCAAGAGGTTGCTTCCCACTATGCGGATATTATTCGGAAGGAAGACAAGACACGCCTTATTACATACGCCTCGGCAGGTGAAAAACCAAAGAACGTTGATTTTGTCGCCGGCAATACCTACCAAGGCTGGTATTACGCTCACTATACGGACTTCAAAAAGCTGCCGGAGAACGCATTCATTTCAGAGACAGGCTCCGGGTCATGGATAACTCATCATGTTCCTTATGGAACATCGCGTTGGAACGTCGACAAGTTCGAGCCGGAAGAATACAACGAACTTTTCGCAGAGTTCCGTTTTCAAACTGTTTTCCGTAACAATCCTTCCGAGCATAAAATGTTCCTGTGGTGGAATTTCAGAGAATTTTATAACAAAAAATTCAAAGATAACCGCAACACCAAGGGAATTCTTACGCTTAACAGCATGCCCAAGGATTACTATTATCTTTTCAAATCATTTATGAATGAGGATGAGTCGGTTCTGCATCTTTGCGGACGACATCATTTTTATCGTCGGTTTGAGCCGAATAACGGTATTAAAGTATATTCCAATGCAAAGGAAGTTGAGCTGTTCATTAACGGCATTTCACAGGGCAAAATGAAAAACGGTGATTATGTTCAGCCAGATGCAACAAAGAAATCGGGAGATAAAACCGAAAAAGTTGAAGGAATTATCATTAACAATGTTTTCTTCTGGAAGGCCGCTTTAGATCCCGGCAAAAACATTGTTAGTGTTCGCGACGATCGCTTTATGACTGATTCTATGACGATCTACCAGAAGGCCCTTGAAGGCCCGATGCCTGTAAGTGCCGCCAGTCTTGTAACAAACCTGGAAAGCTCAAACAAAAACAATCCTGCTATCTTCATAGATCGGCCCGTTGAATCTCAAGGGCCATTTTATAGCGAGGTTGACGGTTCTTCTGACAATACGTTCGATGTTCTGCCGAAATTGGTTGAGGGATCATCATGGATATCGACGAAGCGGCTAAGCGATGAAAAGAACAAAACTGACCTGTCCTTTACAGTTACAAAACCAGCGACGGTCTATGTTATGTATTCAATCGGTACGTTTCCTGCTCACACACTTGATAAACCGGATACGTCGCTTATGCAGACAGCGGATGCTTTTGCGGACAGGCTGAAACAAGCCGGCTTTACGGATACCGGCGTTAAGACGATCTGGCGGAGGCACAGTCTTTGGCTGGCTGATTGCGGATTGCTCAGCCGCAAGGTCAAACCCGGGGATATGATCCATGTTCCCGGTCGGGCACTTGACTATGTGGTCATGATTAAACGTTTATAAACTGTCGCGAGCGTTACGGACAACCTACGAGCGGTAGATACCCTGTCCAGGTTGAGGCAAACTCGGCGAGGTCCGCAAGGTCAACGTCTCCGCTTTGATCGATATCAGCGTTGTCGCACCAGTCAGGACTGGTGCAGGTATCTTGATGCCATTGAGCAGCGAATTCGCTAAAGTCGTTCATGTCCACTTCACAATCGTCGTTAAGGTCGCCATCAAGCGCATTGACCTTGACAAACACTCCGCCCGGATACGGGTTTTCGTCAGGGTCATCGCTGGTGACCTGCAGTTGAGTCCTTCCGGCACACTGGCAGCAGTCCAGAGTTACCGTTACAGGCTGGCTGCCCGACGGGGCAATGCTATATGGAAGTGGTGGCGATATTCCAAGAACCCATGCCGGTGTACTAATGTCGGTTACATTCAGAATGCCTGTTCCATCGTTATAGATAATGAACTCTTCGTTCGGATCTGCCGGACAACTGTCTGTAAGTAACAATGGCTCGATGCGAATATCCGGTTCGACAGCGGCAGTTAAGCAGAAATTTAAATCTTCCCCTTCCTCAATCCCACTTATATCGCTGTATATTATCCCATCGCCGGTTCCTGAATCTATCCACAGGAACCAGCAGTTCTCGTCGCCCTGACCGGTAATAGAGACCCAACCGTCAGTTAATGTGCAGCATGTCGAAAGATCAACGCTGTAATATATATACTGGTTATAAATGCCACCAAAATCAAAATAAATACCAGTCGGGGTCACAGTAGGGGTGACCTGGTATGAACACACAGCAGTTCCCGGCTGGCCGGCATTGTCAGCATAGAAAGTAATATCAAAAGAGGGATTGGACTCGGTGCAGTCTTCGAATAACGTTGTATCCATTTGGAACCCCCACCAGTGAATATCACATATCGGAGCAGTAATGCCAGTGAAGTTGTCATAAATATAATCTCCGAAAACTTCCTCGCTGAACGGTCCAGCAGGAAAGTCGTCCGGCCCGTAAGGCGGCTGGCCGTACAGTGTATTAGCCGGACAGTCAAGCGTAGGTCCGCTGCCGCATGGAGGGTCAAGATTTGAACAAAGGGTGTTAGCGCTGAAACGTCCAGTGCAATTTTCCTGAGCGACACCGTCCTGACAAGTTCCTGTAGAGTCGTCACAGCAAGCGCCTATAGTTGATGAGCTGCTCGTTATGTCGAGCAGGTATAAACCTTCCTGAATGCCGGCACCATCGACGATAATGTAGTATGTGTTACCTGCGGTAAGACTTAGCCCTGTTATTTCTGCCGTGGGAGGCAGGGTGTCGCAACTGCCATCATCACAGGCTATATGTGTTCCGGACCCCGGGGCTCCGCAAGTGTTTTCGTAAACGAACAATTTATTAAAAAATTCAGAATTACATGAAGAAATATCAATTACTTCATTGACAATCGGAGTGTATGAATAAACCACGTCGGGAGCACCGTCTGTGTCTGCCATAGTACATGATTCATAGTAGTCATTATTAGCCCCGGTTGTGACACCTACCGTACTGTAAGGCAGAGAAGGAATTACTGTAGCGTTAGCACAGTCTTCCCCGGCGTGATCCCCACAAGGTGGGACGAGTTCAGCGCAAGTTGTGTTTGGAGTAAAACGTCCTGTACATGAAGACTGTTCAACATTGTTTGTGCAGGTACCTGTTGTGTCATCGCAACAAGCACCTGTAATAGCACCTGTCAGGCTGACAGTCAATTCATAATCGCCAGCATAATTGCCATAGCCATCAACGACGATATAATATGTACTGCCGAGATTGAAAACAACATAATCAATTCGAGATCGAGAACCGTCCGTACCACAGGCATCATCGTTGCAGGCAATTTGAGTTCCTGACAGAACTTCACCGCACGTGTCTTCGTAAACATAGACTTTTGTATCATATGATGAATTGCACAGTTCTATTCTGACAGCAGCGGAATAAGAAGGGGTATACGAATAAACTACATCAGGAGCACCGGCTGCACTGGCGTAGCATATTTCATAATAATCATCGTTCATGCTGACTGTAGTTCCCGTATCTGTATAAGGAAGCGATGTAATCTCTATGGCTGAGCTGCAGACATCGCCGGGCAACACGATCCTCTCGGTGACATTTATTTCATATGTACCGGCGCTTTCGCCAAAGCCGTCAACGATGATATAATAGGTATTGCCGCCTGTAAGAGTGACAGAATTCAACTGTGACTTGAAGCCGTCACTTCCGCAGTCGTCATCGTTACATGCAATTTGGCTGCCGGACTGGTAAGCACCACAAGTACTTTCATATACATATAGCTTTGTATCATATGCTGAGTTGCACAGGTCGATATCTACCGTAATATTTGAAGCCGGAGTATATGAATAAACTACGTCAGGTGAACCCGGTGCGTCATAGGGACATATCTCGTCGTAGTCATCAGTTTGTCCGGTGGTATCTCCCGTGTCTGTGTACGGAAGCGCACTTATAACCGTAGCAGTGGAGCAGTCATCACCGCCCTGAGCCAGCACGGCTTGCGGCCAAACCGCCAATAATAAACATACTATCCCCGCAGCAATAATTTGGTTTTTTGAGAGTCTTCTCATAACACACCTCCTTAAACATGTGAATTTTATTTAGAAACAGAAAAGAACAAAACCTGAATGTGTTAGGTATTGTAGCGGATGCCATACATGTTTGTCAAGTGGATTATAGGCTGTCGTTAAGCCTCTTTGTAACTGTTAAAACTAATGTCAAAATATAGTTTTCTTCTATTTTGCTTTATTTGTTTGCGGTTTGGGTCTGTCAAAAAGTCGAATTTTAATGAACATTGAAGGTCCTTTTTAGTGACGGGTCATAAGATCGTGAAGGATTTTCGCTGCAAAGGCCATATATAAAGAAAAAACAGGCAAAATATGGTATAATTGCTGTATATGTAATGAGGGTGTTAAGGATATTTTTATTTTGATTTCAAGGGATTAAATTCGAATGAAAAAACATTATAACTTTATGGCTGTTGTTGCAGCCTTTGTATTAAGTTTAGCTTCATATAATGTTAATGCAGCACGGTATATGGAGAATCTGGATCGTGGTGTTGTAGCGGTTCATCTTGGCGGAAGTCAGGTTTATGTCGGCTGGCGCATGTTCGGTACTGAGCCGGATACGGTTGCCTACAATGTATATCGCGGGGCGGTAAAAATCAATTCATCCCCGATCACAGGCTCGACTAACTATACTGACACCAATGGCAGCACAGCCAGTACCTACAGTGTAGCGGCGGTAATAGGCGGTGTTGAACAAGAACTCTCCGAGCCTGTCGGTGTATGGAGCGAGCAGTATCACACGGTCCCGCTTGTAGTTCCTGCCGGCGGAACAACTCCCGACAGCGTTGCCTATACATACAGCCCTAATGATTGCAGTCTTGGAGATGTTGACGGCGACGGACAGTACGAGATCATTTTAAAGTGGGACCCGTCCAACGCCAAGGACAATTCACAATCTGGATACACGGGCAATGTGTATCTTGATGCCTATGAAATTGACGGTACGTTCCTGTGGAGGATCGACCTTGGCATCAATATCCGAGCTGGCGCCCATTATACACAGTTTATGGTATATGATTTTGACAACGACGGCAGGGCGGAAGTCGCCTGCAAAACCGCCGACGGAACGACCGACGGTCTCGGAACCGTGATCGGTAATGCCTCTGCGGATTATCGGAATTCAAGCGGCTATATTTTGTCGGGTCCGGAATATTTCACGGTCTTTGACGGGCTGACAGGCGAAGCACTCGACACGGTCAATTATTTTGTGCCAAGGGGTACTGTAAGCGACTGGGGCGATAGTTACGGCAATCGTGTTGACCGTTTTCTTGCATGCATTGCATACCTTGACGGGCAGTCGCCAAGCATCGTGATGTGCAGGGGCTACTATACCCGCACCGTTCTGGCGGCTTGGGATTTTGATGGTGTTGAACTTACACAGCGTTGGGTCTTTGACAGCGATAACGGCTATCCATCTTATGCGGGACAGGGGAACCACAATCTAAGCGTTGGTGATGTGGACGGCGACGGCAAAGACGAGATCATGTACGGCGCCTGTGCGATAGATGATGACGGAACGGGGCTGTATTCCACTGGGTTGGGACATGGAGACGCGATGCATTTGTCTGACCTTGATCCGAGCCGGCCGGGGCTGGAAGTTTTTACGATACATGAAGGATCAGGGCCGGGCTCTTCCTTTAGAGATGCCTGGACCGGCGAAGTTCTTTGGATGAGTGCCGACGGCGATGTTGGCCGAGGTGTTTCGGCGGACATCGACGCAGGCTATCCCGGATTCGAATGCTGGGGCTTTGGCGGTCTGCGAAGCTGCTCCGGCACAGTGATAACAAGTACAAGTCCGCCGTCAACAAATTTTGTTATATGGTGGGATGCCGACCTGACACGGGAACTGCTTGATGCGGAAAAGATCGACAAATGGCACCCTGAATACAACTCCGGCAACGGCGGCAGTGAACGGCTGTTGACCGCATACAACTTTGGGGCAGATGCTATCAACGGAACCAAAGCCAACCCATGTCTGCAGGCCGATATGCTGGGTGACTGGCGAGAGGAAGTTATTTGGCGGCACTATGACAATACAAAACTGCTTATCTTTACGACGACTATCCCGACTACTCATCGGTTTTATACACTTATGCACGATCCTCAGTATCGCCTGAGCATAGCCTGGCAGAACGTTGCTTATAATCAGCCGCCGCATACGGGCTTTTTCCTGGGTGACGGCATGGGCGCGGCGCCGACGCCTGATATCATACTGGTTAACGGTACACCACCCGATCCTGATGCGATCTTTCGAGAAATATGGACCGGCATAAGCGGCGGCCTTGTCAGCGATCTTACATCTAATGCGAACTATCCCGATACGCCTTCGTCACAGGGTTATCTGACGCGGTTTGAAGGGCCGGCCAATTCGGGCGATGATTTTGGAACGCGCCTGCGGGCCTACCTGATACCGCAGGAGGACGGTGACTATACATTCTGGCTTGCTGCCGATGAAACTGCTGAGTTGTGGCTAAGCAACGATGCAACCGAGGACCAGGTCGTGCTGATAGCTTCTGTATCGGCGGCTACCGATCCGCTTGAGTGGGACAAGTACACCGAACAGCAATCCGCTCTTATCCATCTGGTTGCGGGAAGAAAATATTATGTCGAGATGCTGCATAAGGACGGCACCGGCGACGATCACTACGCCGTGGCATGGCAGGGAGCAAGCATTACCCAGCAGATTATCGAAGGTGACTACCTTGTACCGTGGGCTCCGCGCATGGTTGGTGAATTGACGGGCAACAACTATGTCAATATCGGTGACTTAATTGAATTTTCAGGTTACTGGTTAGATGAAAACTGCGGGCTTGAGCTGGATGTTGATATAAATGGTGACTGCATTGTGAATATAGCAGACCTTGCTATCTTTGCAAAGTACTGGCTCAGCGGCACTGCTCTGGAAATTCTGACACTACAGATACAGGAAAACGAGCCGGGCTATGTTACCGTTATCGGCACCATTGATAATAACAACGCCGGCTATACCGGCGACGGATTTGCCAATACCTATAACGCTGTCGGTAATTATATCGAGTGGGCGGTTAATGTCCCGCTTGCCGGTGAGTTCGATCTTCAATGGCGATATGCCAACGGCAGCTCGACGATGCGGCCGGGAGCCGTCAGTGTTAACGGCACAACGCAGGTAACCGGCATTGATTTTGCCCAGACGGGCAGTTGGACTACATGGGATGTCTCGCAGGTGGTTACTGTCAGTCTTGATGAGGGCTATAACCAGATCAGGCTTGTGGCTGAAACTTCAGACGGACTGCCGAACATCGACTGGATGGAAATTACAGGGATAGCTCCGGCTCCGGGGAATTAGTGTATATAATTCAATCTTAAAACGTCTGTCGGAGCGGACTTTTAATACGCTGTTGTTATACCTTTGCCACCATAACCGTGTAATTTTTTCCGTATGCTTTTGCGCATTTCGGACAGGTTGTGTAGTAGGTATAGATCTTCTGCGGCTGTTTGCCCTTTGACTGTACGAATTGGTTCATCTGTTTGTACCATTTGGGGGCATCTTTGTATGGGCCCTCGAACACTTTTGTCAAAAAAGTTCCGGATATGAGAACCATTTCGCTGTCCGGCACGTCCTTCGAGGTTTCGATAAACAGACTTGTCTTCCACAGTGAACACTCGTCGCACAGGAAAACTGGCGGTTGTTCTGTGGCAGCATCGGAACTTTGAATTTTCTCCATGTTCCTTACAACAACCTTTCCAAAACCTATCGGAATGTGCATAAAAGCACGGACATTATCTTTGACGAATTTCTTATTCTGCCAGACGTGTTCGGTCTCGTCCCACGGAGCAGGGTCAAAGCGGGGACAACAGCCGGTTTCTGAGTTGTAAAGGTCTTCCATTTTTTGCTCCTTTCAAAACTTATTTACCGTCCTGCGGCGATCGCAATAGATATACATAAGAAATAACAAACAGCACAAGAAAGATAAAGTCAAACACAGCGAAAGGCTGCCATATCCAGGGTATGCTGCCTGTTAAAGTATGAAACAGGATTACACCGCAATATGAAACCTTAAGCAGGATGCCATAAGGAATGAGATTTATGTTTTTGTCTGGATCCATTGCTATCGCTGCGTACATTATGCCGTATACTATGAGCAAGGCTGCAGGAAAATGAATATATCCAAAATGATTAGGTAATGTTATTTCAAATCGCTGGAAAGCTGCTTTGGCGAAAAACAGAAAAATAATGCCTAACGCCCCGTCATAAACAGCAGCCAATCCAAAAAGCGATCTGATGAGAGGTTTTGCTTTCATGATTATGCTCCTTTCTTATTATGTTCTTCGCGAATAATTTCCTTGAAACTGTTCCTT
Organism: Sedimentisphaerales bacterium; assembly: GCA_016928585.1. Classification (GTDB taxonomy): domain Bacteria; phylum Planctomycetota; class Phycisphaerae; order Sedimentisphaerales; family Anaerohalosphaeraceae; genus JAFGKL01. The sequence continues at coordinate 17,901 of JAFGKL010000087.1, forward strand.
CGCCATTTTGTAAATTCATCGTTATATAATTTTGCAACGAGTTTTTTGAAACCGTCGGCTAACTGTTCCGGCGTCATATTCGTTGGTATGAAATTCACATCAAACAGTGTACACTTTTGCCATGCGTTTGGCTCGATCAGTCTGTTTTCTGCAAGCAATCTGTCATAAAGAGGCGTGCCGGGGAACGGAGTAAGGATCGTGACCTGGACTTCATAAAGCCGGCATTGCTTTACGAATTCAAATACTCTATCGAATATATCAGTGGTGTGGCCGTCAAGACCAATTACAAAACAACCGTTAACGGTAATCCCGTGAGATTGAATATTCCTGATTGCGTCAGCATATTTTGGGAACTTCTTAAATTTCCAGTTATTCCTCAGCTCAAGACCCTGCAACGACGGCTGTTCGGGACTTTCCAGGCCTATCAGGACCTGACTACAACCGGTTTGTTCCATTAACTCAAGCAACTGATCGTCTTCGCTTACGGATAGGTCCGTTTCGGCAAACCACTTTAGTTTTTTGCCTTTTAAATGACCAAGTAACTGTCTCCAATAGGAATGATTTACAAAAGTATTGTCGTCGGCGAATTCAATGAACGGGTGCTGCCATATATCAAGGATAGCATCGATCTCAGCGATAACGTTTTCTATAGGCTTTTGCTTATAATTTTCGGAAAGAATGATCGAACTGGCACAAAACTCACATTTATGAGGGCAACCCCTGCTTGTTTGGACAGTAAGGCGGTTGTACTTCGAAATATCGAGCAGACCAAAGTCAGGTACAGGTGAATTGTTCATATCGAAAGACTTTTTATCTAAGCCGTAGAATTTTGACATAGTTCCCTGCTGACAGTCATTCAATACCTGCTGCCAGTACAACTCTCCTTCTCCTATAACCACGGCATCGCAATATTCGGCAGCCTCCTGCGGCAGCGCGGTTACATGCGGTCCGCCGATCACGACCGGTATATTCATTTTTTTGTAACGGGCCGCCAGTTCGTACGCTTCCGATATCTGAGCACTGTAGCTTGAAATGGCAACGAGATCGAAACCATCCGGCAACGAAGACAGTTCTTTTATATCGGGAACCTCAATATAACTGACCTTGTGCTGTTTAGGTGTCAGTGCTGCCAGTGTAAGCAAACCGAGAGACGGAAGGGAAGCTATTGTCTTACTGCGCTCTACAAAGCCGGGAAGGGTTAAGCCCATTTGAAGGAGTTCCGTATCACAGACGCGTATTCCGCTCATTGCTATTAATGCTATATTCATTTTGCGAATATCCTTAAAAGAAAAAATATAACTCCGATTATCACCGACATTGCCGGTATAAAGAAAAGATTTCGGAAGATCTTTTTTGTGGCGGAGAGATAGCAGACCAGGGGCATTGCAACAGCACCGATGACAAATAAAGTCGAAGGGATCGTCAGTCCCTGCTGTATCTGCAGGGTATTTGCGGTCAAAGCAAAAGATAAATTAATGAACGCAATGCCAAAAAATGAAATGTGTCCAAGGCGGATCATTCGTCTTTGCCAGGATGTGTAACCGCCAAGCCATTGTTCGTTGTGAAAGAATAGACCTGTAGCGGCACCTGCGATACAGCCAAGGAATATCCCAACCCATGCGGCATAGATATTGATCTGCATCCTAACTCCTTTTCTCCCTTAACAGACCTTCCATATGTTATTATACCCAAGGCCGACAATGTTACAATAGTTTATTTCCTTATTGTGGTTGTCTAGAATCGGCAGTCAATCTGCCGGATACAGAGCTTTTTTATCAGCCATAATATCGGCTTTGATGTGAGAGGGAAAAAATTCTCGAATGGCTGGATGTTATCTACCTTTGGCCGTTCATCAACATCATGCTTTATGCCGGGGCATCCCTTATCATAGTAGAGCCGGCCCTGAACATTATACCACGGGTATTCGCGGCAGCCCTTTGGCCTGTCAGCATAGATAGAACAAAGATTATTTTTCAGCAAACAACACACACTTTTTTCGGCCCGGATAAACATACCATGCCTGGTTCTGACTATCGCGTTACCGTCTATTTTTTGTGATTCGGCTATTGTTACTACGGGCACGCCTATGGTTTTGCAGCACTTTGCGCATTTGTCGGCAAGGCAATCCAGACGGGTCGGTTCTGAAGCAGGAACAAGCTTCAGCAGGCCGTTGCGTTTTGCTTTGATTATGGTTCTTATCATGGCAAGATCCATATTAAGACGATCTTTTTGTTTTACTGGCTAAAAAACCAACTTCGAACAGGATCGAAGATACGAGAAGGCTAAGGACAGGCGATAAGAACACAAGGCTGGTATTACCCGTGAACCTTCCGTAAACCGCGCTGGACCAGCCGGTAACAAATCCCATCGATACGGCCGTAACCGCCCAGACGGACATGCGTTTGAGTGTATCGCGTTTAAGGGTAAGGGCTGCGATCACAAGCGGACAAAGACCAAGCTGGGCTCCATATATCGCAAAGACCATGTCTGCGATTGAAAAGCCGGCATATGATAACAATTGCACGATCAAGGTTGAGGCTGCCGCTGCAAGGACGAGTATCAAGCGTGAGATCAAAAGCTGCTTTTTGGATTCGACACGTTCCTTAAGCGATAACTTTGTTATATGCGAAAAAATATCTTCATAAAGCGTGTGCGAAACCGCTATAAGCTGGGTCGAAGCAGTTGAGAGCATTGCGCCGTACAATCCAAGAATAGCAAAGAACAATACCATGGTGGAAACAGCGCCGCCGGAGCCTCGCACTACTTGTAACACCGCCACCAAAGGATTAACGTCCTGATCCGGCGTTATTATCATAAACGCAAAACAGGCAAGCAAAGCGAACAATCCCCACGTTGCAGCCGAGCTGAACACGCTGTTCCACAGGCCGCCCGTTACGGTTCGCCCTTTTTGTGAGCCGGCTATTCGCTGCCATATACTCATATCGGAAATAAAAGTCGGAACGTTTATCACGAATATGCCAAGCAGAAAAGCAGGCAGGCCGTCTTTATACGAAAAGTTTAATAATCCCGACGGTATCTTTATGATGTTTTCCGACCAGCCGCCGTGACTAACAACATAGTATATATAGAACGCAGGCAGTGCCAGCAGCAACAGCCAAATAGAGATCATCTGAAGCCTGTCCGTTACGATCACGGCACGAAATCCACCCGAAGCCGTATAGGTGAACGCTACTGCCGACAAAGCGATTATAACCAGTGGCGTAGGGATACCCGGAACGAGTCCGGCAAAAAATTTCGACCCGACCGTAAGTTCAACTGCGAAGGCAAGGAGAAACCCAAGGCTTGTGCAGGCAGCGCCTACATATTGGAGCGTTCTGGAATTAAATTCCGTCCCTAAAAATTCGTGCAGTGTCGGCCGATGGTCATAATTATTTATCTTCTCCCATATCTTGCCTGCAAACAATCTTACAAGCAGCAGGCCGGCGGAGGTCGTGATCACCGTCCAGAAAAGCCAAACGCCAAGACGCTGCGCAAGTTCAAAGAAGGCCATTATTACAGTGGCCAACGATATTGTTGTCGCTACCGTACTCGATGAGAATTCGCGGGGGTTATCCACCCTTGCCTGGTTACTTAAGCCCATAGGGAGCATGTCGGAGATCTTTTTAGTGTTGCGGCCGAAGAAGAATCCTACTGAAAGATAAACAGCAAATGCAAATAACAGAGCAATTATTATTGTCATGATCGCTTAGCCTTGCTTTGATGGATTTTCAGTTCGACGTTAATACGTTCTTTAAGTCCGCCGGGGATGTTCGGATAATTATTTTTGGACATTTCTGTTAGTACGCATAGTTCGGGACCCGGATACAATTCCACCTTCCAGCCCTGCTCACTAAGTGCACTAAAGACGGCTATCTCTTCCAGCAGATACCTGCGCGACAACTCTACGGCTTCTTCCTGAGAAACCGCAAGTTTAAGATTCCTTTTCTTCTGCCGCTCAATGAAAGAAACCGCATCCTTTAGCACGGCGGCTCTGAACGATTCATCCGAATCAAAAAGCCCGTCCAGTATTTCCTTTGCACCCTTATATTCATTGCTGTTTAAGCATGGCTGCCACCGAGTCAGCCCAAGGCGCTCGCTTGGTATCTGACTGAAGAACTTATCTGTCTTTTCAAAAAAAAGATCGCCAAATTCATGTGACGCTTTTCCTGCTTCATCAGGGCTTAGGCCGCTAAATATCTGCTCGTTATAGCGTCTTAGATAATCACCGGCAACGACCAGTACCCGTTCGAAGTTCCCCAATCCCCAAAGCAATAAAGCCTGCAGGGATTTCCCATAAAAACCCGGGTTGTCGAGACTGATGCCAATATAGCATTTCTTATACGAGAAAAGTTTCTCGTTAGAGATCTTCGGTGTAGTCGTTACGATACTGACTGAAGGCATATTCAATTTTTCAAAGTCGGAATCCGATCTCATCACACATTTCCTTGATAGTTACCAGTTTCTGGCATGTTTCTTCATAAGTTAGACTTGTTCCATAAATATTGGTTGCTTCTGAGCCGACGACGGCATTGTCTACGAACAGCACTACATATCCGTTATCCAGGATATATGCCCATAGATTATTCATTTCCATATCTCTGAATCGCAGCATGTTATCTATTTCGTCCGGTTTGAACCTGCCGGGCTCTATAACCAGTTTTTTGTTCAGTATTATATCGAATGACTCAAGTTCCCGGGTGTATTTTATACGCTCGGATTCATATCGTTTTTTCAGGCAGTCCGAGATCATTTGATGTGTTGTTTTTTTCTTGCTGCCCGGCCCTTCAGAATGGATTATCAGCATCTTCCTGAAGTTCTCCTGCCAGAGAAAACTATAATCGAAGGTATCGACATCCATAATTATCTCAGGTCTGCGAACGATCCCGATTATATGTGAGATCCTGCTTTTGTGTTTGGCCTCCCAGACGGCAAGTTCCTCCGGGGTTACACGCGGCGTTATCCCTTTAAGGTTGTCAACCAGTTGTAAAATAATATCGAGGTAGAAGGGGGCCACACCCTGGAGAATGTTGCCGATCTTACTGTAAAGCTGGCCGGATATAGGATTTTCGAAGGTGGGTGTCATGAAATTGTCGATCTGGTCGGCACTTAGCGCTACAGGTTCGGTTGTGAGGAATGCTTCAAGTTCCTTGACTATACCTTCGGATAATATTTGACGCGAAACAAAACTCGATTCTGCCGTTCCGAGTATGTCCCAGACATTTTCAAGCCTGCTCATCACACGAGACAGGGCCGGGTTTGCTTCTACGATAAGATCTGCCATGGTTCGCATGTCGTCGATCGATTGTTTGACCGAGTCGAGTATTTGTATTGCGACCAATACCTGGCATAAAGGAACAAACTCGATGACCTCAAATGTCTGAACGACCTTAATTGCCCTTGCCGGCTGGAGAATGGCAGAGCCGGCCTCAATCATTCTGTAATGGGATGCGGCAAGACCAAGAGAAGAGGCTATTTCTGACGAGGAAACGCCTCCCATTTTGTCTCTTAAGTTTTGAAATGCCAATCCCAGCCCCTGGGCTAAAGGATTTCTGGCTTTCTGGGCCATCCTGTCTCCTATCCCAAACTACCCTCAATATCGGCTAAATAAAACATGAACTTCTTAAATTATAAGCCTATGTGCAAAAAATGGCAAGCTAATTTGTCAAAATGATTTGCAGGGTCACATAAAAACATGCTTTAAGTCTTTTAATAGCTTGTGTTTATAATACCAGACAAATATATGTAAATAAAAATAGACAAAATTGCAAAAAAAACTTGACCTTTGGGCCTTTTGGGCGTATATTTTAATTAGAGAGATCAGATAGCTCATTGGCAACAAATAGTGATCCAAATCTTATATAACCGATCGTTGACCATCCCAGTTTTACAGCATGACAGATCCGGAAGAACAGAATGGAGGTTCATTATGTTAGTATCAAAGTATAAAATTAATAGACGACTGGCAATCTCTTTAGTAGCCCTGGTTGTATTCATTTCGCCTTTGTATGCTGCCGGCAGACAAAGACAAGCATCTGCTGGTAAAAGTGCTGCGCCGAGGGCAACTGCACCAGCTGCTGCTGCGTCGAGACCTGCCACTACTGCAAGACAATCTGTGTCAAAAGCAGCCGCACCAAGGGCGGCCACACCAACCGTACCGAGCGCGACGGCAAGGCAATCTCGCCCGGCAGCGACCGCAACAAGATCGGTATCCTCTGCCAGAACCGTAAACAGAGCATCCAGATCAACTGCAAGGGCGACTGCGCCGAGGACCACTGTTACAAGGTCATCCTCACCAAGGACTGTTACTGCAAGGACAACTACATCAAGGGCGACTACAGCCGGCAGACAAACTTCTCCGGTAAAGGTTTCGGCTGTACCAACCAGAAGGACTACTTCAACAGGAACTGCTGCATCTGCTGTAAGACCTGCGAGTACAGCCCGTACTGCCAAAGCAAGCAGCAATAGAACATCTAATGTTGCGACCAGGATCGCAGCACCAACCTCCCGGACTTTGGTAAAAAAGAGTCAGCCTTCGGCAAAGACCACTGCGTCTACTATAACCAAATCTTCAAGTTTGATCGGAAGAACCAGTTCAAAACAAACAGTGGCCACTCGTATAGGTTCGAATAGAACATCCACCAGGCTTACAGACACCGGCAGAAAAAGTAAGCTCAGACAGGACCGGATTACAGATAGAACTTCAGTCGGTTCCAGGTCGTTGCAGACGAGGATTGGCGAACAAAGAACATCTGCAGCCAGAAGCAGGACCGATCGAGTTTTAGGAGATATTGCCGACAGGACAAGGTTAAATAGCAGATCGCTTTCTTCTGTACATTCTCCCCGGATCCGGTCGGGTGCTGAACATCACAGCAGGACAAACAACTATTCAAGAGTGGTTTATGAAGATTATTATCATACGACAGGGTACGGCCGTCGCCATGCACATATATACAGGGACATCTATGACAGAATTCAATACAGGATAATCTGGCCGAGGTATTACTATCCCGTATATTACAGTTGGGGACCGAGGTTCACATTCAGCTACGTATATCCCTATTATCACCGTAAATATATCTTCGTGAGTCTGGGCGGATATTGGCCGAGTTACAGATATGTTCGATATTACTGGTACGGCTGCCATCCGTACGAATGGTATGGCTACTATCCTATCGCACGCGAAGTAACCGGCGATACATATAACTACTATACGTACAATTACTACTCGACCGGATACTCGCAGGCCGGGTATGCCAATAACCAGGTATCCGGAGTTGATGAAAATACCTTTGCCGATGTTCGTGAAAGACTTGCAGCCGAAGCAGCCGAAGAACCTGCCGCTGAAACCCCGGCTGACAACTTATTTGACGAGGCGGTAACGGCCTTTGAAGGGGCTAATTATGACCTGGCTGCCGATAAGCTGATTGCAGCGATGGAGTATGCCCCTGATGATATGATACTTCCGTTTGCTTATGCACAGGCACTTTTTGCCGGCGAAAGATATACAGATGCTGCACAGGCCCTTCGTGATGCTATGGAGAATGCAACAACGGAAAAAGAGGGCGTCTTTTATCCTCGCGGGCTCTACTCTGAGGACGAAGTTTTATTTGGGCAGATCGATCAGCTTGCCGAGAGGGCACGGGTTTTCAGTTTCGATACCAACTATCAACTTGTTCTGGGTTATCAGCTTTTGGGTATCGGTAAGATCGAAGAAGCCGAAGGTCCGCTTCGCCAGGCTTTAACTGCTGACGAAAATATACCCGCCGCTGCAAAACTGCTCAATCTTTTGGAGCGGATCAAAGCCGAAGCTGCAGAAAGATCGGCCGAGTAATGAAGGAGAAAAAACAAATGGCTAAAAGAAAACTTACAATCTATGTCATTATAATATATGCCATTGAATTGCTGCTGATAATGCAGTCCTATTCAACGGCATGGGCCGGCGATTACTATGAGTTTGCTGTAAGTCCTTCATCAAGCGATCAGCAAAACCCGGACATCTACGGCAATACGGTTGTTTTCGAACAGTTTGTTTCAAGTGATTGGGACATTTACGGCGCAGACATAACTGATCCGCAGGCACCATCGGTTTTCGGAATAGCCGAGTTTGAGAACGACCAGACCGTCCCGGCCATTCATGGAGACATCGTTGTTTGGCAGGACTTCGTGGAAACGGATAACGACATATATGGTGTTGACCTCAATGATCTTGCTTCTATTTTTGCAGTGGCAAATTATGAAATGGACCAGACCTTACCGGCTGTTTACAACAATAGCGTAGTATGGCAGGATAACTCTTTTGGCGACTGGGATATTTATTTGTCTGATATTACCGATCCGGTCAACCCCCTGGAATATTCCGTAACGCCGTTCCTGGAGGATCAGCTTGCCCCAAATGTTTATGAAAATATGGTTGTCTGGCAGGATATGTCCGCAGGTGATTCCGATGTTTATATGACAGATATTTTCGATCTGAACAATATGCAGACGCATCTTATTTCCGGTTTCGAACTGGATCAAAAAACGCCCGTTGTGTATGGCACTAAAGTTATCTGGGACGACAATTTTTTTGGTGATTCGGATATCATCGGAGCCGAAATATACGAACCGAAAAGACCCATAGAGTTTACCATATCCATGGAAACCTCGTCCCAGACGAATCCCGATATAGACGGCCATATTGTTGTATGGCAGGACGATTATTTCGGCGATTGGGATATCTTCGGATACAACCTGACTACCGGGCAGGAATTCCTGATAACGGACAATGCTTACGACCAGATAAACCCGGCCATATATAACAATACTGTTGTGTTCCAGGATAATCGCGACGGTGTCTGGAACATCTATGCTGTAATACTAAGCGGCCCGGAAATTGCCGAGTGTACTTCCGCACCCCAGGGCGATGTTAATGGTGACTGTAAAGTAGACTTGACTGATTTTGCTGTTATCAGTGCAGGCTGGCTGGAGTGTAATCTCGTTCCGGCTGAGTACTGCCAATAGCAAAAGAAGTTTTTAATATACGGAACTTTGTTAAAAACTTAATAAATAATTTATTAACACTTTAAGATCAGATGGAGGTGTAAAATGACTAAACAATTAACAATTATATTATTGGTAACAGCGATAGGCTTTGGCTTATTCATTACGGGTTGCGAGAATGGAGCACAAACTGGCTCTGTGATCGGTACATTGGCAGGTGCCGGAATTGGACAGTTGGCAGGCAGGGATACGGAATCAACATTGATCGGAGCTGCGGTTGGCGCCGGTGCCGGTTATATATTTGGCAATGAAAGCGATAAAAAGAAAACTATCGCTGAAACCAATGCCAATATAGAAGCCCTCAGGGCAGAACAGAACACCACCGTTGTCTGGGTAACAAATAGTAATTGTTCCAAGATTCCAGTAAGGCTTTCGAGGAACGGCCCGGGCTATATCGGTCCTCGAGGAGAACAGTACAGCAAACTTCCAACCCAGGATCAGTTGCGGGTGGTGTATGGATTTTAATACGGCCAAAAACAGTGATTTATAGTGATTAGATTTGCAGATTAAAATTATGAAAGGGAAAAGATGGGCCGGGAACATAATGCTCCCGGCCTTATTTTTTCTGCTTAAAGATCAGATGGCAAAGTCCGTCATTTTTTACCAAATTACCTGGTTGCTCAAATGTGGATACCGGAAAACGAACTTACTGAAAAACTGTTTTCTTGAGTTTTAGCTTGTCATGGCTGTTGTGAGCAAGGGGGATGGGGTTAGCCAAATTCGACAAATTGACGGATGAAGTGCAGATGGAACTCCTCGACGATAAATTCAAAGCCGGGGAGTTGCTAAATCCAGACAAGGCCTTGTTATTAATATCCGTTCGTGATAACATAAGAGAGTGGCTTGGCAACAGTTTTATGACTGTAATGCCACAAAGTTATTTGAAATGTACTGCATTTGGTTATTATAGTTGAGAAAAGGTGCGGAATGAAATTAGGAAAATATTCAATGGGAGTTGGTGATCGATTTGGTCATCAGGCCGAGGCCCAACTGGAGGCGATCTTAAGGGCGAAGGCCGATTCTATGGGTGTTGAACCCGTATGGAACAAATCGTTCAGGGAACACAGTATTATTGGGACCGCACCTGCGGATGTTCGAAAGCAGGCCGATAAAGCAGTTAAGGCTAAAGGCTGGAAAGATGCTTATTTTGTCGATGCTGACCATATAAATCTTTTGAATGTAAATGGTTTTATCGAATACAGTGATTTTTTCACGCTTGATGTTGCGGATTTTATGGGCAAGTCAGCAGATAAGGAAGACATTGACGCCTTTATAGATAAACACAGCAAATTTGCCGGCGTTTTTACTATTGATGGTATTGAGCAGGAACTTGATATAACCAAAGAACAGATACTGGAAATGGCGCAGAAGTATCTAAGGGCTGTCAAGGAGGCCGGCAAGATCTATCGACATATAGAAAAAGCCAAGGGAAAAGATAATTTTATTACCGAAGTGTCGATAGATGAAACCGATCACCCGCAAAACCCGATCGATATGCTTTTTATTTTAGCGGCAATAGCTGATGAAAACATCCCCGCCCAGACAATAGCGCCTAAATTTACAGGCAGGTTTAATAAGGGGGTTGATTATGTCGGGGATGTCAAACGGTTTGAGAAGGAATTCAACGATGACCTGGCAGTGATAAGATTTGCCATAAATGAATTTGGATTGCCTGCAAATCTTAAGCTAAGCATTCATTCCGGAAGTGACAAGTTCTCCATATACGAACCTATTAACAGGGCTATAAAAAAATTCAATGCTGGGCTTCATTTAAAAACAGCCGGTACTACCTGGCTGGAAGAATTGATTGGACTTGCTTCAGCCGGGGGAACCGGCTTTGAAATAGCCAAGACAGTTTATGCAAGGTCCTTTGATAGATTTGATGAATTGTGCGGGCCTTATGCTACGGTAATTAGTATTGATAAAGATAAGCTCCCTTTGCCGGACGAAGTGGCAGCGTGGTCCAATGAAAAATTTGCTAAAGTTTTGCGTCATGATCAAAGCTGTGACCAATATGATGTCAATGTGCGGCAGCTTCTGCACGTAGGATATAAAATAGCCGCAGAATTAGGCGGCCAATTTACCGGTGTTCTTGAAGAGAATAAAGATGTAGTGGCGAAGTGTGTAACTGAGAATATTTTAAAACGCCATATAATACCTGTATTTAAGAAATAAGATCAATATAATGATCGCCTGTTATATAACTGGCAGGGAAATATTCATAGGAGAAAGCGAAGATGGATTTTTTGACAGAAGATTTTCTTTTACAGACGAAAACCGCAAAACAGCTTTATCATGAGCATGCGGCCAAAATGCCCATTTATGATTATCATTGCCATCTGCCAACTCAGGAAATAGCCGAAGACAAACAGTTTGAGAATATGACGCAGATATGGCTCTATGGGGATCATTATAAATGGCGGGCAATGAGAGCCAACGGTGTTGATGAAAGGTTTTGTACCGGGGATGCAGGCGATTGGGAAAAGTTCCAAATGTGGGCGAAGACCGCACCATATTGTCTTAGAAATCCTCTTTACCATTGGACACATATGGAACTTAAAAAACCCTTCGGAATAACAGGAAAGCTTTTGAATCCTGATACCGCCAAAGATATCTACGAAACCTGTAATGAAAAGCTAAGCACGCCGAAGTTCAGTACCCGTGGTATTATGCGGCAGATGAATGTCAAAATAGTTTGTACAACAGATGATCCTGTAGATTCTCTTGAGCACCATAAAAAGATCGCAAAAGACGGTTTTGAGATAAAAGTTCTTCCTGCATGGCGGCCTGACAGGGGGATGACTACGACAAATATAGAGGAGTTAAATAACTGGATCGATCGGCTGGCCGCGGTTGCTGATGTGGATATTAAGAATTACGCATCATATATAGAAGCCATAAGGAAAAGGCATGACTATTTTCATCAGGTTGGATGCAGAATTTCCGATCATGGAATAAATACGGTTTATGCCGAGGATTACACAGAGGAACAGATCAAAGTGATATTTGATAAAATAAGAGTTGGCAAAGGTCTTGATGCGACTGAGAAGATAAAATTCAGCTCTGCGATGATGTATGAATTTGCGCTTATGGATGCTGAAAAAGGCTGGACACAGCAATTACATCTTGGCGCTCTTAGAAACAGTAATACTAGGATGATGAGAACACTTGGAGCTGATACGGGCTTTGACTCTATAGGCGATCTTGAAATAGCCGAACCTCTGGCAAAATTTCTTGATAAGCTTGACATTGACAACAAGCTGCCGAAAACAATTCTTTATAATCTTAATCCCCGCGATAATGAGCTCTTGGCATCGATGACCGGTAATTTCCAGGATGGATCAATACCCGGCAAAATGCAGTACGGATCGGCATGGTGGTTCCTCGATAACAAGGAAGGCATGGAAGAACAATTGAAAGCCTTGTCAAATCTTGGCTTGCTGAGCAGGTTCGTTGGGATGCTTACGGATTCGAGAAGTTTCCTTTCTTATCCGCGGCACGAGTATTTCCGCAGGATTCTATGCAACCTGCTGGGCAATGATGTTGAAGGCGGTCTGTTGCCTAAGGACATGAAGATGTTGGGACAAATGGTAGAGGACATATCCTTTAACAATGCCAAAAATTATTTTGGTATCGATATAGATTGATACATAACAGGTAGCAAGCAGAGAGAGATTTATAGGAATTTTTGTAACTGCGAAGGAAATTCTTCATAACTGAAGAGCCTGTCGTATTCTATCAATCCTGAAAGGGCACGTGAAAAAACACGGTGCTCGCGTTCCTCAAGAATAGCAATAGGATTCAATCCGCCGACAACGATAGCACCAACACGACCATGCGAAACGGGTATCTCAAGCAGCGGTTCGCCCGGCAGCCCAAGCTCCATGATCGCGCCAAGCCCTATTTCATCGAGCCTTTCACCTATGTTTATCAAACGTTGCCTGCTCTCGCCGGGGATCTCCCTGAAGCTTGCCCCGATCAACCCGTTGCCGTCCCGGATCGCACCGTGGTAATCCGTCATACCGCTGCGGATAAAGACTTCAAGCGGATCTATACTGGTTCCGTCATAATGTATCATTTCTGTAAACCTGAAGGCCTTGCCGTTCTTGAGCCTTAAAAGACCGCCAAAACGGGAAGTCATAGGTATACCGTGCTTTAGCAGTATGCCATTTAAAGTTATGGAACAAACGGTACAAAATCCCACCTTGTCTTTTGGTATGGTTACTTCTCCTATCGTTTCACCCGGTCCGACCAGTGTCATCAACCTTCCCATGCCGTACCGCTTGGCAAAAACCGTATGTATCTTCTCAGCAAAACTGACAAGTTGATGAGGGTTTACAAGGGATGTATTAACAACCACTGTGCCGCTTCGTGTTGGAAGGTCAAAATTCATACGGTAGATCATCTGATCGATCTTGGCTGATAGATAATCCGGTCTTTGGGTTATTCTTACCGATTGAAGTTCAGCTAAACCTGCCTCAGTTATCTTTCGTCCTTTTTTACCATTGGCGACCGTAAGTCCTGCTTCGTCAAATTCTTTAAGGTAAAATCTTACGGTTCTCTCGCTTAAACTGTAACCACTTAGCGCCAGCAGTTCTGTGATCTTTGCCGAACTTATAGGCCCGGCCTGTTCCCTAAGAACATTGAGAATGGCTGTTTTTTTATCTATTTTTTTTTGCATTTTTAAAATCCCGCCAATGGCAATTCAACCTTTTTGTATTGCGTTATCCTGATTATTAAGTGAATTATATCAGATAACCGGCAAACTGCAAAATATATTGCCGATATTTCTATTAAAACGGCAATTTTGCCGGTTTCTTGCTCTAAACAAAGCATTGACAAGGATGATATAAAAGATTAGTTATTAGCTAATGGCAAAAAGTTGCCGCTTTTATGGCCAATATCAAGGCTTAATTGGCCGTAAAATTAATGGTCGAGGTATTTCACAAGCTGCTTGATACAGGGGGCTTGTTGCTATCTCAATAAAATAAGATTAGAAATTTATTAATGGAGGTTATCAAATGAAAGCTGATGCCGTTATTAAGGCTGTTTATGAAAAAGTTCTCGCTCGCAATCCTGGCGAGACAGAATTCCATCAGGCAGTCAAAGAAGTTTTAGACTCTTTAGGGCCCGTCCTCGAAAAACATCCTGAATATATCGAGGCCAACATACTCGAAAGAATAGTTGAGCCCGAAAGACAACTCATGTTCAGGGTTCCCTGGCAGGATGACAAAGGGAACTTTCGGGTCAATCGTGGTTTCCGTTTTGAATTCAACAGCGCTCTTGGCCCGTACAAGGGTGGCCTTAGGTTGCACCCGACCGTTTGTGCGAGCATTCTAAAGTTCCTCGGGTTCGAACAGGTCTTCAAGAATTCTCTTACGACCCTGCCTATGGGCGGCGGTAAGGGCGGATCAGATTTTGACCCCAAGGGCAAAAGTGATAATGAAGTCATGCGTTTCTGCCAGAGCTTTATGACAGAGCTTTGCCGTCATATAGGTCCCGATACGGATGTTCCCGCTGGTGACATCGGGACAGGCGGCCGCGAGATCGGCTTTATGTTCGGCCAGTACAAGCGTATCCGTAATGAGTTCACAGGTATATTAACCGGTAAGGCCCTTAATTGGGGTGGCTCACTGATCCGCCCTGAAGCAACCGGTTATGGATGTGTATACTTTGCCGAGGAAATGCTGAAAACCCGCGGCGACAGCTTTAAGGGCAAGATATGTACAGTATCCGGTTCCGGAAATGTTGCACAGTACACTGTTGAAAAACTCAATCAACTCGGCGCAAAGGCTGTAACGCTTTCTGACTCAGGCGGTACTATTCATGATCCGGCCGGTATTGATGCTGAAAAACTTGCTTTTGTTATGGAACTGAAAAATGTAAAACGCGGGCGTATCAAAGAATACGCGGACAAGTATGGTGTAGAATATCTCGAAGGCAAAAGGCCCTGGGGTATTAAATGCGATTGTGCGTTCCCAAGTGCAACCCAGAACGAAATAGATGAAAACGATGCAAAGACACTCCTGAAGAACGGATGTATTCTTGTTTCGGAAGGTGCTAATATGCCGAGCACTCCCGAAGCTGCCGATCAGTTCGTATCCAACAAGATCCTCTACGGTCCTGCCAAGGCTGCAAATGCCGGTGGCGTTGCGACTTCCGGGCTGGAAATGTCGCAGAACTCGCAAAGACTTTCATGGACACGCGAGGAAGTGGATGAAAGACTTCACAATATTATGATTAGTATACATAGGCAGTGTTATGATGCGGCTGAGGAATACGGCATGCCTGGTAATCTGGTGGCCGGGGCGAATATAGCTGGTTTTGTTAAAATAGCTGATTCGATGCTGGATCAGGGTCTTGTATAGAGCGGTTTTGCGATAGCAGTAAACTCTATAAGGACCCCTGTTAAGGTTGCTGATTCGATGCTGGATCAGGGGCTTGTATAGAGCGTTCCTGCGACAGCAGTAAATTTTAGAAGGACACCCGTTTAATACGGGTGTCCTTTTTTTGTGGGATATGGTGGAAGGGGGTGTTTTTAGGGGAGATCAACAATAATATTTGTGGCTGATGGAGCTTGAAATATCCATATCTATAGGTTAATGTTCTATTTATGATGAAAGTGTATGACAATTCAGCTTTGCTTGAGAATATTCCGGAGGGCCTTGCGCTTTCTATAGGGAACTTTGACGGTTTGCACCTCGGGCATAAAAAAATTATCGAGTCGGTAAAAACAGCGGTTAAGCAGTACGATTTGGCGGGTACGGCTGCTATGACTTTTGAGCCGCATCCTGCTGCGATACTTCATCCTGAAAAAGCACCGGGGATATTGACACCGCCGGCGTATAAAAAACAATTGCTCGAAGATTGCGGCATTGAACATTTGATAGTTATAACCGACAGCTACGAACTGCTGAACCTTTCGCCGGCGGATTTTGTTTCAAAATTCCTTGTTTTTCGCATAAAACCGAGGGTTGTTGTGGAGGGGCCGGACTTTAATTTTGGTTACGGCAGAAGCGGTGATGTAAACACTTTGCGTGAGCTGGGGAAGGGCAAATTTGAAGTTGTTATCGTCGAGCAGGAGCAGATAGACATTGAATGCGGCGAATACCAGGGGGTGTGTTCGAGTTCGCTTATCCGATGTTTGCTGGAAAATGGAAAAGCAGATCAGGCCCTTAGCGCGATGGGTCGGCCGTATCGCCTTATTGGAAAAACAGTTGGAGGCAGGGGGATCGGAAAACAGATCGGGTTCCCGACTGCTAATATCGAGCCGGTGAATCAGGTTGTACCGGCAGAAGGGGTTTATGCAGGGTTCGTATCCATTGCCGAGACCATGGAACAGGTCTGCGGACCCGGTCAGAAAAGAGCGGCTGCGATAAGTATAGGCCGGGCAAAGACTTTTATAAGCGATCACCCATTGCTCATTGAGGCACATTTGCTTGACGAAGATCCCGGCCCGCTTGGAGATAAGTTCCTGGCGATGGATTTTATTAAGCAATTAAGACATCAGCAACGGTTTGAGAGCAAAGATGTGCTGGCCGAGCAGATCGAGAAGGACTGCCGGGATGCAAAAAGCATACTTGATGCCTGCAAACACCTTTTAAGGTGATAGTATTGTGATTCGTTTTTTGGCTAAGCAGAGCGGGAGGTTGTAGATTGTAAAGGGGGTAAGTTGTTTTGAGATAAAGGTTATACAAAGGCGGCGAAAGCGACAATAAGGCAGATAAAGGCTCCTATTACGATTTTGGTGCCTGTTCCTATTAAGACCCCGATGCCAGCACCGACGCCCATTTTGGCGGCGCGGCCGGGGTGAACGTCTTCTCTTGTAAGTTCCATGCTCCATGTTCCTATGCCTGCGCCGATGCAAGCGCCGGCGAATGTTCCTACGATGGGGATCGGTAAAAGAACGGTGCCTAAAATCGCTCCTGTGATAGCACCAAACAGGGCGCCTAAAGTTCCTCGGAGGCCGGCACCGGCTTTTTTTGCTCCGCCCATGCCGCCGATGAATTCTATAATTTCGCCTAACAGTGCGAGGATGGTTATGAAAACAAGGGTTGGGGTTGAAAATATCGCTTCCGGCCTCCAAAGCTCGAATGCCCATGCTGAGATGACGATGAGCCAATTGCCGGGGAGCGCAAAGAAGGTGAGAAACCAAAACATTGCGTTGCAAAGTAATAAAATGAATATCCAAAAATAAAGCATGGGGGCATTATAATTTAGGGGCGCATGCGCTACAAGTGTTAGTTCTCGGGTGTGGGGCAGACGTATCCTTTGTGCTTTTGGTAATAGCGTTGGTGGTAATCCTCGGCCGGGTAAAAGGTTGCGGCCGGTTTGATCTCCGTCTTTATGGAGTCTTCGAACTTGCCGCTTTTTTCCAGGGCGGCTTTGGAATCGAGGGCGGCGCGGAGCTGCTTATCACCATAACAGAAGATGGCGGAGCGGTACTGGCTGCCGACATCGGGTCCCTGCCTGTGGTAGCTTGTGGGGTTGTGTATTTTCCAGAAGGTGTCTAAGAGTTGGCCGTAGCTGACCTTATCGGGGTCAAAAGTTACCTGGACGACCTCGGCGTGGCCGGTGATGTCGGCGCAGACATCCTTGTATGTGGGGTTGTCAA
>JAFGKL010000004.1 GCA_016928585.1 Sedimentisphaerales bacterium
ATCACTTCATCGCCCGGGTTTACCATTGTCAAAAATGTCAGTAATAAGCCACCGCTGACACCACTTGTAACCATGACAGCCGGATCGTTCCATCCGTATTCCGCCTTAATTTCCGATGAGATCTTTTCCAGCAGTTCCGTGTCCCCGGCGGTTTGCGAATAAGCGTTCGTACCAGCGGTTATGGCTTCTATGGCCGCCTGCTTGATCTTTTCAGGAACATCAAAATCGGGCTGACCTATGGAAAAATTGACAGGATCATCAAGATCTGCCGCTAGGGCAAAAACTTTGCGTATTCCGCTAGCATCGATGAGATTAGTTCTGTCTGCAAGTTTTTTTTTCATATTTTGGTTCGATTAAATAATTTTAAGGCGCAAGCAACATGCCGCTTTGGCTATTGTTGATTATCAAACCCAAGCGGCATCTTGTTTTCTCCGAACTCTTTTTTTAGAGCTTTTTATTCGGTTTTTACTTCTGCTCCAGTTGCTTCTGCAGTTTCTTCAGTCTTTACTTCTTCCTTCTCAGAAGCTTTTCTTCCGGAATGGCTCTTACGGTGAGCAACCTTGGGCAATCCCATTACCGGATCACCTTCTTCCCAGCGATCTTCATTTTTAAGCTGCTCGATACGTTCTGCTCTTGACAGAACATTGCGGTGTCTGCTTAGAGCACCTGTTGTTTTTAACGAACGATCCATTGACATCTAAATATTCTCCTTCGAAATCTTCATACCGTATGCATCTTGGAAAGGCTCTGCACCAAAGGTTTCATAACCTGACGGAGCCTTATAATTTGCACCTATTTTTTTTATTTTCTCCAGAGCGTAGAAGCCGTCGCTGCCTCTTTGCTTTGGACTTTTAAACCTTTCGGCGGTTAGAAGGCAATAATAATCACCTTGCTTTTCAATATTTGTCGCAATACCATTGTCGGCGAAATAGTCCTTTACCGGCTCAAGATCTTTCCTCAACCGGTATGTCATTATTACTATAACATGATCCCCTGCGGGACGGGACATAACTTCCTGGTCACCCTTTTTTGTATCCAGACCACCTTGTTCTGGCATCGGCTGGAAGCCCCCTGCCGGATCTGCCCTGTTATTAACCACTTGTGCGTCCGGCTGGTCAGCGGCGCTCTCAAAATAGTGCTGATAGAACTTGATAACTAACAGTCCCACCAGTACGACTGCCAGCATGGGGATCAACCTTGACGGATTAAGAAAGCGTTTGACCCTTCCTTTTAGTTTACTTTTTAAAAGAACTTCTCTAAGAAGACCACAATTAAGCGGTCGAGAGCTTTTGCTCTTATTACTTAGTTTAAACGCAACCTCATTATTTGAAGGCTTAGAAACCTTTTTTTCGCGTTTTTTTGTAAATACTCTTTTGAGCTTCGTACTAAGCCGTGTCCTGACTCGATTTGGTCGGACTAACTCGTAAAAGACCACATCTTTGGTTTTTCGTGTCATAATCCCTCAAAAATAAGCCGAAAAACACCAAAATACGAGCTTTTTAAGCTTTAAACGCGTCAAAAATCCCAATCCTACCAATAAGACCCCTACTTATACATAATTAGCGGAGAAAATTCAACCTGAAAAATTATAAACTTTTTAGGGAGCTTAAAAAAGCCTTGACAAAAGGGGCAAGTTTGGCTAATAAGGCCAATTTCAGATATTTTGCTTTACTCAGAGCTTGAATTTTGATAGAACATCGCCGGATGTATTGTGGTTAATCTGATCATTTTTGGTAATATCGCCCTGTGCCAAAGGTTGTTATTGATCCTGGAGTTTCAGGGCTTTGTTGTTATGTTGGAGTAATAAGTTTATGTTGCCTGCAAAGAAAACAAGTAAGTCAAGAACCCGTACCAGAAGGAGTCACAAAAAGTTAACACCGATAAATTATTCGGTTTGTAAAAAATGTGGCAACTCAAAGCTGCCGCATGCTGCTTGTGACAAGTGCGGTTTTGTCAACTCTAAGATTACGTTAAAGCTTGGTAAGGAGGAAGCCAGCTAGAAATGCGTATTGCTATTGACGCCATGGGTGGCGACCATGCACCTGAAGAGATAATAAAAGGGGCATTGGAAGCAATCACTTTGCTTGACAAGGATGACGAACTGATACTGATAGGGATTCAGGATTGCATAGAGTCTCAATTATCCGTCATGGGTCGAAGTACAAGCGCGATTTCTATTGTCCACGCACCGGATATTATCGGTATGGACGAACCTCCTGTTGAAGCTCTGCGAAATAAGCGCAAAAGCTCGATTGCGGTCATGGCAAAAATGGCCGCCAAGGATCAAACTGACGCGGTGATCTCTGCCGGAAACACAGGGGCTTGTGTAGCGGGCTGTCAACTCAGGATGAGAAATCTCGAAGGGGTTATTCGTCCCGGCATTGCGGTCGTTTTGCCAACGTTGGGTGGGCCGGTTACAATGTGTGACGTTGGGGCGAATGTGGCATGTAAACCTATCAATCTTTACCAGTATTCGGTAATGGCAAGCTTGTATTCAAGGCATGTCCTGGGTATCGAAAGGCCGCGTGTCGGCATCATGAGTATAGGTGGTGAAGAGTCAAAGGGGAATATCCTTGTAAAAAATGCAAGAGAACTGATTAAATCTGATCAGGGTCTCAACTTTGTTGGAAACATTGAGGGAAGGGATATTTTCGATGGGCAGTGTGATGTTGCCATATGTGAAGGTTTTGTGGGCAATGTTGTTCTGAAACTTACCGAAGGACTTGTCAACATGATCTTTAAAGCGATAAAGCACGAGTTATTGCAGGCCAGCCTGAAGCTTGCTATGGGATTTAAACCCATAATGACCCAAATATACAAAAAGTACGATTATCACGAATATGGTGGAGCACCATTGCTTGGAGTAAATGGTAAAGCGTTTATCTGTCATGGTTCCAGCAAGAGCAGAACGATCAAGAATGCGATTATGGCTGCGAAGAAATTTCACACAGTAAAGCTTAACGCTCATATTGTTGACTACTTATCAAAATCTTCTGTGAGGTCAAATGGTGATTAAACCGAAAATTCCATTCCCTGGTCCATACAAGGCCCATGTTACCGGTACAGGTTCATTCCTTCCGAAAAAAATATTGACCAATGAGGATTTGACAAAGATCGTTGATACCAGCGATGAATGGATTATTTCCAGAACCGGTATAAGAGAGCGACACATCGCTTCTGACGATGAAACTACAGCAACGATAGCAACAGAAGCGGCAAAAAAAGCGATAGAAGACGCCGGGCTTTCGCCGGAAGAGATAGACCTTATCATTGTTGCAACGATCACACCTGAGATGGGGTTTCCTTCAACAGCCTGTTTCGTTCAGGATTGGATTGGTGCCAAAAACGCATGGGCTTTCGACTTAGCGGCGGCGTGCAGCGGTTTCGTATATGCTATGAGTATTGCACAGCATTTCATCATATCAGGAAGATACAATAACATTCTTATCATCGGGGCAGAGACGCTTTCGCGAATTACCGATTATGAGGATCGTGTCAGCTGTATTCTTTTTGGAGATGGTGCCGGTGCCGTAGTTATTCAAAGATCGGAAACAGGAACCAGAGGTATTATGTATAGCAGCTGCACCTCTGATGGCGGAGGCTGGACAACTCTCAACTGTAAGGCATACGGTTCGCGAAACCCAATCGGGAAACCCCTGAAAGACCCTAAAGATGTTTATATGACAATCAGGGGTAAGGAAACATACCACCTTGCAGTTCGGCGGATTGTCGAGTTAATAGATGAGTGTCTGGAAAAATGCGAGCTTTCGGTAGATGATATCAAGATGTTCATACCTCACCAAATGAACGCAAGAATTATAGAGTCCGTTGGTAAAAGGCTTAAACTGCCGCCGGAGAAAGTATTTATCAATATTGACAAATACGGAAACACCTCTGCAGCAACCATACCTATTGCCATAGATGAGTGCTGCAAACAAGGCAAAGTTAAGCAGGGAGATATTGTCTTGCTCGTGGCATTTGGAGGCGGTTTGACATGGGGTGCTAATGTTATTCAGTTTTAGGATAGAAAATTAATATGAAAACAGCGTTTTTATTTCCGGGACAAGGTGCTCAAAGCGTCGGTATGGGTAAGGACATTGCCCAGACATACCCGTCCTGTGCGCATCTGTTTGAGAAAGCAAACCAGATCGTAGGTTACGATCTGAGACAGATATGCTTTGAAGGTCCGGAAGAAAAACTCAATTCGACGACGATATCTCAGCCTGCTATTTTTGTATTAAGTGCTGCTATCCTCGATATTCTTCGGTCTGAACCTGCAACATCAGAGATCGCACCGGATGTAACCGCAGGCCTTAGCCTTGGCGAATATACTGCCCTGTATGCCGCAGGTGCTATAAGTTTTGAGGATGCCCTTGTATTAGTGCAAAAACGTGGCAATCTTATGCAGGCTGCCGCAGATGCTTCAAATGGCAGCATGGTAAGCATTCTTGGCCTTGATGAAGACAAGGTCAGCCGGCTTTGTAAAGAAGCAGCCGGTGATAGCCTTTTAACTGCTGTTAATTTTAACTGCCCGGGCCAGATCGTTATAAGTGGTGATGTTGATGCATGCAACAGAGCCGCAGAACTTGCCGAAAAATACGGAGCCATAAAAGCTGTTATCCTGAAAGTTGCAGGTGCTTTCCATACCAGTATGATGCAGCCCGCTGCCGATGCTCTTAAAGAGGCTTTGGATGCCTGCGATATCTCGAAAGAACTGTCCGTCAAAGTAATTGCGAACATAGATACACAGTACTATACTTCTGATGACCATATCAGGACCGGACTTGTTAAGCAGCTTGTCCAACCACTGCTTTGGCAAAGGTGTATGGAAAAACTGCTTGAAGAAGGTGTTGAGAACTTTTATGAGATAGGCCCCGGCAGAGTTTTGACCGGATTAATGAAAAGAATAAACAGGAAGACAAAAGTAATTAATGTAAGCGACTTGGGATCGATACAAAAACTTCAAGCTTTAGTTACGGATAATTGTTAATTTTCTAGCGGAGTAAGTAAATGTCGGAAAAAAGATTAGCTGTTGTTACCGGCGGCGCCCGCGGCATTGGTAGAGCCGTGGTTCTGGAACTTCTTAAACAGGGTAGAGAAGTTGCCGCCCTCGACCTTAATGCAGATCAGCTTGCCGAACTCGAAGATGTTGTTAAGGAAGCCGGACACAATGTTATTACAAAGTGTGTTGATATTACCAATACCGACCAGCTTACTGAAACGCTGGAAAACCTTGAAAAAGAACATGGCGGTGTTGCGATACTTGTGAACAACGCAGGAATCACAAGGGATCGGTTGATGATGCAGATGGATGATGACGATTTTGATAAGGTAATTGCCGTTAATCTTCGGGCGGCTTTTATCGCTACCAGGATCGTGATACGTTCGATGATAAGGAATAAGTTTGGCAGGATCATAAGCTTAAGCTCAGTAGCAGGTGTTATGGGGCAGGCCGGTTCGACTAACTATGCCGCAAGTAAGGCGGGACTTATCGGTATGACAAAATCTATTGTAAGGGAAGTAGCAAAAAAAGGCATTACCGCAAACTGTATTGCTCCGGGCTTTATAATGACCGAAATGACAGATGTTTTGCCGGATGCGGTAAAAGATGCGGCAAAACAGGCCATACCGGCAAGAAAATTCGGCACTGTTGAGGACGTCGCAAAGGCCATCGCTTTTCTCGCAAGTGATGATACAGGCTACATTACCGGTCAGGTGATAGCCGTTGACGGTGGGATGAGTATGTAAGAAAAAATGAAAATGTGTTTGTAACATGCCGCTTCTGTCGGTATAGTATCGCAAACTACTGCTAAGTTGACAAAAAAGGTAAAAAACGAACGTGAAAACGAGAATTGGAATTGATTTTTAAGGCTTTTTAGGAGGCTCTCAAGTGGCAGATATTGATGTAAAAAGTATTGAAGTAAAAGTGATCGAGATTGTTAGTGAGCAAATGGGTGTTGACAAGGCTGAAATTTCCCGTGAAACATCTTTTATTAATGATCTTAACGCCGATTCTCTGGATACGGTGGAACTCGTGATGGAATTCGAGGATGAGTTCGATATGAGTATTCCCGACAAAGAAGCTGAGAAGATTCAGACTGTTGGTGCGGCCATCGATTACATCGTAAAGATCATTCAGGACAAAGAATAAACCAGCGGACGATTTTATGAGTAAACGAAGAGTTGTTATCACAGGCTTAGGTTGCATTACTGCGCTCGGGGAATCACCCGAAAAAATGTACGAGGGGGTTTGTGCAGGCAGTAGTGGTATCTCCCCTATCGAATCTTTCGATACTTCCGAGTTTACCGTTAAGTTTGGCGGCGAGGTCAAGGGGTTTGATATAAAAAACTACATCGATCATAGGCAGGGAAAACGTATGGATCGTTTTACCCAGATGGCCATGGCTTCGGCGACGCAGGCGGTGAAAGACAGCGGGCTCGATTTTGGAAATGAAGACAGAGAGCGGGTCGGCGTAATGGTGGGTTCAGGCATCGGTGGACTGCAGGAGATCGAAGATCAGCACCAAAGGCTGCTTAGTAAAGGACCAAAAAAAGTTTCGCCTTTTACGGTACCGAAACTAATGGGTAATGCTGCAAGTGGCTGTATTTCCATACATTACAATCTTGGCGGACCTAATTTGTGTATTGTTACAGCATGTGCTTCGGCAAGCCATGCTATGGGAGAAGCATACTATAATATCATTACCGGCAGAAGTGATTGTATGATCACAGGCGGTTCCGAAGCGGCACTTACGCCGGTAGGATTGGCTTCTTTTTGCTCGCTTAAGTCCTTAAGCACAAGAAATGACAGTCCCAAGACGGCTTCAAGACCGTTTGACGAAACACGCGATGGATTCGTATTCTCCGAAGGTGCGGGCATACTTGTTTTTGAGGAGTACGAGCACGCAAAAAAACGTGGCGCTAATATTTATTGTGAGTTCCTGGGCTATGGAGCAACAGGTGATGGTTATCATATAACCGCCCCTATCCCCGATGGTTCTGGTGCCGGTAGAGCAATGAAAATCGCCCTGAAGGATGCTCAAGTTGATCCGGAAAAGATCGATTATGTTAATGCTCATGGTACCAGTACGGAACTTAATGACATTGCTGAAAGCATTGCTTTAAAAGATGTTTTTGGCGATCATGCTTATAAATTTGCCGTAAGTTCCAGTAAGGGTAGCCTGGGCCACCTGCTTGGTGCCTCAGGAGCCGTCGAATTGATAGCAACCTCACTGGCTATAAAAAACTCGGTCATTATGCCCACTGCCAACCTTGAAAAAGTCGATGCGATGTGTGACACTAAGATTGATTATGTACCAAAGGAAGCAAGGGACGGCCGGATCAATTTTGCGATAAGCAATTCGCTTGGTTTTGGCGGACATAACTGTTGTCTTGTTGTTGGCAAAGTCTGATATAACAATTTCATATAATGAATCCATATAACCCCGTTTTTAGCGGGGTTATTTTTTTGCTTATTGCCTATTTTAGGCTATAATCCATCCGTTTGGATATAAGACAGTCAGGTTCCTAATGAATACATTTATAGCAACAATTTTTCTTATTGTTGGGTTGATAGTACTGCTTAAGGGTGCTGATTACCTTGTTGACGGTGCTGTAGGTGTAGCCAAAAAGTTCGGCATAAGCCCATTTATAATAGGTCTTACAGTTGTTGCAATGGGTACTTCTGCCCCGGAAGTGGCTGCGAGTATTACGGCAGCTGTCAAGGAATTGGGGGATACCGCGATAGGGAACGTTTACGGTTCGAACATAGCAAATCTTGCACTTATTGGAGGTATATGTGCTATTATCAGCCCGATCGCTGTAAGTGCCAGTGCCTTACGAAAAGAACTCCCTGTTATGCTCGTTTCTGCCCTGCTGCTTTTGCCGGCCCTTGCGATTGATTCATATTTAAGCAGGGACGAGAGTATCTTACTGTTAATTTTGTTTGTTGGGCTTGTTGCTTATACGGTTTATATGGGTCTCCAGCAGGCAAAAGCAAATCCCACTGTTTCTGAACATGCCGAGAAGTACCTTAAAACAAAACAGGCATCGTTTGGTGCTAATGTTGTTTATGTTCTCGTTGGCCTTGTAGCTTTGGCATTAGGTGCTGACCTTGCAATTCGAGGTGCGGTTGTCCTTGGCAAGGCTGTCGGCCTAAGCGATGCTGTGATCGGTCTTACTATAATGGCTGTAGGGACTTCGCTTCCTGAGCTTGTTACCTGTGTTAATGCGGCTTTAAAGGGGCATGATGATATTTCCATAGGCAATCTTGTTGGTTCCAATGTTTTTAATACTCTACTGGTAATAGGTGCTGCAGGTGCTATAAAACCCTTCCAGGTAAGCCCTCGCCTTATTGGAACGGATTACTGGGTGATGATCGGTGTCAGCCTTGTCTTTATTGCTATGGCTTTCCTTAAAAAAGCCATAACACGCCTAAATGGCACAATACTGCTGGCAATATACGTTTCATACATAATCTATCTTGGAATGACCCGCGGCGTTTAGCCTCATTTGATGTCAAACATAAGACAATCCGCGAAAACTGTCTGGAACT
Organism: Sedimentisphaerales bacterium; assembly: GCA_016928585.1. Classification (GTDB taxonomy): domain Bacteria; phylum Planctomycetota; class Phycisphaerae; order Sedimentisphaerales; family Anaerohalosphaeraceae; genus JAFGKL01. The sequence continues at coordinate 8,555 of JAFGKL010000004.1, forward strand.
TATCGCTGCTGGCAAGTTCTACATATTCTATCGTTTCAGAAAGTTCTTTTGCCTGCTTCCTGGCTTTTTTGCTAACAAGTACCATCTCTGCACCGCTGCAGGCAGCATTGCCGATAAAGTGGATTTTTTTTACATCTACGTCAGGTAACAGACCGATACGTTTTGCGCTGTCACGTTGAATATAATTCCCAAATGCTCCAGCCAGCAATACCTGCTCAAGGTCCTCGTCGGCAATGTTAAGTTTTTCCTGCAAAAGCACGACACCTGCTCTTATCGCAGCTTTGGCAAGCTGCGTTTCGCGTATGTCCTGCTGAGTCAATATTACAGGTTTGCTGCCATTTTCACTATTAGCAAGAATAAATGCTGGCTGGCCGTTCTTGTCAATTAGTCTTTTAATTATTTTTTCCGGCAGTTCGTTGCCGGCCTTATCAGCCGACATTAGTTTTCCGGTGTTGTCCAATAGACCCAGCTCTATCAAAACCGCAATCGCATCGATCAATCCGCTGCCGCAGATGGTTTTTGCCGTTCTGCCGCCAATGACATCAATATCTATATCCTCGTCATTGACTATTACTCTTTCTATCGCCCCTTCTATCGCCCTGCTGCCCTGACTGATCCTTGCGCCTTCAAACGCCGGACCGGCCGCACAACTGGCCGCATAAAGAGCATCTTTATTGCCGAGAACGATCTCCCCGTTGGTCCCTATATCCACGATCAGGGTCATCTTCTCGACCTGATCTATCCCCACAGCAACAGCTACAGCCGTCGTATCGGCCCCGACAAACCCGGCTATGTTCTCGATCGAATACAGTCGCCCCTGGGCATTTATGTCGATACCAGCCTGTTTTGCTTCTATATCGTGTGCTTTGACCGAATACGCCTGATATGGGGCTTGCCCCAATTGTTTGGTCGGCAGCTTCAAAAGAATATGATTCATAGTCGTATTCGCTGCGACGGTTATTTCGTAAATACTCGTCCGCCGGATATTAGCTTGCGTGCATAGTTGACTGATAAGCTCGTTAATGCAGTCGATTATTGATTTGTTAAGCTTTTCAAGTCCTTCCTTGGTCTGAGCGTAGATTATACGGCTTATTACATCATCGCCATACCGGATCTGCGGATTTGATGCTGCGGCCTGCCCTTTGCATGAACCATCTACCATGTCTAACAGTTTTGCGACCACCGTTGAAGTTCCGATATCGACCGCAATACCAAAAATACAGCCGGGTGTTTTTACAAGATCGGGGTTTGCTTCGACTATACTTGGAGCTATTTCTATTTGCCTGTCGATACCGTTCTGAAGGATCCTTTGCTCAAATAGCTTTGCTCCGACTTCAAGAACAACGGTTAGATCACTGTCGATAAGATATTGACAGGCCAGAACCTTCTCACGGACACCTTCAACGAAAACCGCACACTTACCGCACGTACCGCTGCCGCCGCAAATATTGTCCAGGATTATACCGGCTTGCTCGGCCGCTTCGAGAATTGTAGCACCCCCATGCATGGATATGCTTGTGCCATCTGGCTCAAATCTTACGGTAAAGTGTTCCATCACTGAAAGGCAACTTACCCTGCTACAATTAATATATATAACAGCCCATTAGCTGATTTTATGACGAACTTTCCAGCGTGCACGTCTTTTCTTGCTTCCGACTTTACGTCTACGTCTTGGCTTAGCCATTCAATTCTCCAATAATAACGTTCATTCCGCACAAATTACTTCAATTCTATATACTATATGGTAATATATCGAAAAGCAAGAAAACCTTATGGATTTTTTCTAAGACAGAAAATCATTATGAGGATACCGATATGATACAGTGTAAAGATTGCGAATTTTGTGAAATAACCAAAGATGGCAAAAAAACCTTTAAATGTGACCCGTTTGTAAACATTAAAGGTCCTGAATGTATCGCTAAATGGCAGCTTTTGCGTCTTGACCTGTTGTGCGTCTCACATGCCAATATGATGGGATGGTACAAAAAGATGTCACCAATGCAGGATAAGATATTTAAGTACATACAGAGGGAAATGGATGACATTGATCAGGCTGAGAACTGGAAGGTAGACGATGATCAGGACGAGGACGTCGAGACGGACCGGGACGATTATTATAGGCCCTAAAGGCTTTTACGCTCCATTTTGTTGATTTTATGCAATAAAAACCAATTAAAAGGCGTCTAAACCTTGTGAGACCGGACGAGTATGAACGAAGCTGAAAAGTTGAAACAAATTGTATCCGGCTGTAAGCGAGGCGATAACCAGGCTTGCTCTGAACTTGTAGACATCTATGCAGATCGTTGCTACGGATATTTTTATCGACTTACCGGCAATACAAATCTCAGCAACGATTTGCTTGGAGAGTTGTTTTTAAAACTTGTTGAGAAAATAAATACGTACAATGAAGGCTCTTTTAATAAATGGATATTTACGGTTGCCTCTAATATTTTTCGTGACCATTTAAGACAAAAGTATCGCTTCAAAAAGCTGATGGATACTAAAATATCTCAGGTCCGGATAGAAGCAATGTCTCAGGATTCTACTCATGGCGGCGAAATTGCCGATAAATTAGAGGATATGATAAAGAAGCTCGATGACGATACTGCTGAGTTAATAACGTTGAGATTCTATGGTCAACTTAGTTTTAAAGAACTGGCCGAATTGCGAGAAGTACCGATCGGAACAGTTCTTTCAAAAGTACACAGAGGATTAAAAAGACTTAAAGAATTAATGAGTGCAAGTGATGAATGATAAAAATGAAAACCTGGACGAGTTGCTGTCGGATTTTTACGATCAGCACCAATCAAGCGAATTTAAGAATGATTTGAATTCATTTCAGGATTTGCTTGACGCTAACACTGCGCCTCGACCTTCGTTACAAACAATAGATAAAATAAAAAGCGCAATAGCAAACAAACTCGTACTGTCTCAGAAAAGGCGGCGATATAATTTTGTTCGTAAATTCGCCGTTGCAGCTGTAGTGTTGATGATCGCCATCGCCGGAGTAAAAATGGTCAACCGGCGTCCAGACGGGCAGATTGCAGAAGAAGGAAAAGCTTTTGCAGGGAATATATTTGATGAGCAGCAGTTTTCACAAACGGAAATAGCTGTTTTGACCAGAGAAGTAGAACAGATAGAAGATAGTATGCTTACTATTAGGCTTGACGAGTTTGACACGTATCAGTCAGATTCACTTTTTGAGATTGAGACGGAATTAACCGAAATTAACGGAGATTTTTGGAAAGGATAGGGAATGTTACCTTCGATCAGAAAAAAATCGATATTTGTTTTAATGACGATAATAATATCTGTTATGGCAATTCCTTCAATAGCAATAGCGGAAGATAATATATGGGCAGATGACGAAGATGCAGCCAAACCTGGTCAGCCTGACTTCCAGCAAATGACCGACGAGATGCTGGAAAGGATTGCTCAAGAAAATCCTGAAAAAGCAAAACAACTTCGCGAATTAAGGGATCAGGACCCTGAAAAGTTCAAAGAGCAAATGCACCGAGAAGCGGCCCAGAGCTTTGGCAGGAATCGCGGAGGGCAAAACGAATCCATGAGACGCGGAAGAGCCGGTGGTCAGCCTCAGACTCCCGGTGAAGGTTTTGGCCATGCCGAGCGTAATAATGGTGAAGGGCCCGGCAGAATGTCAAGATGGAAAGACCGGGTTCAAAAAAAGCATGATGAATTTGTTGACTGGCTAAAAGAAAACTATACAGATGTGGCTGATGAACTTGCTAAACTGAGAGAAACGGACCCTGGCGAATACATCAAAAAGTTTACTGAGAGCAGAGAAAAATATGGTGAGATAATGGAGGTTCAGAAGAGGAATCCCGAATATGCGGAAGTTCTGAAAGAGGACCTTGAACTTAAGCAAAACAGGGATACGCTCATAAGAAAGTTGCAAAATGCCGACGACGAACAAAAAGATGAGATTAAAGACGAGTTGAAAGAGATCGTGGCCAAAAGATTTGATATTATCATTAAGAAAAAAGAATTCAAATACAAGGCTCTGAAAGAACGGCTTGAAGATCTCCAGAAAAAACTCGATAGCCGACAGGCCGAACTCAATAAACTTGTCCAATCAAAAGATCAGGCAATTGACGGACGCATGAAAGAACTGATCGGTGAATCGGAGGAGCTAAACTGGGATTGATATAAAAACACTTCTGTCAAAACTCCAGGCCCGTGTATGCTTAAGCGTTACGGGCCTTTTTATTTTCTTTGATGTTGTTGCCTCTGTGAAGCCTGTTTCAGGGTTTTCTTTTCCTGTCTGGTTAAACTGGCAATTCCATGACTATTGATCTTATCGAGTATCCTGTCAACCTCTGCCTGCATTGTCCTTTCCTGTGCTAATCTATTGTTCCATCTGGCATTTTGAGATCGCTGCATTTTGGCTGTTAGCCACGGCTTCCACAGAACATAAACGGCCCCCATTGCCATACCTGCAAGATGGGCGGCTTCTCCGCCGGCGTTTTCTCCCCCGATAAAATTAAGAAAACTCACTGCTGCAAGAATTATTGCCAGTACCTTAAGCGGTAATGGAAAAATGCCCATGACATAAACTTGTAGATTTGGATAGAGAATAGCTCCCGCTGCAAGCAAACCATAAATTGCTCCTGAGGCTCCGATCAATATTCCGGGTTGCATCAGTCCCAACCAAACTATAAGAGTATAGAGTACGCCGCCCGTTGCGCCGCAGATCAAATAAAATTTTAAGAATCTTTTGCTGCCCCACTGCCTTTCAAACATCGGTCCGAAAAAATACAGGACCAGCATATTGAACATGACATGAAATATGCCGCCATGAAGAAACTGATAAGTGATAAACCGCCAGATCTGTATTGAGAAAAAGAAATTAGACGGATAAACGGAAAACCAGGTTTCAAATAAATCTTTCAGCGGCGGGATCAGCACTGATACAAAGAAGATCGCAAGGTTGGCTATCAGCAGGTACAATACCACAGGAGTTACCGGGGGTACGGAAACCCTGAATTGATGTCCGCCCCCTCCGTAATTATCACGAGTGTAATCCCTGTCGTATATTCCCATATCACCGCCAAAATAACTGTCAAATCCGTTAAAATACCTTATAATGCTATCGGCAAAGTTGGCAATTGTTCTGTTGCAAAATTGAGAATACATATTATCTGATCGACAAGAATTAGAAAATGGGCAGTTTTGAATTTTTAGAAAATCAGCTTAAAGAACTCATAAATGCAGATTTATTGCGCCAACCGATAACTATAGACTCTCCGCAGCGGCCGGTCGTTACGGTTGATGGGGTGGAAAAGGTACTCTTTTGCAGCAATAATTATCTCAACCTTGCCTCTGACAGGCGCATCGTCGATTCTGTTAAAGCAACCGTAGAAAAATATGGATTTGGTTCGGCTGCATCAAGGCTCATAACCGGAACAATGACTCATCACAAACAGCTTGAGGAACAATTTGCCTCGTTTTTTAAAAAACAGTCGGCCCTGTTTTTCCCGTCCGGCTGGACTGCTAACGAAGCGGTTCTTACGGCCATCCCTCAGAGCAATGATATTATATTGCTGGACAAGCTTGACCATGCTTCGATAATCGATGCCGCCAAAGCGTCAAAGGCCGCCTTTAGAACTTTTCGAGGCGATGACCTTTCAAAACTGGAAAGATTATTGGCTTTGCCCGACCATGATCGCAAGTTCATTGTAACGGAAAGTGTTTTTTCAATGGACGGCAATTGTGCTGATCTAAAAAGACTTGTCGAGTTGAAGAACAAATACGATGCTATTTTGATCGTGGATGAAGCACACGCTGTCGGATGTATGGGTGATACCGGTGCCGGCTTGGCGCAGGCCCTTGGCCTTACGGATCAAATAGACATCATCATTGCCCCTCTTGGTAAAGCGTTTGCCGCAAACGGTGCCGTAGTTGCATCTGAAAAAACCGTTACCGATTACCTTATCAACAAGGCCAGGCCGTTTATTTACACCACTTCTCCTTCGCCTGCCACTTGCTCGGCGGCACTGACGGCACTTGATATTGTTCGGACTGAACCGGCAAGAAGGCAAAAACTCCAGGAAAACACAAATTATCTTCATGACAAATTTAATAAGATCGGCCTGAACACCCTAAACAGCACGACCCACATAATCCCCGTTGTAATTGGTGATGCAAAAACTGCGGTGGATATTTCAAAACAGCTTTTCGACAAAGACTTGATCGTTCTGGCGATAAGACCCCCTACTGTTGCCAGGGGAACTTCGCGTCTAAGGATTTCCGTCCAGTCCGACCACACTATGGCCCAGCTTGATGCCCTTGCAAATACCCTCGAAGATATATGCAAAACTGCGATGGTATAATATAACGTTATTTCTTATTGCTGTTGAGTTCTTCGGTATTTTCCTGACCTGCCTTCTTCGTAAGAAAAAACCATCCCAATAATCCGAAAACAGATAAATACAGCCCGATATTTTGCGAAAGTGTTCCGCCTTTATACAGAGCCCACCAGCCTAACTCCAAAGGATTGTCATCACGAAGGAATTCAATGAAAAAACGAATGACACCGTATAGGATCAACATAAGGAAAAACGTTCTGCCCGGCCTATTACGAAGGAACTTCAACCAGCTAATACAAAGCACCGCACACAATACAAACGCACAAAGCGATGATAACAATTGTGTAGGATGCACCGCAAGGGGGCGGTATTTGCCTTTGGTAACTTCATATTGCTGTTGCTGTGTAAGGAACTCAAAAGGTTTAAGAAAATTAGGGACCTTTTCTGTGCCGCTTTTATCGATATACATAAAATAATCTTCTGGAAGAACAAGATACGGTTTTGTACGATCTCTCGTTATGTCAGGATTAACCTGGCTGCGATGTGAATCGGATGCGTATGGAAATCGTATACCCCATGCTGCATCGGTCGGCTTTCCCCAACAACACCCGCTGAAAAAACATCCTATACGACCGAATGCGAGCCCCAGTATCAAACCTATTGCAAGAAGGTCGAGATATGTCCGAACGGAAAGTTTTTGTTTGAGCAGGTAAAGTATTGTTACGATTATCGAAAGTACTATGCCGCCTACAAGTTCCAACCCACCCCGCCACGTTGCAAATATTTCCCACCACGGCCCCGCTCGAAAATCACTGTAATGATGTAGAACGTAAAAAAATCTTGCCCCTACGACACCAACAACAAGCGCATATAAAGCCGCATTGGCAACATGATTAGGGTTTTCCTTTGCCTTAACTGCCAGTTTCCGCATCAGGAATACCGCTGCCAAAAAACCTACGATCATTATCAGGCCGTAAGTCTTGACTGTGATATGAATAAAAGGCAGCTCAAAAAGTTCTGGATACATGTATTCTTACAGACTGTCCTTGATCTTATTGTTTTTATCTGCTACGACGACCTTAGGTTTTATGCTTTTGATCTCTTCGGGAGTGTAATATGCGAAATTCATAATGATGACTATGTCATTGACACTAAATAGTCGCCCGGCTGCTCCCAGTACTATAAGATCACCGCTTCCCTTTTCACCCGGGATCACATAGGTCTCAACTCTCTCACCATTTGTAACATTGGCGAGTAACACCTCTTCATAAGGAGCTATCCCCGCCGCTTCCATAAGCGCTGGATCCACTGCTACGCTGCCCGGATAATCAATCTTCACCCCGGTAACCGTTGCTCTGTGTATTTTACCTTTTAAAGCTTTTACAAACATTTTAACCTCTATTTATCTAAACATCTCAAACCGAAGCATTATATCTTTTTATTTGTTTGTGTCCACAATTATATTATCTATAAGTCGGGTCGCCCCTATTTTTACTGCCATCGCCACAAGTGCCTTAGATGTTATATTATCAATGTCTTCAAGCGTTTCTATATCTACTATACTGATATATTCGACATTGATATTTGGAGATTTCCCAAGCACCCCCCGCATCGCATCGGTTAATTTACTACAATCACTGACCCCTTCCCCAACCATTCCCTCGCATTTTCCAAGCGCAGCGTATATCAGTGCAGCTTCTTTTTTTTCAGATTCCGATAGATACTGATTCCTGCTGCTTATAGCCAAACCTGATTCCTCACGCATGGTAGGGCAAACTTTAATCTCCAACGGCATGTTGAGGTCTTTTACCATTCGTTTTATTACGATCGCCTGCTGTACATCCTTTTGACCGAAAAACGCCGTATCGGGACAGACAATATTAAAAAGCTTTGCACATACTGTCGTTACTCCTTTAAAATGTCCGGGCCTGAACTTGCCGCAAAGATTATTTGTTAACCCCTCCACTTCTACCCATGTAATTATTTTATCCGGGTACATCTCATTTACATCAGGTGCGAAGATTATATCTGCTCCCGCCTGCTCGCATATTTTCGCATCGCCTTCAAGGTCTCTCGGATATTTATCAAGGTCTTCGTTAGGTCCGAATTGGGTTGGATTTACAAAAATGCTGACGACAACAACATCGCACTTTTTTATCGCTGTTTCTATTAGAGACACATGTCCCTTATGAAGTGCCCCCATTGTCGGTACAAATCCGATACTTTTACCCTCCGCCCGTCCTTTTTGTACAGCCGATCGCAATAGATCGATCGTTTTCACGATATCCATACATAGCTCCTTATTTCATTCGCTAGTCGTTGAATATCATTTTCGTCGAGGCAATTAAACTTGTCAAGCGAAAGTGTGATTACCGGGCAGTTGTTCCACTTGGCAAAAAGCTCTTCATAGTCATCGAAGAAGTTCTTAAGCTCATCTTCTTTTATTTGCTGTTCGTAAGCTCGATTGCGTTTCTTTATCCTTTCAAGACACGCGGCCGGCCTATCCTTCAAATATATCACAAGAACCGGTTCGGCAATTTTGGGCTCTACTATTACATATTCTTCCTGATATTGCCGCCGCTGTTCCTCTGTCAAAACCCTCTTGGCATATATCTGTTCTTTACTAAAAACATAATCGCTTATATATAATTTGCCGCTGTTTAAAGACTCTCTATCTAATTGTTTAAGCCGGCTTACTAAAAAATAAAGCTGCCAGTCAAGTGCAATATCCTGCTTGCCTGCATAAGCCTGATCCATATAAGGGTTTGTTTCGTATGCCTCGCGGATCAGTTCGCAGCCTATCTCTTTGCTTAAGCCCTGCCCAAGCGTTGTTTTACCAACCCCTATAATACCTGCAATGCTGATAAGTTGTGGCTTTTCTTCGTCTAAAAAAAAGTTTCCGCCGCCGAGCCTTTCATTTAATTCTTTCATAGACTTTTTCAGTACCGGATGAACAAGATTGCTCGCAAGTTCACACATAGCATCCAACACGAACGAGCGTAGATGCATTTGGCTGTGAGGGACTGTTAATTCCAAGCGGTCAATTATTTCATCGCCATATAGCAATAGATCAAGGTCTATCGTTCTCGGTCCCCATTTTACTTCATGCTCCCTTCCGAGTGAAGTCTCGATAGCCTGAAGGCTTTTAAGCAATTCGTCAGGTGATAAAGTTGTTTGGAGCTTTGCTGCTGCGTTGAGATAATCAGCCTGATCTACCGGACCCAGCGGTTTTGTTTTGAGCATTTCGCTGACTGCCGATACGGCTATGCCTTCACATTTGCCAAATTCGTCCAGCGCCGTCTTGATCAGTTTAGCACTTTCACCGATATTGCTGCCAAGCCCTATATAAACTGTTGTGCTGTCTGCCATTATAATTTTGCTATGCGTTCCATGGCCTCTTCAACTACGGCCGGATAATTAAATGCACTCAGTCTGAAATACCCTTCACCGGCCGCTCCAAATCCTGCTCCCGGAGTACCTACAACATTGGCTTTTTGCAGAAGTACATCGAAAAACTCCCATGAACCTACCCCTTCCGGGGTCTTCAGCCACACGTAAGGAGCATTGACCCCGCCGTAAACTGTATATCCAAGCTTGGTTAAAGATTGGCGGATAACAGAAGCATTTGACATATAAATATCAATGATCTTTTTTACCTGTTTTTTACCTTCTGCCGAATAAATTGCTGCCGCACCTGCCTGTGTTATGAAGCTTACACCGTTAAATTTCGTGCAGTGTCTTCTGTTCCAGATCGGGTTGATATCAACCGACTGGCCGTCTTTCTTATACGCTTTTAGTTCCTTCGGCACTATCGTATAGGCACATCTTATGCCGGTAAACCCTGCCGTCTTGGAATAACTCCTGAACTCTACGGCTACTTCCTTTGCTCCCGGTACTTCATAAATTGAATGGGGAATGGATTTGTCCGTTATAAATGCTTCGTATGCGGCATCAAACAGGATCACAGATTTATTCTTACGTGCATAGTCGACCCATTTTTTCAGTTGCTCTTTTGTTGCCACCGCTCCGGTTGGATTGTTAGGGTAGCATAAATAGATTATATCTACTTTTTCGTCGGGCAGTTCCGGCGTAAAGTCATTCTCTTCAGTGCATGGCATATAAACGATCCCGCCGTATTTGCCTTGATCCAGGGCTGTGCCTGTTCGCCCGGCCATTACGTTAGTATCGACATACACCGGATACACCGGATCTGTCACTGCGATAACGTTGTCTATACCAAAAACTTCCTGAAAATTACCTGTGTCGCATTTAGAGCCGTCGCTTACGAATACTTCGCTTCTGTCTATTTCAACGCTGCGAGATCCAAAATCATTCTCTATAATAGCATCAAGCAAAAAATCATATCCTCTTCCACCGTCGTCGTAACCGTGAAAACTTTCCTTAACCGCCATTTTATCCACTGCTTTATGCATAGCTTCAATGACAGCAGGTGCCAGCGGCTCAGTTACGTCGCCAATACCTAACCTGATTATCTTCGCAGTTGGATTTGTTGTGCTGAATGCCCTGACACGTCTTCCTATCTCCGGAAAAAGATACCCTGCCTGCAATTTAAGAAAGTTTTCATTTACATTGACCATAATATTTAACCTCGAATCTATATAACTTATGAAAATTTTAAGGTGATCTGGTTCTAATTAAAGATTGTCACGAACATAATTAACTGCATTGTTAAATATTGTAATACCGTCCGCCCGTGACCTGTCCTTTAATCGCCCCCAGTGAGGGTGCTGAGTGTTATGTACAAAACGCTCCGGATGAGGCATCAGGCCAAGTACCCTGCCGGTCGGATCGGTAAGCCCGGCAATAGAATCCGTCGAACCGTTGGGATTTATCGGGAACTTACCTGTGTTGCCTTCTGAATCGACATAGCGAAAAGCAACATGTCCGTCAGATTTAAGTCTATCAAGCGTGGCTGTATCTTTCGTTACTACTTTACCTTCACCGTGTGCAATAGGCAGATATATACGTTGGCCGGGATTAATGAAGATACACTTATCACCCGCAGGCTCAAGATGTACCCATCTGTCCTCAAATTTACCGCTGTCGTTGTTTGTAATGCTGACAGGCAGGTCCTTTAAGTTTATGTTATCTCCGCCATTAAAGCCGGGCAATATGCCCGTCTTTACCAAAACCTGAAAGCCGTTGCATATCCCAAGAACAACTTTCCCGTCAGAGATGAATTTTTTCAGCGCATCTGCCAGGTGATGAACGACCTGGTTGGCGAGTATTTTACCGGCTGCTACATCGTCACCATAGCTAAAACCGCCCGGGAAAACCAGTATCTGGTAATCGTCGAGACACGAGGGATTCTCTATGATGCGATTTATATGTACTCTTTCTGCTAAAGCTCCTGCCTTTTCAAGGGCATACTGAGTTTCCATATCACAATTAACGCCTGCCGCTCGTAATACCAATGCTTTTACCTGTTTCATGTTTTATCTTTACGCCTTAAAAGAATTAAATTCTCGACCTCATACCTTATAAACTCAGCGGCTCTTGCCACGCCTTTTTAAGTGTTTCAATATCAATGTCGATCACGTTCTTATTATCTTCTGAGAAGATCACAACCTTTTTGTCATCGGTCACTTTGCCGATCTGTCCGAAAGGTATATTAAGCATCAGTTTGGCAAATTGATCGAACTTGTCCGGCTCTATCTCAACTATATATCTCGAATTTGACTCGCTGAACAATTGCGTATCCGCACGATTACAATCTTTGGCTTTTGCAAGCCCCTTAAGATCGGCCTTTATACCAAACCCTCCGGCAAAAGCCATTTCAGCAAGCCCAACTGCAAGACCACCTTCCGAACAATCGTGACAGCTTACGACCAGCCCTTTGTTTATCGCCTTATAAATTCGTTTAGCGGTTGCGGCAGCAGTTTTAATATCAACCGTAGGAACGTTGGCGCCAAGATGCCCTTTGATTTTATAATAATGAGAGCCGCCTAACTCATTTTTGGTTAGCCCTACGACAAACAGCAAATTCCCCGGCTGTTTGGCATCCATCATCACGCACTTATTTACGTCGTCTACAATGCTCATCGCACTTATAAGCAACGTTGACGGTATAGATATTTCCGTTCCGTCATCACACAGGAACTCATTGTTCAATGAGTCCTTGCCGGATATGAACGGCACCTCAAATCCCATCGCCCCGTCATAGCATGCCTGTGAAGCCCTGACGACCGAACCCAGCGTTTCCGGCTTGGTACAGTCACCCCAGCAGAAATTATCCAGTATTGCTATCCTGTCCGGCCGGGCCCCGACGCATACTATGTTCCTTATCGCTTCATCAATACCTGCCAGAGCCATCCAGTAAGGGTCTATATCGCCATACATTGGATTCATACCGCAACTGACAGCAACACCCCTGTCACTGTTAAGTTTTGGCCTTATTACTGCTGCATCGCTGGGGCCGTCATTCGCAGCTCCGGTTAAAGGTTTAACCACACTGCCGCCCTGCACTTCATGGTCATACTGTCGTATTACCCACTCCTTACTTGCCACATTGTAAGACGAAAGTATACCAAGCAGTTCATCATTATAATTATCCTTTTGATCGATAACAGGTTCATTCAACTTAGGCTGCTTCCATGTCGCCTTTCGGGAATACTTGCATATTCCCTCATGCAGGAACTCCATATCAAGCTGACCTACCTGCTGACCGTTATATTTCAGGGTAAGCTTCTTATCATCTGTGAACCTTCCTATAACCGTTGCCTCTACATCTTCTGCGGCAAAGAGCTTGCTTATCTCGTCAACCTTTTCTGGCTTGACTGATATTACCATTCGCTCCTGTGCTTCGCTGATCCATATTTCCGTATAGTTCAGGCCTGCATATTTCAAAGGAACTTTTTCAAGGTCAACTTCAGCACCTAATTTTTCACCCATTTCACCGACCGCACTGGACAACCCTCCCGCTCCGCAATCGGTTATAGCTTCATAAAGCCCTCTGTCGCGGGCCTGCAAAAGCGTATCCAACATCTTCTTTTCCGTGATGGCATTACCGATCTGAACCGCATGTGAAAAAATAGTTTCGTGCTCATGCGTCATTTGCCCGCTTGAGAAGGTTGCACCGTGTATTCCGTCCCTTCCGGTTTTACCGCCGATGACCATCACGATGTTACCGCTTTGCTGATGTTTAAAGCACATATCGTTTGGTATCAACCCTATATTCCCGCAGAACACCAATGGATTGGCCGTATACCTGTCGTCAAAATAGATCGCCCCGTTGATCGTCGGAATCCCCATCCTGTTACCATAGTCCCGCACCCCGCTTACAACGCCTTTCATGATACGTTTGGGATGCAAAACACCCTTTGGTATGTCATCAAGTTTTTTGTCCGGCAGACCAAAACAGAAGATATCCGTATTAGCGACTGGTTTTGCCCCCATTCCCGTACCCATCGGATCGCGGATCACCCCGCCTATTCCCGTAGCCGCACCGCCATAAGGATCAAGTGCTGATGGATGATTATGGGTTTCTACCTTAAAACAAACTGCTGTTTTGTCGTCGAAGGCAACAACTCCTGCATTATCTGCAAAAACCGATATGCACCACTCTTTGTTAAGATCTTTTGTTGCCTTAAAGACCGTATCTTTAAGAAGGTTGTCGTAATGTATTTTTTCTCCGTTAAACTCCATATCGACACTGCTGGTCAGCGTCTTATGAACGCAGTGCTCGCTCCAGGTTTGTGCCAATGTTTCCAGTTCAATATCGCTCGGATCTCTTTTAAGATCCTGGTAATGTTTCTGAATTGTCTGCATTTCACGCAGGTTCAAGAACAGGTCCTTCTTTTTGCTTAGCTCGACAAGCCCGTCATCGTCAAGTTTACGTATTGGGATTTCGCTTATTTCAAGCTCGTATGCTTTTGTATGTGCACTGGGCGGCTCCTCATCGCTACCGTATATAACATCCTCAATGCAGTCGTTGGCAAGAACTCGCCTGCTTATCATATCCCGCTGAGCATCGGTTATATTTCCAAGCAATACATATTTCCGGGCGGTGCGTACATTTTTAACTTTTGCCCCCATATCAGAAAGCCCGGCCACAACCGACTCGGCCACCGGATCGGTAACGCCGCTTTTTAAATGCACTTCGATCAGTGTTGCTTTTTCCGGACCTGCAGGTGCACCGCTTCTGCCGATGTAATAGTCCTCACAGACCATGTCCGTCAAAAGCTCTTCGGCGGCACGGATCGCAAAATCCTTTTCAAAGTCAGCTTCGATAAGAAACACTCTTGCCGAGTGTACCATCTCTATCGTATTGATCCCAAGTTCCTTGATGTCGTCGAGTACATTGTCTCCCTGCACATCCGGAAAACCCGCTTTATTACACACTTCAAAACGCCATTGCTTCACTATTAATAGTCCCTTATATTAAATTTAAGTTAACCTGCACCGGTAACGTATTGATCTGTTTAGAAAACTTCGTTCCTTCTCATCTTGTATTTTATTAATGACTCCCTGGTTCTCATCGCTTTATTCAACTGCTTTTCTATCTGTGATCTGCTTTTCTTTTTAACCGCGGTTTTTAACCGGATCAGTTCTTTTATAACCTTGTCAATGCCCTTAACGGTATTACCGGAATTTGTTAAAAAAATATCCGTCCAAACGCTCGAAGCTCCCGATGCAACCCTCGTCATATCGAAAAATCCCCTGCCCGAATATTTCATCTTTTCATTGTCGGTAGCATTTACCAATGCTGCGGCCGTAATATGGGGAACGTGGCTTATGCTCGCTAATATCCTGTCATGCTCGGCCGGGCTCATAACATCAACTTTGCAGCCGATCTTTGACCAGAATTTTTTTATTGTCTCGAAAGCTTTGCTGTTGGTATTTTTTGTCCTGGTTACAATACATTGAGATTCAAC
Source organism: Sedimentisphaerales bacterium (assembly GCA_016928585.1). Classification (GTDB taxonomy): domain Bacteria; phylum Planctomycetota; class Phycisphaerae; order Sedimentisphaerales; family Anaerohalosphaeraceae; genus JAFGKL01. The sequence goes on from JAFGKL010000004.1 coordinate 23,775, forward strand.
AAAAAGGTCGTCCCTTGCATATTCGACCCCGCGCTTTTCGGACCCGGCTATCGGATGCGAACCTACATAATGATTTTTTCGCCCAAGCTGTTTTTCGGCCCAGCGATGCGGCAGTACCTTTACAGAGCCTACGTCAGTTACAATACTACCATCTGGCAGAGAACCACGGATCTGCCTGAAGATATTTTCGAACGTACAGATCGGCGTTGCAAGTATAACTATATCGCAATTGGCTACACACTCATCGATATCGTCTGAGATTATATCAGCAACACCCAATTGTCGAGCTTTTTTGCGGGTTATTGCTCGATGGCTGTATCCGTACGTCTTGACATGGGGAAATGACCGTAAAATGCCAAGTGTAATACTGGCCCCTAAAAGGCCCATGCCCAATACGCTGATTTTATGTAACTCCTTCATAGACAAGACCTTATTGGAAAACCATCCATGATTCAATATTGCATAAACTTACCTTGGTATGCTGCGAAAGTCAATTTTTTTCTTCCAATTATTACTTAAAACTGTTATCATAGTCCCTCCTGAAGTGGCGAGATGCCAAAGGAATGGCGAGCCCGAAATTCTGCTTCACGAAAGTGAACAGATTTTTTTTCGTACATGCTCGAAATAGAGAAGAAAAGGCACATAGTATGCCGAAAGATGAAAACAAAAATAACGGTCACCAGTACTTGCCGTTTGAAGATAAGATCGCAGAGCTTGATCGACAGATCGAACAGCTAAGGCAGTCGTCTTCTAAGGACAAAAAGGATTGTTCTGCGCTTATCAGAAAGCTTCAGACACAGCAGACCTCTGAGCTGAAAACGATATATTCTAATCTTTCTGCCTGGCAGACTGTACAGGTCTCGAGACACCCGGACAGACCAATTGTTACTGATTATCTAAATTCCATGGTAAAGAACATGACGGTTCTTCATGGTGACAGGTGCTTTGGTAACGACCCTTCCATAATTACCGCTTTGGGCCAGATCGGTCGAGAAAGAGTTATGATAGTCGGCCAGAACAAGGGAAGGGATACTAAAGAAAAGATCGAATGCAATTTTGGCTGCCCAAATCCGGAAGGCTACAGAAAAGCGCTTGCCAAGATGAAACTTGCTGAAAAATACAACCTCCCGATCATAACTTTTATCGACACTCCTGGCGCATATCCCGGAATAGGCGCCGAGGAAAGAGGTCAGGCACAGGCGATTGCCGTCAACCTTATGGAAATGTCCCGTTTGAAGGTCCCGATCATATGTATTGTTATCGGTGAAGGCGGCTCCGGCGGTGCACTTGGTATCGGCGTTGGAGACAAACTTGCCATACTCGAAAATGCGTATTTCTCTGTCATCTCTCCCGAAGGCTGTGCTGCAATTCTTTACAGGGACGGGTCGCAGGCAAATGTTGCTGCTGAAGCCCTTAAGCTTACCGCTAAAGACCTAATTAAACTCGGCATGGTCGATGAGATCGTTCCGGAGCCGCTTGGCGGAGCACACAGGAACGCCCACGACGCTATTTATAATGTCGAGCAGTATATAATCAGGACCCTTAGGGCACTGAAAAGAACCAGCCTCGATAATCTCCTTGAAAACCGCTATAAAAAGATCAGATCGATCGGTTCCGTGTTCCGGAAAACAGATGTTAAGACACAAAAACCCGCCGCAAAACCGACTATACCCGATCGTCTCTCGATCAAGGCTCAACTGAAAGAGGCTCGCAAGGAAATTGACAAACAAAAGGCTCGCGAAGCTGTTGTGAAATGATCTGTATACATTATATACAGACATAAAAAAAGCGGTCCTAAAACCGCCTTTTTTTTATCATTGAAAATTAATTACTGGTCGCTGACAACTTCTCTCGGATCGATACCATTCTCTATAGCGGATATTTTATCGACGCGCCTTTGATGTCTGCCGCCGGAAAACTCGGTTGTCAGCCATGTCTCTACCATCTTACGCAAAACCGTTGTTCCAAGCAGGTCGCCCGAAAGACAAAGAACATTGGCATTGTTATGATGACGTGATATCTGGGCGTTAAGCTCGTCGTAACACAAAGCCGCTCTTACGCCTTTGACCTTGTTGGCGGCTATGCACATTCCTATACCGGTTCCGCACACAAGGATCGCCATGTCAGCGGTCTTTTCTGAAACGGCCTTTGCTGCCTGGTAAGCCATATCGGGATAATCCACAGGATGCTCGTCATTGCTGCCGAAGTCTATACATTCGTGTTTGAGCTGCGATATGATCGCCTTCACCTGCTCTATGGCTTTTACTCCGCGATGGTCGCTTGCTACTGCTATTTTCATTTTAATATCTCGTCCAACTTATTTAATAAAGCATTCTCTATCTGTACCGCACAATCTCTGTAAACTTCCATATCCCCCCCGATAGGATCGCCTATATCCCCGGCTTCGTCGAGTAAACTCGTTTTCGCCCCGGCTTTGTCACAAATACCGAGCACCGAATTCAAATGGCCCCGGCTCATCACAAAAATATAGTCGCTTTCGTCTATTTTTTCATATGTCAAAGCGCTGCTTAAGTGACGATCGGCTTTTATACCTTTTTCGTCGCAGATCCTTATCACTTCAGGGCTTGCGGGAATGGATTCCAATCCCATAGTGCCCGCGGAACTGACCTTATAACCCATTTTTTCGACCTCGTCAACATTGCAACCCAGTTTTTCCGATAATATTTTTCTGCAAAAATACTCCGCCATGGGGCTTCTGCACGTATTGCCGGTACACACGAATAATATATTAAACTGTGACATAGCTTCTATCTGCTCTCTTTCGTAAACACCTTCTCTTAAAACAGTTAAATTCCCCTCATCGACCTCTACGACGGTGCTGTTTTTCCTATATTTACAGCTCTCCGCTCCCCCGTCAAGGATCATATCGATCCTTCCTTCGAATCTTTCCATTACCTCGGCGGCACTTACAGCCGGGGCCTGTCCGCTCAAATTAGCGCTTGGTGCAACGACAGGTTTCTTGGTCTTATTCAATAAGGCACTCGCTATGGGGTTGTCGGGACATCTGATGCCGATCGTGTTATCGTAATAGAGTATCTCAGCCGCTTCTGCTCCTATCCTGGCCTGCATTGTTTTTACAAATTCGTCGCTCACTTTAAAAACGATCGTTATCGGCCCCGGCCATCCCTTTTTTATCAGTTGCCCGGCTCGCAGCGATTGGCCCGGCACAAAACGCAGGGCCGCCTCAACACTCCCTGCATGCAGGGTATATCTCTTGCCCAGGCTTCGTTCCTTGACTTCGTTCAATCTTTCGACGGCATTTTTTTCAGCTATACACCCAATGCCGTAAACCGTCTCCGTAGGGAACGCGACCAGCTTGCCTTCGTCGAGAAGTTTTGCAGCCGCACCGATTTTTTGCTTGTCGGTCTTGGCGTCTGTTTTTACTAATTCAGTTTTCATTTAATATGGTCGTTTATTGAGTTCTCTTTTGATATATCGAACGATCCTGCCTTTGCCTCTATGGAGCGATTATTTCCGGCTTTCAAGCTCGTTTGCAAATATCCGGTAAGCATCGTTGTCGTAAAGGCAGAATACTACTTTTTTAAGATTTGTTTTACCATGCAGATATTCTATTACTGCATTAAGCATTATCTTTGCACATTTATCCATGGGGTAGCCGAATATCCCCGTGCTTATTGCCGGAAACGCGATGCTTTTAAGGTTGTTTTCATTGGCCACAGCAAGCGCGCTTAACGTGGCGTTTTTAAGTTTGTTGTCCTCGTCCCCTTCACCCATCTTAGGACCCGCCGCATGTATCACGTGTTTGGCTTTAAGCTTCCCTGCCGAGGTTATTACTGCCTGGCCGGTATCGATCGGTCCTTTTTTGCTGCATTCTTTCTGTATGCTGTCGCCGCCCTTCATACGGATCGCCCCTGCCACACCGCCGCCAAGAACAAGCTGGCAGTTGGCTGCATTGACGATAGCGTCTGTTTTTTGCTCGGTTATATCGCCGCTTTTAAGCTCCAGAACGCACTTATTGATCGTTATTTCCATTTATTATCCTTCCTTTAATGACGCATTTTACCATCATAACTCCTTTGGCACAATTGTCTTATTTTGAGCGTATAGCTTTGTTTTTTTCGTAAATTATTGATTTACTTGCATTTGATATGATAACTATGTAGAATCTCCCGTTCCCGGGGTGTAGCTCAGCTTGGCTAGAGCGCCTGGTTTGGGACCAGGAGGCCGTAGGTTCGAATCCTATCACCCCGATTTTTTGGCGAA
>JAFGKL010000088.1 GCA_016928585.1 Sedimentisphaerales bacterium
CTTTGCCTTTCAATTTCGATCTGGCTGAGCGGTTTAACGGCGTAGTCGCCGGTACCCCCGCTGAATGTAATCTGGGGCTGCTCAAGTCCGCTTGTTTGTCCACGTCTGAACGAGCTTACAGTTCTTGAAGGTAAATAATATGGTTGATTAACACCAGATGCCTGGCTGGAGTATGGGTTGCCTGCGGATCGTCGTATGAACGAATCGAGGTCAGCAGATCCTAAAGAGCCTCCGAAATCGGAGACGGAATTATAAGGAACAAAACCCCTGAAATGTTTTCCGCCGCCGACGTTTCCGGTAACAATATCATTTCCGTAGCCGCCGTAGTCGTAGGAGCTTTCTACCCTTGCAGGTACCTGGCTGTTTTGTATTGCGGACTGGGGAACCGTTGGCGATGTTACCGGAGACTGTACGCCAATGTTTTCGAGACAAAATGCATTTGCCGATAAAAACGCGATTATTGAGAATACCAATAATATTTGTTTTTTTGCAATGTTCATTTTCTAACCTTATTAGAGTTGTTCTATATATTATACTTCGGCTTAGTGGCCCAATTAAGTTTACTTCCGAGTGTGTCCCACTGTGTTCTGGTGGGGTTATTAACCACCAGAAAGGCCCCAGGATGCCTTTCTACCTTGACTACGTCGCCAATCGCGAGTTTGTGCTGTAATTGGCCGTCCAGTGACAGCATTGTTCCGGGATTGAGCTTTTGCGGAGTTATTTCAACTACATTGTTGGAGCTGATCACTATCGGTCTGAAGCTCAAAGAATGCGGACTTAGGGGTGTTATCACTATTGCCGATAAGTCTGCGGAAAGAATAGGTCCTCCTGCCGATAAGTTGTAAGCAGTTGATCCTGTCGGAGTTGAAATAATCACGCCGTCGCCCATGCACCCGGCCAGAGCCTGTCCCTTGACGGACATTTTAAGTTCTATCATTCCAAATGGGTTGCCTGCAGATATTACAAGGTCATTGATGGCTGTCGAACTGAAAGTTTTTTTGCCGTTACTTGAAACGCTGCACTGTAGAATCATTCTGTTTTCGATCACTATTTCTTTTTTTGTTATTTTATCAAAGTGCTGCTCGAGTTCCTCAAGGCTGAACTCAGCGAGGAAGCCGAGTTTTCCGACGTTCACACCAATTACGGGGACGTCTGTTTCGCTAAGATCTCTTGCCGCCGAAAGGATCGTTCCATCTCCTCCGAAGACGACGGCATAGTCGGCTTGTTTTAAAACATCAATGCTGCAATCCTGCCTGAAGCATGTTGTCAGGATATCAGCTTTGTCTTTGGCGAAGTTAGTGAAGGCCTCGACGGCTTCGGCAGCATATTTTCTTTTAGCATCACAAAAGATTATCAGCTTTATTTTTTCCATTTTATTTGTCCGCAATCTTTTTGACCGTTTTTACTATTTCTTCGGCACTAATGCCTATCCGTGCCAGTTGCGCTTTTCTGGAATCTGCCTTAATGAATTTGTCCGGACATCCAAGATTTATAATTCTTCCAGTCCAGTTTTTGTCGTCACATTTTTTTTCTTTTGCAATAAGCTCCAATACCGCCGAACCGAATCCGCATGCAATGCTGTGATCCTCGACGGTTATTATAGTCTTTTTCTCGTCAAAGAGCGACACTATTTTTTTGTCTACCGGTTTGGCAAAACGAGCATTTATTACAGTTATATCAATACCCTGCTTAGAAAGATCATCGGCAGCTTTTATTGCTTCCCGTAGTATGCTTCCGAGAGCGGCTATTACGATATTTCCGGAACCTTTTCTTACGGTTACGGATTTTCCGGTTTCGAAAGGTTCCGTCGATCGTCCCGGTTCAAGCAGCATATTTTCTATTGTGTCTTTTGGGTATCTTATTGCGACGCTTTTTCCGCACCGGAGAGCATAGTTAAGAGCGGCTTTTATTTCTGTTTCATCAGCGGGAGATATAATTATTAAGTTCGGCATCATTCGCATGAATCCGATATCCATCAGTCCGTGATGCGTAGGCCCGTCGCTGCCGACAAAGCCGCTGCGGTCGATGCAGAAGACCACTGGAAGATCCTGCAGCGCGACTTCCTGGAATATCTGGTCGTAACTTCTTTGCAGGAATGTTGAGTAGATGCAAACGATCGGTTTTAAACCCTGCTTTGCCATTCCGGCGGCGATATCAACCGCAATGCTTTCAGCGATGCCGACATCGTAAAATCGATCGGGGAAAAGTTTTTTGAATTTGTTCAATCCGGTTCCTTCTGTCATAGCCGCAGTTATTGCTATTATTTTTTTGTCTTCCTGTGCAAGTTTCACGAGAGTGTCGGAAAATGCGGAGGTGAAAGTTTTTTTTGACTTTGAGGTGTCAGGAGTATCGCCGTTTAATTCGAAAGGTCCGGTCGAATGGAATTTTGAAGGGTTATCGTCTGCGGGTGAATATCCTTTTCCTTTTTTTGTATATACATGAAGTATTGCCGGTCGCTGCAGTTCGCAGATGGCCCTAAATAGTTCTATCAGCGAACCGATATCATGTCCGTCCACGGGTCCGAAGTAGGGGATGTTGAGGCTCTCGAAAAGTCTGCTGGGGGATACGGCCATTCTTAGGGTTTTTTTGAAACTCTCGATGGCATCTTCCATTTTTTTACCGATCAGGGGGAGCTTCTCAAGAATGTTATTAGTGGTTTTTCTAAGGTCCTCATAGGTATGGCTCAGTCTTATTTTTGAGAGGAATTTTGCGACAGATCCCGGGGTGGCGTCTATTGCCATTGAGTTGTCATTCAGTACTATTAACATTTGTCTTTTTACAAGTCCGAGGTTATTAAGTGCCTCAAACGACAAGCCGTTTACAATGCTTGCATCTCCGACAAGCGAGACTATTTTTTCTTCTGTTTTGTTATGCTGTGCCCCAAGAGCGAGCCCCATTGCGGTGGAAATAGATGTTCCTGCATGGCCGACACTGAAAACATCATAGTCGCTTTCTTCCGGATTTGGGAACCCGCTAAGGCCGTCGTGCTTACGAAGCTGAGCGAATTTATCTTTTCTGGAAGTAAGTATCTTGTGGGCGTAGCATTGATGGCCGACATCCCAAAGCAGTTTATCTTTGTTGAAGTCGAATACGTAATGCATTGCGATGGTTAATTCGATAACGCCAAGATTGCTGGCGAGATGTCCACCGGTCTTGCTGACCGAATGTGTTATGAATTCACGAATTTCATCGGCGAGATCCGTAAGCTCTTCTACGCTTAGAAGGTGAAGGTCCTGCGGACCGTTTATTTTATCAAGCAGGTTAGACATAGTTTCGAGGCTCTAAAATAATTATTCAAAAGGTATTAACAAACGCGGTATGTCTGCGGAGCTTTCGATCAGCAGGCGATCGGCATAAACCCATACTACCGCATACACGTCTTTATTTTCGGCTTCTACCAAGCCTTCTATTGTTACATAACAAACACCATTTCGGAACAGGTAACCGTCTTTATGTCTATGTCCGTTCAAATAGGCCACTACGCAATCGTAAGACTCGAGTATTCCGGTTATATCATCGGCATTCCATAAAGTGTATTTGTCATCTTCCGGTAAAAGGGGATGATGCCCGAAGACGACGACTTTTTGTTTATTTTCCTGTGCGTCGGTCAGGACATCTTTGAGCCATTGTTTTTGCTGATCGCCTATGGCACCGTTCCACTCGGCGGCGTTCGGGGCGTTTTGCTGTTTGGCTTTTTCCAACATATCCTTTGCCAGGATGTAATTAGCACTGGTTTCGGGCCAGCCTCCGTTCAATGAAATTTCGTTAGTGTCAAGTACAACGAATCTTATTTTTCCTTTTTTGAAGTCATAATAAGCTTTTTTCATTCCAAGTTTTTTCATCAGTAAAGCTCTGTCCATTCCGTTGAAGTCGTGGTTGCCGAGTACGTGGTATCTTTTTGCTCTTGCTTTTTTAAGAACCTTTAGTACCTGATCGAGGTCCTTTTCTGCATTGGGTCCGCCTTCTATTATATCACCGAGCTGTACGATGAAGGAAGGGTTGCGGCTTTTGCCTATGTATGAAGCGCCGTCGATCATTTCTTTTCCGTTAAAACGGTCGACGGTTTTTTTGAGGGTATCGATAGACTTTCTATTTTTGCCAAGTTCCTGATCCATACTGCCGGTATATTGGACATCGCTAATGATGCCGAAAGTAAATTTTGCTCTTTTCATTTCGCAACCTGTCGATATAGGTATAACAATTATTAATACGATCAATACGAGCCAGTCAAGTGTTCTATCTCTGAAAGTGTTTTTGTTTATTTCGATCCATTTTTTCATATCAGTTAGTCCTTTTTACAAGTTCCAATGCCAAATGTCTTAAAAGGTCGGCATTAGAGTCGAAATCTTTAAGTTCTTCTATTGCCCGGTCAGCAAGTTGTGAAGCAGTTTTTTTTGACTGCTGCATCCCTATGACTGACGGGTAAGTTGTTTTTCCCTGTTTAGAATCCTTGCCGGCGGTTTTTCCGAGTTGCCGGCTTGTTGCCGATATATCGAGAATATCGTCTGCGACCTGGAAACCGAGCCCTATATTCAGGCCGTACTTATATAAACTTTCTATTTTGTTTTCTGTCGCTTTGCCGCATATTGCGCCTAAAGCGGCAGCGGCGGCGAACATTTTAGCGGTTTTGTTTTTGTGGATATACCTGAGTTCATCAAGTGAACCCTGCGTTTGCTGGCCGGCTATATCTGCCATTTGTCCGGCGATCATTCCGGCAGGTCCGGCGGCCTGTGACAGTGTTTTTATCAGCCTGATCGCAATTGAGTCGTCTGATATTCGCGAGGCGAGCAATTCGAATGCCATTGTAAGCAGGGCGTCACCTGTAAGTATGGCCGTTGATTCACCGAAAGCCTTGTGACAGCTTTGCTGCCCCCTGCGCAGGTCGTCATCATCCATCGCGGGCAGGTCGTCATGCACGAGAGAATAAGTATGTATCATTTCTACAGCTATTGCCGTGTTGACGGCATCGTTGTTTATGTTTCCGTCGCAAAGCTGGCAGCACCAGAGAACCATTGCCGCACGTATCCTTTTGCCAGGGGCATTTAGGACATAGCTTATTGCTTTTTTGATCTGGGGCTCTATGTCCTGCTGTTCGGCAAGATAGTCTTCGATGGCCCTGTTGACAGTGTCGGCCTTTTTAGTGAGACTAAGCTTAAAATCTTGTTTGTCAGCTTTGATCCTGTTCAATTTTGCCTCTTTTATACCAATATATGGTTTTTTATGTCGAGACCTGGTATTATAATGTTTTTCTTACAGCTTTACAGAAATAATACCCTTTAGGGTAATAAATTTCCGCGAGCAAAATTGTAACTAATTACTTTAAAGTTACTTATCCGCAGACACGCGGAAAAACTCAATCGTAATCAGTGTAAAGAAATCTTTATAGAGCAGGTTTTTTGGCATGATCCTGATATTAGGTACAACAGCATCCGGTAAAAGCCGGCTTGCTTTCGATGTTGCAATGGCGACCGGCGGTCAGATCATCAGCATCGATTCGATGAAGGTTTATCGCCGGATGGACATCGGTACCGCAAAGCCTTCTTTGGAGCATCGTAATAAGATAAAGTATCATCTTATTGACGTAGCGGAGCCGAGCGAATCATTCAGTGTCGACCGTTTTTTGGATATGACAAATTCTGCCGTCGAACAGATAACAAAAGACGACAAGCGTGTTATCGCCGTTGGCGGTACGGCGATGTATATAAAGGTTCTTCTTTACGGACTTTTTGAAGGGCCGGGCTCTGACGTTGAGATACGGGAAAGATTAAGGCGGCAGATCGAAGAGGAAGGTTCAGGGGTACTTTATGACAGACTTGCCGAGGTTGACCCCAAGACGGCGCAGAGGATCCATCGAAACGACCATCGCAGGATCATACGGGCGCTCGAGGTTTATGAGCTTACTTCAAAGCCGATAAGCTCTTTTCAGCAGCAGTTCGATTCCGAGGGGAGACTTAGCGACTGGAAGATCATCGGTATACGGAGGGAAAAATCCGTCGAGAGTTCGCGGATCAACCAAAGAGTAAAAAAGATGATCGAGGTGGGACTGTATGACGAGGTCAAGTCTCTTCTTGGAGAAGAGAAGGCTTTGAGTAAGCAGGCTTCAGCGGCGATAGGGTATGCGGAAATTATAGATCATCTTAACGGCGGCGAGTCCTTTGAGAAAGCGGTTGAAAATATTAAGGTCAATACGCGTAAGCTTGCGAAATCGCAGCGGACGTGGTTCAAGACATTTAAGCAGGTCAACTGGATCGATGTAGACGAGGACGAATCACCAAAGAGTGTTCTTGAACGTACCATGCAAATAGCCGAAGCGTCTGGGTGATCACAGCAGCCAGTATTCCGCAATTATTGCCACATCGAGCAGATCCACGGCACAGTCGTCGTTAAGGTCGGCAGCGGGGCATATGTTCATTATCTCTGCTGAGCCCGAGGCCGCACCCTTGTCGTCATCGCCGTATGCACCGAGTATTATGTAATAATCGCTCATAGAAACGGCATGTCCGAGGTAATCGTAAGACTGTCCGGCAATTCCGGTTATTTTTTCATATTCAAACCAGTCAGCCTGATCCTTTGCGAATACGTAGGCGGATCCGGAGTTGGTGCCGTTGTCGTCATCGTATCTTGCACCTATAACGGCCAGTGAATTGTTCATTGCTACGGCACAACCGAACCTGTCGAACGGAGCAGCGTCGGATGCGGTGAATTTTTGTGTCTGTATCCAGTTCGGATCAGTATCTTCCGCTGGAGTGTTCTCGAATATATAGACGGAACCGGATTTTAATCCTTCGTCATCATCGCCTGTGGCGCCAACGATAATATTATTACCTTCTATATCCACGGAGTAGCCAAACCAGTCTTCCGTGGCAGCGTCGGAAGCGGTCAGTTTTGCTTTCTTTTCCCAGTAGGTTACTTCGTCTTCTGTATTTTCACCAAAGACATATACGGCCCCGGAGTCGGTACTGTCGGTGTTGGGGTCATCGTCGTTAACGGCGCCGGCTGCTATGACCCTGTCATCTACAGCAACGGAATATCCGAGCCAGTCATTTGACTGTCCGTCGGATCCGGCTGAAAGTTTGCTTAAGAATTCCCAGCCTGAGGTTTTTCCTTCGTAAACATAAACGGCACCGCTCTGGTCACCGTCAACGTTATCACCTATAGCGCCTATTGCAAGAATGCCGTTATCTACATCGACCGAGTATCCAAACAACATTCCCTCCGTTTGGTCATCAGAAGTTATCATGGCATGCTGTGACCATGGAGTATTCGGATCAACGGTTCTGGTCAGAATAAATACAGCGCCATCATTTTCAGCATTAGCATCATAGTATGGGGCACCGATGACAGCGAAATTACCGGATATACTAACCGATTGGCCGAAGTTATCACCGGTATTGCTGCTTGGTGACGGGACTTGGAACTGCTGAATCCACTCTGTACCGTCGTATTTGTATATGTAAATAACTCCGTTATCGTTTTCTTTTGGCGCTCCTACGATGGCATAGTTTCCGTCAACGGCGACGGCCTTTCCGAATTCGTCTGCGGCAGATCCGTCATCAGCAGTTAATTTGATTTGCTCAGAAGATTCTGCCAGGAGCCAATTGTCGGCCATGACAGCCAGGTCCTGAACGTTAATATCGAGATCGAAGTTGAAATCCGTCTGGATAGCCACAGCATCTATCATAATATCAAATGCCGGAACATCGTCCATCGAGCCTACCGTTTCGGTGTCGACAGCAGCGATGGCATCAACCGCATCCATTCCCTTAATAACCCGTCCGAACACGCAATAGCCATCTTCGCTTACGGCGTTTTCGTCGCCAAGATCTAGGAATGGGTTATCCACGTGATTTATAAAGAACTGCGAAGTTGCAGTGTCCGGCTCGGTTTGTCTTGCCATTGCTATGGTACCGCGAAGATTCTTCAGGCCGTTGTAGCTTTCGTTGACGATAGGGTCATGAGCTTCCATTTGATTGAGAAGACTGTCGAAGGCTCCACCCTGTATCATGAATCCGGGAATGACCCTGTGAAAGATCAGGCCATCGTAAAATCCCTCCTGCACATATGTAAGGAAGTTTTCTACTGTTATCGGGGCATCGTCCGGATAAAGCTCAAGAACGATATCGCCCAGTGAGGTTTTCATTACTACGTTGATATTAGCGGCAGAGACAATTGCCGCCGATAAAAGAACCAATATTGTAATAAACAAAGCCTTTTTCATTTTTTTGCCTCTTTAAAAACACCGATCTGACGGGTTTGATCCCTTCAGATCGGTGCATTGTTTTGAGTTAAAGCCTCAGCCGTAAAAGTACCATACTCGCTATATATGATCGTCGGTCTATTCGTTCTTTTCCTTAAGGAGTTTCTTTAGCTGGGCGTTTTCTCTCTGTGTTGCTTCCAGATCAAAGATGAGGTACTTAACGCTTACTCTAAGGTAGTCTAAGGACTCCTGCAGACGACCGACACCACTTCTTAGCTTTTTATGGCAATCTCCGGTTTGTTTGGCTAACCCCATAAGCTTGTCACGTTGAGGTCCCGGCAAGGCTCCCATTTCCTTTACCAATTCGTTTAGTTTTTCTTCAAATACAGCGTCGTTCATCATATGCCCCCTAACTGAGTCTCAAAGCTATTTTAGAATAGACATCGACCCCCCGCGTCTACTCGAAAGCCTGAGGCAATTAATAAAACCCTCTATTCTCCGAAGCCGTTCGTAGATATTTTCCTCCTCTACCTCGGCTGGCAGGTTTATTATACCAAAATATCATTGAGAATTCAACCAGGTTGGGCACAAAACGCGATTTTAAGGCTTAAATCGCGGATTTTACCCTCTAAAGTGAATCTTTAGCGGACGGGCAGGTGAAGTTTTTTGTGCAAATTTGCAGGCCAAAATGGCTTTAAAGTTGGGTAAGGTTTTTATACAATACATAACTTGATGTTTAATGGGAGCTGAGATGGAAAAAATGCAGAGAGTGGGTATTTCGCTTGAGGCGGGACTGCTTGAGAAGTTCGACGATCTGATCGAAATCCAGGGCTATGAGAACCGGTCTGAGGCGGTTCGGGACCTGATCCGGCAGCGGATCACCGAAAAGCAGCTTGCCGACCCGAAGACAGATGCGGTTGCCGCAGTGTTCGTTGTTTATGATCATCATCAGAACGTTGCACAAAAACTTACCCGTCTTCAGCATAACGAGCTGCTAAAAACGATCTCGTCGATGCATGTTCATCTTGGTCATCATGACTGTCTTGAAGTTATACTTCTGAAGGGCAAGGTAAAAGAGATCAGGAAACTGGCGGATAATATTGTCAGCCTTAA
>JAFGKL010000089.1 GCA_016928585.1 Sedimentisphaerales bacterium
CAGCGGGCAGGCAGATCATCGAATTAGTTGAAAAAGACATAAAGCCGCTGGACATTATTAATGAAAAGTCGTTCGATAATGCGTTCGTACTGGATATGGCAATGGGCGGATCTACGAATACGGTTTTGCATACGCTTGCGATAGCCAACGAGGCAGGTGTTGATTACAGTCTTGAAAGGATAAATAGGATAAGTGCAAAGTGTCCTAATATATGCAAGGTTTCGCCGTCGAGCGCGTGGCACATGGAAGATGTCGATAAGGCAGGGGGGATAAGTGCGATACTTAATGAGATCAGCAAGATGGAAGGGCTTTTAAATGCGGATTGCGTGACGGTAAGCGGGGTAACGATCGGCGAAAGAATTGCCGATGCCAAGATCAAAAATCCCGAGTGCATAAGACCACTGGATAACGCATATTCCAAAACAGGCGGGCTTGCGATACTTAAGGGGAACCTGGCACCGAATGGCGCTGTTGTTAAAAGTGCCGGTGTTGCAAAAGGCATGCTGACGCATACCGGCCCTGCGGTCATATTTGAAAGCCAGGAAGAGGCCTGTGATGGGATATTAGCCGGTAAGGTGAAAGAAGGCGATGTTGTTGTTATCCGCTATGAAGGGCCAAAAGGCGGGCCGGGTATGCAGGAAATGCTTTCACCCACGAGTTATATCATGGGGGCCGGGCTTGGCGAATCGGTAGCACTTATCACTGACGGCAGGTTCTCAGGCGGAACGCGGGGAGCGTGCATCGGACATATCAGTCCGGAAGCTGCGGTAGGCGGCCCGATAGGGCTGATAAAAGAAGGTGATATCGTCGAGATAGATATCCCCAACAGTGTGCTGAACGTAAAACTTAGCGATCAGGAGCTTGCCGAGAGGAAAAAGAACTGGCAGCCGAAACAGCCTAACATAACCAAGGGCTATCTTGCAAAGTATGCAGCAATGGCAACATCTGCCGATACCGGTGCGATATTGAAGTGGTAATTTATGGCTAATAATAAGAAGGAAGCTCCCTGGTATGTTGGCGGTTTGCATTTTGAGTGCATCGGATGCGGTAACTGTTGCGCAGGACCGGATGAGGGGTACATCTGGATAACCAGGCCGGAGATAGAAAGACTTGCGAATTTTCTTGGGATGACAACGGAAAAGGTTCGAGAGCAGTTTCTTATCCGTGTTGGAACGAAATCGAGCATCAAAGAGCAGCCCGTAACTAAAGACTGTGTGTTTTTAACAGAAACAAGTGACGGCAGGGGGTGTTCAATATACAAGGTTAGACCCAACCAGTGCAGGACGTGGCCGTTCTGGAATTATAACCTTGGCAGTTCCAATGACTGGAACGAGGCGGGAACCAGGTGCCCGGGGATCAATCGGGGAAAACTTTACACCTTAGAGCAGATTGAGAGTTTAAAGCAGAAAAAAAAATGGTGGGACGATGAATAAGGCCGCAATAGCCAAAAGAGTTTGTCAAGTTTACGATCTTATCGATTTAAAGACTACAGCCCGGCAGGCAGAATGCAATGCCTGCGGCAAATGCTGCGATTTCGATTCATTCGATCATCGTTTATATGTAACAAGCCCGGAGATGATCTATTTTGCAGCAAACGTTAACAGCCCAATAAGGCCGATGGATGGAGGCATATGTCCCTATAATATCGCTGGCAAATGCAGCGTTCATGAAAAACGGTTTGCCGGCTGCAGAATATTTTTGTGTAAAGGTGACAGCGAATTTCAAGGTGAGTTAAGCGAAGAAGCAATAGCAGAATTTAAATCTATTTGTGCCGAATTCGGGGTGGATTATTATTATGCAGACCTTAAGACGGCACTAAATGGATAGGTTGTATCATAACAATCTGTTACGGTCGGGGTATCTCATTTTGCGGGTAGCGCAGTTCGATATATTTTACCAGACCCTGAACAGTTCCGTGTTCGGCATAGAAAGCGTATAGCATGGCGAGTTTTTCCTTTTCAGCCGCTTCGAGATAACGGTTTGATTCACCTATAGCGGCACCCCAATAAATCTGTGTTCCGTCGTTAGCGTTGAGTATAATGTGAGGGGTTTTAGTGTTCCTTACCCCGCCAAGATTGGCCATGTCAATACTGGCGATCTCAGAGAGCAGCGGTTTTCCAAGCCCCGAGATATTGTCCATTTTGTCGATGACCTTAATGATCTCAATGGCCGAGTCGATCGAGTCCGAATCGAGTTTTTCACCAACAGAAGGTGTACCCTTATAGTTTTTTATTTCCGGTATAGGGAGTTTTGACAGAGGTATATAGTCGAGAACGATGAGGTCATTCGAAATGTAATATTTTTTGGAGCTGGATTCTACCAAGGCGATTGGTTTTCGGTATTTTGTAATTATCTTTACCGCATTGTTTGTTGTTATTACTTTCGTGTCATATAGCCATGGCATTGAAATCAAACCGTTAGCTACGAAGGCGGCGGTATTTTCGTCGAGGAGAAAGCTTTTTGCACCAGCGGCAGACTCGACTTTTCTTACAAGCTGACTGTTGAACCATTCAGGTTTGTCGACAAGGTCGAGTTGGCCGTATTCTCTGAGGACGGGAGAAATTGTTTTTACGTGTTTATCGAGAAATTTAAAGCCTGCTATTACAGCGGCAGCTATGCAGCCCAGTGCAACTATACCAAGGAATACCTTGTAGCCTAGCGCGGCATAAGAACTACCTGCTTTTGACTTTCTTTTGCCGGTTTTTTTCTTTTTTCCAAAAGAGAACCAGTCGGAGGTTTTATTAGATCTTTTATTTCTTCTTCGCGCCAATATGACCACCTTTTTTGAAAGTTTCTGTTGCTGCGTTGACTATTTCAAGGCAAAGCTGCGCATTGGTTAATCCGGCTTTGTTGGCTGCCATGGGTACAAGCGAATGAGATGTAAAGCCGGGCAGGGTGTTTATTTCGAGAAAGTAAGGAACGTTATCTTCTGAAAGTATCATGTCAACTCTGCTCCAGTGACTACAACCTACGGTATTGAAGCATTCAACAGCAAGAGTGTTTATTTTTTCGATAAGCTTTTTGTCTTTGATCGTATCAAAAAGGTATTCCGTGTTGTCATCAAGATATTTAGCGTCAAAATCGTAAAAGGTATGCTTGCTTTTTATCTCGATGATCGGCAGGGGTTTTCCGTTTAAAATGCCGATGGTTATCTCACGGCCCGGTATATACTGTTCTATCATACAGTCACCGAACTTTTCGGAGGTTTCAATAGCTGCCTTGGCGGCAGTTTTCACATCATCAATGATCCTTACACCGAAACTACTGCCATCGGCGACGGGTTTTATGGCAACCTTTGTGCCAAGTTGGCGTATCAACTCAATAAGATGTTCTGTGCTGTCCGCGTCCTGAACGGAAATGTGCAGGGGCAGGGTAACGCCGGTAATTTGAACAGCTTCTTTGCATGCGATCTTGTTGAATGCTATCCTGCTTGCAGTTGAACCGGAGCCGGCAAAACACAGATCTCTTTGTTCGAGTATCTGCTGCAATTCCCCGTCTTCTCCGAATTTGCCATGCAGGGCAAGGAAGAAGACGTCTACGGATCTGTCATCGAGAATATCGAGCTTGTCAGGAGCGATGTCCGATGAAATTACATCGAGTCCGGCCCGGACAAGAGCATCTGCGATGGTCTTACCGCTTTGAAGGCTGATGTCTCTTTCGTTGCTGATGCCTCCTGCGAGGACAGCAACCTTAATGTTCTTTTTTTGTTCCGGCATGTTTTAAGACGAAAAGAATCGGACGGTTACCATATTTCCAGTTCGAGTTCCAGTTCGATGTCGAACTGTTCGGCTATTCTTTGCTTTATAGCATCGATAAGTCGTTTGACGTCATGACTTTTACAATCTTTTTCGGTAATAATAAAATTCGCATGTTTTTCGCTTACCTTAGCGCCACCGATCTGCAGTCCTTTTAGACCGGCACGGTCAATAAGAGCTCCTGCGGACAATCCTCTGGTATTTCTAAAAACGCAGCCGGCATTTTTGGTGTTTAGCGGCTGGGAGTTCTTTTTATATATCCATATTTCCTTGATGGTTTTTAACATTTGTTCCGGGTCGGATTCAACAAGCTGTATCTTTGCATCGAGTATCACCTTGGCAGTTATATTTACCCATCGATAATCAAAAACAAGCTCCGGCTTGCTCTTGACGAAAATATTCCCGTCGGAATCCATAAGGGTAACCGATTCGACGGAAGCGCCAATATCTCCGAAATTCCCACCGGCATTCATTTTTATAGCGCCGCCCAGTGAGCCGGGTATGCCGGTGAGTGCCTCAAGCCCGCTTAGGCCTTTTCTGACACAATCGAGGACGAGCTTGCTTAGATTGGCCCCGGCTGCTGCGATCACATAGTTTCCGTCGTAAGAGGTTTTTGTAAAGTTGTTACCCTCAAGTTTAATGACCGCTCCGCGAACCCCTTCATCATCGATGAGCAGATTGGAGCCAAAGCCGAGAAGCCTTACAGGTATCTCGTTTTCCTTACACCTGGACAGAACATCCTTCAATTGGTCGATACTTTCGGGAGTTACGAAATAATCTGCGTTCCCGCCGAGCCCGTACCATGTGTAGTCCCGCAGTGGGCAATCTGTTTTAACTATGTTCTCTAAGCCAGTGAATATATTCATCTGCAACCTTCCATATATCTCCGGCTCCCATAGTGACAATGAGGTCGCCGGGTTTTGCATTTTCCTTAAGATACTGACAAATATCTCCGAAGTCATCTATAAAAATGGCTTCGGATCGTTGTTTTTTAATTCTATCGACCAACACCTGAGCATTTATTTGATTTTTTGCCTGTTGTGAGTCCCTTACGAAGTAAATATGCGGAACTATAGTAATATCAGCCAGAGTAAAGCTTTGTGCGAAATCATCGAGTAGAAATCTTGTTCGGCTGTATTGGTGCGGCTGAAAAACGCACCACAGGCGTTTTGGCTGATAAAGCTGGCGGATTGCGGATAGCGATGCTCGTATTTCGGTGGGGTGGTGGGCATAGTCGTCAAGGATTGTGATATTTCCTATGGTGTCTTTTAACATGATGCGGCGATCAATTCCGGTAAAGATGTTGAGATTTTCGAATATCCTGTTTTTTTCGAGCCGGGTGCAGGAGCAGGCGGCTATAACAGCCATGGCATTCAGCACGTTGTGTTTGCCCGGCAATGAGATGGAAGTTCTTTTTAAAAGGTTTCCTTTATTAAAAACATCAAAATGATACAGGCCGTCGACAAGCTCCAGATTTTGTGCGGAGTAATCATAGTCGCCATCGATGCCGAAGGTGATCACGTTCTTGTCGGGGGTTAATCCTTTTATAACTTCCATGGTGTTGTTGTCGGAACCATTAGCGATAATAGCAGCATTTTGTTTTGTACCGTTTGCAAAATCGGTAAAAGCGTCAATTATGTCATCAATTCCGGTATAATAGTCGAGGTGGTCGGGTTCAATGTTGAGGATAACGGCAATATCGGGATGCAGATTTAGAAAACTTCTGTCATATTCACAAGCCTCTGCGATAAAATTCGGGCCGGAGCCGACACCTGTAGAACCGGCAAGCTGCGGTATGTCGGCACCTACGATAAAGCTTGGGTCTTGTCCTGCATTTTGCAGTGTAGATGCGAGCCAGCCGCTGGTAGTGCTCTTGCCATGGGTGCCGGCAATAGCGATACCCTGATACTGATCCATAAGCATGCCTAGCATCTGGGCGTATTTATAAATGTTGCAGCCTCTGTCAAGGGCCATGGTCAGCTCAGGGTTGCTCAACCTGATCGCAGCAGAGATAACAACTGCATCAAGGTCGGGCTTTATGTTGCTGGCGGTGTGGCCTATTTTGATATCTGCACCGAGGCTGCGAAGGTTTTCAGTAACAGCGGTTTCCTCCATGTCAGAGCCGCTAACGACAGCGCCATTTTTAAGCAGCACCTTTGCAAGGCCCGACATGCCGATACCGCCTGCACCGATGAAATGATACTTTTTATTTGAAATTGAAGGGTTTGTCCCTGCCATTACTGTCCAAAAGCTAAACGAAATCCGTTCCAATACCAAAAAGCGGATTATAGCAGAAAATCGAGGCAATTCAAGATATGTAGGGTTTACTAGCAGTTTTTGGCCTGAAATCATGCAAAATTACAAAAAATATATTTCTTTTGAACTAATCCGGCTAAACTGCATCTTTACCCATGATACGGGAAAGTTTTCAAGGTACATATATGGATTTTGAAAGACAACTGGAAAAGACAGTGAGTCGTTGTCGTGATGGTGACAGGGC
>JAFGKL010000090.1 GCA_016928585.1 Sedimentisphaerales bacterium
GTAAACTGGTATGATTATTCTTACGTTAGATACCGCAATTATAATTACAAGGTCGAGGTGCAGCCGACCGCGTCTATTGGAGGTGGGCAGTATTCGCTTTATATTCTGTATTTCGACAGTTCAAAAACCTTCCTTGGCGAGGTTCAGTGGGCCGATGCCCGAAATTCCACAGATCTGCAGGTTCTGCCGAGTGTAGCTGTACTGGCTGCGCAAAATGGCGTAACGAATATAGAATATTATTACTTGCGTTTCAGGCTGCATGGTAATGTCGGCGATGGTTTTATATTTGACGAAATAAGGGTTAGCGAAGGCCTCGAGCCATGGCCACAAACTGCTTTAACTACCGCAGCTCCAAAGGCGGTTTTTGCTCATGAGATGATTGGTTTTAGAACTCCCGAATACAGCGGCTACTGGAAAGGATGGAATCAGTACAGCCACAACCCGGCGGTACTTGATGGCAACGGCAGACCTGATATTGCTTCCGTTTGTTACCCTTCGGTCGGTTATTATGATATGGCCGACCCGGACTTAGTTGAGTATCACTGCCAGAGTATGAAAATGGCTGGGATCGATGGCGTTATATTTGACCTGTCTTTTTATAGTACCGATATGGCTACTGTCAATATGATAAGCGATTACCTGGACATCATGGCTGATTATGGCCTTCAGGGTGTTATCTGCTATGAAGATAAAACACATTGGCTGTGGGACTCTTCGGCGACGACAAGGGCAATAGCCTTGCAGAGGTCCTACGAGGACATGGACAACTGGCTCGCTCTTTTCATAAACAGTGGCACACAATACAACGTTACCGGCACAAGACCGTTATTCTTACTTTTTAGTTATGAAACCGATATGGGCAGCACGGGAATAAGTTGCCTCTCACCGAGCGAGATTACCGATTGGCTAAACACTTTTTCTACTGAAAACAAACCGGTCATTATGCGCCAGTGGTTCAAGAATCCAGATCACGTTGGTGTTCTTAACGGCCAGTTCAGTTGGCCGGTCCTGTATCCGGCCCCTCCTGAAATGGCTCCTTATGTCGGTTATTGCGATATGGATGACAACAATAATACACTTTACAACCAAAGGGACTTTGGGCAATATCTTTTTGAAAATAGTCTTGCCGATTTTCATATGCCTGGCGTATGGCCCGGCTTCGACGATTATGCGGTATGGGGTTGGGGCAATGGACCGAGATTGATGCCGAGATATGATGGCCAGTTATATCAGAACACATGGAACTGGGCAATTGAAGATGATTTGCCTGTTGTTCAGATCGCCACGTGGAACGATTGGTTTGAGGCAACGATAATTGAGCCTGCCGTTGAATTTGGGAACTTGTATCTTGAATTAACTTTTGAAAACACGAGCGAATTCAAAAATCTTCCCGCTTCACAAGACCCTAATTTTAATGTACCGATATGGATTTATAAAATTCGTGATATCACAAATGATCCACTGGTTTTGGCTGATATGACTACAGCCGGCAGCCATATTATAGCTGGACAGTTTGATTTGGCCGAGCAGATAGTTCGCCCCTGGGCTGATTATTTTGCGATTGATTCTGTAACATACTGGACCGGTTCTGGCTCAATAACAACCGAGCCTGATATTCAGGTTGCACCGAGCCTTTCTTTTTCAACCATTCCCGTTGGCACTTCAGAGATAAAATCTGTAACCGTTATCAATGCCGGCACTGCTCCATTGATATTTACTTCTGTATCGATAATATCAGGCCAGGCAGATTTTACAATTACTGAGACTTTCGATACAAGCGATTTGTCGGTAACCCAATCTCGCCAGGCAGTTATAAAATTTGAACCGCAAAGTCAAGGTGCCAAGGCAGGTGTTTTAAGAATCATTACTAACGATCCTGACAGTACCACTGTGGATGTTGATCTGACTGGAGATGCGTCGATGGCAGGCGATTACTATCCTGACGACAAAATTGATCTTAAGGACCTGGCCGAAATAGGGCCTGAGTGGCAGGGCAAATATTCTTTTGATGATTTGGTGCTGATTGCTGTTAATTGGTTAAACCAGTGAAACTGAAATTTGCTAAAATATATCCAATGCTAATTTTCCATATCAAATTTAACATAAAAAATCACTTTGTGCATTAACATCTTTTTTGTCGGGAGATTAGTTCTTAAATTACACTATTTTGGCCACAGGAGTAATTTTATACCTATCAGGAAAAGGAAGACGCTAACAACTTTTCTAAAATGTTCCTGAGGTATTTTATTGACGGTGTACTGTGCGAGTTTTGCTCCTAAAAAAGAAGCCGGTATGAAAAGCAATAATCCCCATAGGAGTAGATGTTCTAGCCGTGCACCTTTGGCGAAATAAGTTGTGAGTCTTGTGGAATCTATGATAAGGGCGATTGCACCGGCTGTTGTTATATAGACGGCCTTAGGCAGATCAAAAGCAGTAAGGAAAAGGCCGCGAACCGCGCCACCCATTCCAAAAATTCCCGCCAGAAAACCGGAAACAGCACCACCAAAGGCTCCTGCATGGAGGCTTGGCTTTATCTTAAAGGAGCTTTTGGCGAATAAATATATCACGTAGATAATTAGAAAAGAACCGAGTATCCTGGAAAGCAATATTGTAGAAATATTGAACATTAATGATGCGCCCAAAAATGTTGCGGCAATTCCAGGGATACCGAAACTTAGGATCAATTTCCATTGAAAGCCTTTTTTGAACAGCAACAGCTTCCAGATATTTCCAAACCAATGGATTATGCCTACGAATAGGAGTGTTTCCGGTGCAGGATAAAAAAACAGGAACACTGGTACCATTATTGTTGATGTTCCAAAGCCGGTCATTGTGCCGACGAAGCTTGCGGCGATTACGATTGGTAAAATAAGGAGTATATCCATTGGACTTTTCCTTCTCTTACATCAGGATCCTGATCATTTTGCAAACTGTGGGTATGTCACGCTGGCCAGAAGCATTTGTCCGTATTCTTGCCATAGAGCATGTTCGCTTAGTTTGTCTGCATTTCGCGGCAGTTCCACCGTGATAATTGGTTTTTTGAGAGTTAAACCCACGTATGAGCCGAGTGAGCCTGGTTCTGGGCCGAGTTTTTTTACAGGTAAATCACAATGTTGGGCCATTCTCTCGGCAATCGTTTTACCCGGGCCGTCATAATCAATGCAATTAAGCGGCTGATGGATACTGACAACACGGTCCGGCTCATGAAGGTTGATAAGCTTGCTGATCTCTCTTGATTCCGGCTCAGATAACCCGGTATATCCGTTCCTTTTATTGTTGAGGCGGTTGACGGTCCCGAAATTGCGATTCAGATCAACGCCGTTGGCATTGTAGCGGCTGTTCCGCAGGGCACCATCCGGATTTGCAACAGGAACCAATACCACTTTTCTTCCGGCCAGAAGCGATGGATTTTCACGAAGGTGTTCAGCCATTTTGTTGAGCAGGGGTGTGCCTGCTCTTTCATTTCCATGAATGGTGGCTATCAGCAGTGTAACATCCTGGCCGCTGCCAAGAACGATCGACTTGATCTTGTCGCTCTTGACTGTGTACTTCTTGTTGCTCTCGATAATGTGCTTATAGGAAGGTTGAAGAAAATCCTGCTGACCGACGATCCGGGGCTTGTCTGTAAGCTCTGAATCACATCCGAAAAGCAGCATGGCAAGAAGTACCGCTGAAACATAGCGACAATACCTTCTCCATAATCCGGACATTAAACATTGATTTGAGGTTTTGATTTATATTTCTCCGTTCTAAATAGCCGACAAAATATGCCCCTGCTTATATTTCGGCAGTTCGGACATAAAAATTCAATTTTACGAATAGATATGGGAATAAATATAGTGATGGTTTTCCAAAAACTTAAGTCCTGAATTAATAAGGGTATAAAGACGATGTAATGGAAGAAATTTGAAAAACCATGAAATCTTATCTAAGATCTTAGTTTGCATCGCAAGCCGGCATCTGCAAACATTCCAGCCACTCTGTAACTAATTGCTGAAGATCTGTTAAGTCATAACCACTTCCACTTGGCAACCAGTCCCCGGAGAAGACTGAAAAATCTTCATTATTGACAAGGCAATCATTGTTAGCTAAATCCCAATCCGCCGTACAAAATGTCGGCCATGTTCCTGAGTTAATAAGTCGATCGAGTACTTCAGTATCCCAGGTTCGCGTATAAACACCGCCTTCATAATCATAGATCTCAAAAGCGCCCTGATGTTCCCAGCAGGCAAATGAAAAACCACGGTTAACCGCTTCGGCAACAACATTGTCATACCATGCCAGGCGGGATGTTCTGTCGGCGTCAGTAATCACCCCGAACTCTCCCATATAAACAGGGGCATTATTTTCAACCGCCCAAAGTTGAATATTATCAAATATATCGATTACTTGCTGGATATCGTCTGCAGACCCCCACGTTCCGGTACCTTCACCACAAAAACCCCAGGGAGTATAGTAATGAAAGTTTGCAATAATATAAGGATCATCCGGCATATCAATTGCATACACTGAATAGTGATTGCTTAACATCACGTAACGTGTAGGATCGTTCACACGAATAATATCTAAAACCCGATGCTGAATAGTGTTGATATCATCAACACTTAAAGTACTGTTATAATCGGGTTCATTAAAGATCTCAAAGACAAGTTTTTCCGACTTATTCCTAAAATGCCATGAGACCTGCTGCCAGAGCGCATCGAAGCGTGCATGATCGGTCGCGTCAGGGCTCTGTTTTATCCAGTTATCGTGATGCGAATTAAGTATCACTGCCAGGCCATGGTTCAGGCCCCAATCCACAACCTGCTCGACTCGTGCCATAAATGTTGGGTTAATGGTATAGGGATCAGCCGTACCCATATGATTATCCCATCTGACCGGGATGCGCACATGTTTAAAGCCTGCCGCAGCGTAATCTTCAAACATAAATTCCTCGGCCGGATCATCCCACCAGCCTTCGTAATCAGCTTCAAGCGTATTGCCCAGATTGATCCCGCGGCCAAGTAAATAAGATGCAGACAATGCTTCATCAGTCGAATCAGGAATGACAGGTCTTTGCTGAAGCTGCAAATAACTGCGAACATCAACGCCGCTGGAAGACTGAAAAATAATATTAAAGCTGCCGATATTATCCGTGCCGGTGATGTCCAGATAGGCAGTCCCAAAACGACCTGAGATAATGCCTGTTCCTATGGACTGCTGCCAACCGCCTGCCGGATTCCATACAGCAATAAACAGATTTGATGAACCAAGAGTGGCTGTTGTATCTTCAAGGATCAGCTTCCAGCCGATCGCACCGCTTATATTACTTGGAAGAGAAGTTCCGCTTGTTGAAACTGAAAACTGTGCCCAGTTTTGAGAGGCCATATCAGATACCGTAAAAGAACCGTCCGCGGAAACCTGCATCACGGCCGAACTGTCCGAATCGGCAACTCCGTCAAACTCGAGCAGTTCACTGTCACTCATGACATAATAGCCGTCGGTATCAATATATCCTGCCTGAACAAAAGATACTGCAATTATAAATAGAAATGTAATTATTGCCTTCTTCAACCTCATCCTTTTCTAGACAACCTTTTTTCAAGCTCTCATTAACGAAACCCTATGCGGGCATTGTACCATATTTAAGGCTTTAGTTCAAGGAAATAGAGAGTGTCGGAAATTCATAGATCTATCGATTAAGTTATATTACACTAAATCTCCTATCACTTTTCAAGCTAGAACAGGATTAAATCCAGTGAGGATTTTTTAAAAACTTAAGTCTTGAGTTGTTTGCTTTCTTAAAGTATTGGTTGTTATAACTTTATTCTATCTGTTGAAACTTGATTAACCATCTTGATATATCCCATCAATATCCTTGCCCCATTCACCTTCAGGGGTCTCTACTACGATGTAATACTGAGGCGGAATTTCTGAGGTTGGTATTCTATTCAAGAAATTCATCGCTTTTTCTTTTGAATTAGCACTATACATCTCGTAAAAATAATTATTTACCCCTTGATGCCTTTTTTCAATACGTGACATAACAACATCATTCTGACAGTAATATTTAAATCTAAAATCATCCACAAGGACCCTCCATTCTTAAAAGCAACAACTCATATTTTTATTGAACGAGCATTAATTCCTTATATATTGACTGGCCTGCCGGGTTGTAGCTCGGAGCGTTTTTTACGGAAATATATACTCGCCCGTCTTTGTTTATGCTTCGACGCGACAGCCTTCGCTCTGAGCTGTCATAAGCGAGCGAAGCGAGTCGAATGGAGGCGGGGGGATTCGAACCCCCGTCCCGTGACATTTCAGGAAAAGCGTCTACATGCTTAGTCGTTTCTTTACGTCTCGCTCGGGCAAGCGCCAAACGACATGCTCTTACCGTTGCCAGTCCGCGATCAATTTCGCCTTTGCGTCACAGACAACCCGCTTAGACTATCCTGCTAAGTGACGCTCTTAACAGACCCGCAGGAAAAGGTCCGTCAGAACGGGCTGCTCTAATTAGGCAGCCATGCGCAACTGTGAGTTGCCAATTAAATTAAAGTTGCCGGATTTTTAGCCAGGCCAACCGACATCCTGGGCATGCAACTTAACCATCTACCTGTCCGGTCGATGCCAGTCGCCCCCTATTGACTTTTATTAAAAGAACACCCCCTAAACTTATATTCATTATAACAAGAGATATGCCAAAAATCAAATTACTTTCTGCCGGCTGTTTTTAGCCAGTCTTCAAGATTTTTAGCAAGTATCGTGACGTCTTTTCTGCCCATGATATGCTCGAAGAGATTGGGTTTGATCTTAAGTTTTATCATGGCTTTTTCGGCCCGTTCCCAGAGGCGTTTTTCCTTCGCTTTTGTATCGGCTAGATAAAGGTCGGTTACGATCTCCTGTAGTTTGCCCAGCATTATCGTGTCGAGATTATCATAGTACCTCGATATTACATCCTGCTGGTAGCCTGAATATTGCTTTTTGCCCATAATTCCACCAATAAATCGTCCCCAAACTTGCTATATAACCTGATTGCTGCCTTTTGTCCATATTTTGCTTTTTAAATTATTTGAATTGACCATTAAGGGGCTTTTTGATACTATTTTTAGTCTTTTGCAGAGGCAAGAGGCCCAATGGATTTCCTTTATGCGGACGAAAAACCCTGAAATAGCACTGTTTAACTTAACGTGTTACCTTATAAGCAGTTAAAAAATGAACATAATACCATTTAAAGGATTAAGATTTGACGGCCCGGCCGTTTCCGACATCGGAAACTGCATTAGCCCGCCGTACGATGTTATTGATGAGAAATATCAGCAGAAGCTTTATGAAAAAAGCGAGTTTAACATCGTGAGGGTCATAAAGGGTGAATCTTTCGATACAGACAACGATCAGGAAAACAAGTATACCCGAGCCGCAAAGGTCTTCGGGGAATGGGTCGACTCTGGTGTTCTAAAACAGGATCGCAGTGAGGCGATCTATGCTTACGTTCAGGATTTTCACATTCACCAGGAAATGTTTCGCAGAAGCGGAATCGTAGCTCTTGGCCGGCTTGAGGAGTTCGGCCGCAACATTCAGCCGCACGAGAAAACGCTTGACGGTCCGAAAGCCGACAGGCTTAAACTTATGCGGGCTACCGCGGCCCAGTTCGGGCAGATATTCATGCTCTATGATGATCCTGAAAAAGTTGCCGACAATATAATTGAAAAAGCTTTGGCAAAACCGGCAGTTATCGATTTTATTGACGACGCTAAAGTTCGACATCGACTTTATATTATTGACGAAGTTGCAGACATAGATGCGATCGTGAAAATGATGCAGACCAAGCAAGCCGTTATCGCCGACGGCCATCACCGTTATGAAACGGCGCTTAATTATTACAATGAAACAAAAAATCCCAAAGCTCAACACCGTATGATGACGTTCGTGAATATGAGGAACGAGGGACTTTTGATACTTCCGACTCACAGGCTGATACGTAATGTGGAAGGCTTCGATATTGAAAGGCTTATCAGCGGGATCACCGATAGATTTAATGTTTCAAAATATGATTTTAACGATGACGGTGATAAGTTTAAGGCAAGGTCGAAAATGTTCGAGCATTTGCAGGAGAGTTTTAAGAAAAACATAAATGCCTTTGGCATTTATGCAGGCAATGAAACCTTCTATGTCATCGACCTGAAAACCCCCGGTGTGCTGGATGAGATCTGCCCTGATATGAGCCGATCTTCAAAAGAGCTTGACGTTAACGTCCTCCACAAGGTCATTTTAGAGGACGTGCTGGGTATCGGCGACAAACAGCTTGCAAGTCAGAGCAATATCGAATATATAAAGGATATTGCGGACGCCGTGGGCGAATCTGTCTCAAGGGTCGATTCAGGCGATGCACAGGCGGTTTTCTTCATGAACCCGACAAGGATCGAGCAGGTTAAAGCGATCGCTGCTGCCGGTGAAAAAATGCCGCAAAAATCAACGTTCTTTTACCCGAAAGTGTTTACCGGGTTGGTGATAAATAAATTATAGTAACTTTTAGCAGGAGTCAAAAAATGGTTGATTGGAAAGATCCGCCGACGCTGTTTATTCCGGGACCGGTTAAGGTTCTTCCGGAAGTATTGGAACAACTTTCTCGTCCGACACTCGGGCACAGAGGAAAAGAGTACTCCCAATTACACGGCGAAACTGTATCTATGCTTAAAAAAATACTTTCTACCGAGCAGAGTGTATTCCTTAGTACCTCATCGGCTTCGGGAGTCTGGGAGGGGAGTATCCGCAATTGTGTTAAGATGGATGAAACCGTTCTGTGTACCATGTGCGGAGCTTTCAGCGATAAATTTGCGTCAGTTGCCAGGGCCTGCGGTCGAACCGCTGAGGAACTTAAGGTAGAATGGGGCCAGGCCATCACTGCCGATATGATCGACAAAAAGCTTGCCTCCGGGAATTATGCTGCTTTAACGATCGTCTATAACGAAACAAGCACGGGCCTTACGAACCCTGTTTATGAGATCAGCGAGATGGTTAAGGCAAAATATCCCGATGTTCTTGTTTTTGTAGATGCGGTCAGCGGCATGGTCGGTTTGCCTTTGCATTTTGACGAGCTCGGATGGGATGTCGTTTTTGCTTCTGTTCAAAAGGCTTTTGCTATTCCGCCGGGACTTGCTGTCTTTGCGGTTAGTGACAGGGCGATGGAAAAAAGCAAAACAGTTCCCGACAGGGGCTATTATTTTGATTTCCAGCAGTTCGCAAAATCCGCAGAAAAGAACCAAACCCCGACAACGCCGGTTATTCCCCATATCATGGCTCTGCACTACCAGTGCACGAGGCTGCTTGAGGAAGGCATGGAAAACGTCTGGGCAAGGCACAAAAAGATGGCCGAGTATGTAAAGACATGGGCAAAGGAAAACTTTGCTCTATTTGCTCCGGAAGAATATGCCTCGAATACACTGACGGCTGTCAAAAACACACGCGGCATCAATGTGGGAAAAGTTATTTCTGCTATCCAGGAAAAACACAACACTGTTTTTGGTAACGGCTATGGCAAGCTTAAAGAAGAAACATTCCGTATTGCTCATATGGGAGATATTTCCCTGGACGATCTTAAGGAACTGCTCGGATGGATCGACGACGAAATTAAATAGCGTTTCCTTAACATATTAAAATTCAAGGGTCCGCGGTTGTATCGCGGGCCTTTTTTTATGCGCAGTGACATACCCTTGTCACTGTCTTGCGATTTTTCTTAGTGGTATTGAGCCGGGTTAATACACTAACCAAAGACTAAACATCGCCGAAATGTTTCGGCATTGTTCCCGTTTGCCGGGTCGCCTTTTTTAAGGCTGCGGTTGCTGTGATCGTGTCCAAACCCGGTAAGCGGGCATTTTTGAAAGTGTAAGAATTGAACGATGGTATGATGTTTGGCTGCAAATACTGTTGATATCGGTTTTAATTATTAACTTTTGCTGACAGTTTCCGATTCCAGTACCTTAAAAAGTTCCTGAACAAGACCGGAATGTTTTAACTCGTCGTTCCTGATCTCTTTTAAGACCTCTGCTGTGTCAGGGTCGGATACCAATAAAAGCAGCCGGTCCAGTTGGCGTATCATCTCTTTTTCAGTGTTTTGCAGGGCATTAAAATACATATTATAATCTATTTCAGTAAGCATCTTTGTCTCCGTTTTCAATCTGTGATATCAATCGTTCAAATTTAGCTGCGTGTTGACAGGAATCCTTGTTTAGTTCGTGTAGTATTCTCTCTATACGTGAAATATTTTCTTCACTGAATCCTGATAAAAACAAGGTGCTGCCTACGAACTTCGTATAAAGAGGTATTGCTGCCTCTTCTGTCCTGAGGGCCTCTTGCAGCGAACTTATTAATTCTTCTTTTTTTAACATAGTCATTTCCTTTTATCGACTGGATCGTATCTTGCTCTTTTCTAAAATTTCCTCATTAAAGTAAAAAACACTCGACAGGAGAACAAAATGGTAGAGAATCCATGCCATATTGAACAAAACAGCAGGGGACCGGTCATATACAAAACGGTTAACACCCCAGGTTATAGCGGACAAATTGAGCCCCCAGATGAACAACTGTGGCCAAAGTGCCCTGTATGGGATATGCTGCGAACATTTCTTAGCTGTTATCTTAAAACCTTTTTTGAAGCCGAGCAGCCCGGCCAGCGAACCGGCCAGATATGTCGGGAGTGATATTAAAAACAACATCTGGCCCTTAAATATATCTTTGGTATTATAATTTCTACCTTTCATGCTTATATAGAATATTGTCAAAGAGAGAATAAAATACGGCACGAATGCCATTGCATAGACCGCAGGGTGCATGAAGAACGAGGGGATATCAAAAAAGATGTAGGCGATGGGACAGAACATCAAAAACAAAAAAGCCCATCCGATTAGATAATAGCTGCCCGTTATAAAATATTCCCACCATTGTACGGGCCTTAGAGCCAGAGGATTTTTCAGCAGCTTTAAGATCACCTTTTTCAGAACAGCTACGTTTCCATTAGCCCATCGGTTTTGCTGGCTGAGATATACGCCAAGGTTCTCGGGTCCCTGACCGAAAGTGCCGATATGATTGTAATATAACGATTTCCAGCCCTTAAGGTGAAATTGTAATGACGTTGCAAAATCCTCTGTTACGGTTGATTCGTCAAGCCCGCCGACATCATCGAGGGCTTCTTTCCGCAAAACAACATTGGTTCCGCAGCACATCATAGCATCGCTTGCGCTTTTAGCCTCACAGACCGTCTCGTAGAATGCCGCCTGCTGCATATTAGCGGCACGGGCGACCCTGCTGGTATGCAGGTTGCTGTAATATTGAGGTGTTTGAATAAAAGCGAGCTTGCTGTCCGATTCGAGCATCGAAACCGTTTTTGTCAAAAAACCGCTTATCGGATTTTGGTCTACGTCGAAGATGGCAATATATTTTGAGTCGATATTTTTAAGACAGTCATTGATTACACCTGCTTTTGCTCCGTGCCTTTCTTCTCTTCGAAAAAGCTTGCAGTTGAACTTTTTTGCGATGGCCCGGGCCTGATCCTTATATTCCTGTTCAGAGGAATCATCAAGTATATAGATCGCTTTAGCAGGATAATCAAGATTATAACAGGATGTAACGGTGCTTTCGAGTATCTCTTTGGGTTCATGTCTTGCAGGGATCAAGATCGAAACATGCGGATATTCTTTCAAAACCGTAGTCTCAGGTTCGGCCAAACCTTTTTTATTAAGCCGGTATATCCCCATAAAATATCCAAAAGCGTGAAACATTACATAGGCTTCTGAAAGAAAGAAAAGTACCCCTAACACTTTTTCTATCCGGCCGTATTGGGCGTAGGTTATGAATAGTGCTCGTAAAACAAAGTACACGGCGATAAATATAAGAAGTACTGCTACGAGCGACCTTATCATATTTTTGCTTGTTTCGGTTTTGTTGTTCATTCTGTCCTCTAAAAGTACAAAGATATATAAAACATAAGCCTGTTTTCGCTGTAAATATCTCTGTGATCATAGATCGATTTCGACCACTCGAGATGACCGCTGCATTTGTTGCTCCAGTCATGATGCAGATCTACATATATCTTATGACCCACTTGCTGCTTTGGCTCAAAGTTCACACTGTATCTAACCGTGTAAAAGGTATCGTCGGTTCCCCAGAACATTTCTTCTTTGTTAAGAAAATGCTGCCACTCAAGGTTAATACTGTTTGTATGAAAACTTTCCGGAGAAAAATAATTTGTCTTGGTTCTGTCGAAATTATATTGTTCATACCGGTATGAAAGCTTTAAACTCTTCGGCTCATGTAATATGTAGTAGTAAATGTCCGTACCGAATTGATTCCTATTGTTATTGTCTGTGTATTGCGAGTTCATGTAATCAAGACCAAGTCCGGTTTTTCTGTCGGCCCGATACGAAAGCCTGGTCATGTAATTGTCTCTTTGCAGCCGGCCGGCCATGGTTTGGTAGTTTTCGATCACATCTTCTCTTTGATGCGAAAAATTTATCAGCCAGGGGTCGTCAGGACTGTAATTTAGTTCCGACCCGAAATTGTGAGTCTGCTTGAGGCCGTCGGAGAACAGGCTGTTTTTGTAGTAGGCCTTGGCCCAGAAGTCGGGCTTTTGATAATATTCCAGGCCCACTCCGGCTCGATGTCTGTAAACCTGCTTGACATTATTAAAGGAAAAGAAAGTATTGTCCTGCATCATATTCAAATACCAGTTTTCCTTCAGCGGTGCTTTGGCCTTAACGAATACGGAGGAATATTTTTTGTCAACCGCTCTTGAACCGCTGTCGGCCTCATAAAAACTATAACCAACTGTCAGCCGGGTTAATTCCGAAAGAATATTTGTTTTGTCCAGTGCCTGTTTGCCCATAGCGTGCGACGGTAATATTTCGAGTAATTTTTTATATGAATCTTTTGCATTGGCCCATTGCATCTGTCTCGAGTAGACCTGACCTGACTCGAAAAGTGCTTCCATGTTTTTCGGCTCGTATTCTAGCCACTGCTTATAGTTGCTGATAGCTCTGCCATCATAAAAAACAAAGAAGTTTTGCTTTGCCTTCATCTCGCTTTCAATAACACCACCAGAGTCAGTTTTTTCAAGATCCATGATTTCCCTATATTGCTGAATGGACGACTCGAATTCTCTTGACCAGCCGAGCATCCTTGCTTTTTCCCTTCGATACAGCAGGTTTTCAGGATCATTTTTTATCAGCTCGTCATAGACAGCCAAAGCTTCATCATATTGTTTGTCCCAGCTTAAAAATCTTGCCAGCCATAATTCGGCGTCCTTGTTGTCAGGTTCCTGCGACAACACATCCCTGCAGATATCGATGGCTTGATCGTATTTTTTCTGTATTGCAAGTAATTCAGCCAGGATCAGCGAAGTTTCGGTTTTACGGTAAGATCCTGCTCTCAGTTCAGTAAGAATTTTTGCGGACAGATCGACCTGCCCGGTATGTCCGAGTGCTTTTGCATATTCAAAAGCTACCTCCAAGTTTTCCGGGTATTTATTAAAGAGGTCTTGCAGGATGGTTACGGACTCTTCGTATCTTGCAAGATTGTTCATACTCTGTGCCGCCCCGAAACCGGCTCTGTCCTGTATATCTTCTATCTCTTCAGCTTTTACGGAAAAGGCACCGAGGCCGATCAATAATAATACGACCATTAAAAGGAGGCTTTTTTTCATGTTTACCACGCCCCCTTCATGACCTGCGTATAATATATGACGGCTTCTTTGTCTTTGCCTGCGTACCTAAGAGTATCTGCCAGTTTTAAAGATATTTTCTGTTTATTGGCCTTAACTTCGTCGGTACGAGCAAGTAATCTTCTGTAAAGTCGTTCCGAGTCTTCAAAATTGCCAGACCACGAAAATATGTCAGCCAGCAGTTCAATAAGTTCAAAGTCTTTGGGATCCTGGCTGATAAGTTCACTTAGCATAGGTGCTGCCAGGGAATACTTTTTCTGATATGCAGTTACAAGTGCAAGCTTTCTTAAAACCTGCGGATCTTTTTCGACCTTGAATATCTGTTCATAATAATGCTGTGCGTTAGCATAATCATTTAGGCCGTAGTATGTATCCGCCAGCCATTTTTTAGTTTCAAGATCGTCTGGATTTTTTTTAGACATTATGTCTAATGTTGCGAGCAGTTCCTTGTCTTTTCCAAGTTTGTCATATGACCATGTAAGATACTGCAATATCTGCATGTTATCAGGCTGCTGTTTTCGTGCAGCCTCCAGGTAAATAGCAGTCTGTTCGTAATCCCCGTTACTGTAATATCTAATGCCGCGAACACTGTTTTTAAAGAAAGATTGTGTCTGGTGGAATACCAGCGTGGTTGCTCCCACGATCAAAAGAGCAAAACCAACTATGAACAGGCGTCTGACTATATCCCTGATAGACATTACAATATTCCTTGTCATTTGAAATATTAAACCAAGGTACGTAAGTACTTTCGACTTGTAAGGTTAACCCGTTAATCAAATAATATGATTAATAACAATATGTTTTAAAAGGGCCTCTATACCGATATGTAAGAATAATAAGGTCCTATAATTACGGGAATTTTGTGTGGTGGTTAAATTTGGGACAGGCGCGAAGACATAAAGGGGGCGCGGGAAAGAATTAGTAATAGACCGGGGTTGTAATTGTTCGTTTTGTGGTTACTCTACTTTTTCGATTTCCGGCATAACGACTATCGAAAGGAAAAGCCCTATACTGCCGATTGTGGCGACAAAATTTTCGTATTCGACAGGTTTTACAATATAAGCAGTGCACCCAAGCTCACGGCACTGTTGTGTTTTAAGAGTATCGTCACTGGTGGTTAACATGATGACCGGTATTTTGCTTAGCTCCGGGTCATCTTTTAATTTCTCTAACACCTCAATTCCGTCAACTTTCGGCATGTTGATGTCCAGCAGAAGCAGATATGCCCTGTCTCGCTGCCTTACATTATTGCCTTCCATTAAAAGGAAGTCTAGAGTTTCCTGCCCATCTACGAACCTGACTATATCGTTAGAGACCCCAACACGTCTGAGATTTTTCTTTATCAGCGAATAATGTCCGTCATCATCCTCTGCTATAAGAATCGTTACTTCCTCTCTCATATTACACCTCACTATAATCAATCTACAGGAGCTGGCCAACTCCTGAAAAAGCGATTTATTTTGGCTACCCTAATCCATTAGGATAGTTCAGTTCTATCATTGACCGCTTCAGGTGATCGTCATATTGCTTTCGAAGTTCATCCTCAAGATGTTCGATGTACTCGGCGCTGACCCCTAAGGGGCCTTGCCAGTTTTGCCAGATCTCAAATATACGCTTGGCATACTTTTGTACCCAAGCTTCTTTAGCGTCATCTTGGGACATTTCTTAAAGCACCTCAAATCAAACCCCATTGTTGTCGATATCGTCCAAATTATAGCCTTTTCTGAATAGAATTCCATATAATATCTGAGATATTAAGTTTTTTTATTTCCGTATCTATTGCTTTTTTTGGTGAAAATGGTTAAAATGCCTCCTCGATTTTTTACAAATAATTAGGAGTTTTACAGAAAATGGCTAAAAATATAGCAGTTGCCGGAGTTACAGGGGCCGTAGGGCAGGAGTTCCTGGCTATTCTTGAGCAGCGGGATTTCCCGTTCGAGTCGATAAAGATGCTAGCGTCCAGTCGTTCCGCAGGCAAGAAGATCCAATTTAAGAACAAGGAATACACCGTCGAAGAGCTGACCGAAAACAGCTTCGAGGGTATAGACATTGCGTTGTTCTCTGCGGGCGGTGCAAGGAGCAAGCAGTTTGCCGCTGGCGTTGTTAAAGCCGGTGCCGTTATGGTTGATAATTCGTCGGCCTTTAGAATGGACCCAAATGTGCCGCTTGTTATCCCGGAGATAAATCCCCAGGCCATTGAAGGGCACAAGGGGATAATCGCCAACCCGAATTGCTCGACGATCATCGGGATAGTACCGGTTTGGCCTTTGCATAAAGCCAACACTGTCAAGAGAATGATCGTCAGTACTTATCAGGCCGCTTCGGGAGCGGGACAGGCCGCGATGCTCGAATTGAAGGAGCAGGCAAAACAGGTGCTCAATGGAAAACCAGTAACATGTAACGCACTTGGTTACCAGCTTGCGTTTAATTTGTACAGCCATGACTCCAAGATCGGAGCGAACGGATATAACGAAGAAGAAATGAAAATGGTGAAAGAGACCAGGAAGATATTTGACGATCAAATGATCGCCATTACATGTACCTGTGTTCGTGTGCCGGTTCTCCGTGCTCACTGTGAAAGCATAAACCTCGAATTTGAGGATCCCATAACCCCCGAACAGGTGACCGAACTTTTGAGCACTGCCCCGGGAGTTTCGATCATAGATGACAGGGAGGCAAACCGCTTCCCGATGCCGATCGACGCAAGCGGGAAAGACGATATATTTGTCGGAAGAATTCGACAGGATGAATCTGTTCCGGATAATCGCGGGATCAACCTTTGGGTTGCAGGCGATCAGTTGAGAAAAGGAGCGGCACTTAACGCCGTTCAAATCGCAGAGAAGCTGCTTTAAAATCAATGGCTGCACGCAATATAAAGCTGACGATCCATTACGACGGGTCCGCATATCACGGGTGGCAAACCCAGCCGGATGTTCCGACCGTTCAGGAGCATATCCACAATGCCGTTGAAAAACTTTTCGGCAAGGCCGTAAGGATCGTGGGTGCGAGCAGGACCGATGCAGGTGTAAGCGCGCTCGGGCAGGTTGCGAGCATTAAGGTCGACACGCCGATACCGACGGAAAATATTGCAAAGGCCATTACCGAGAGCCTTCCCGATGACATTGTCGTAGTGGATGCAGAGGATGTTCACAGTAAATTCAACGCGATCACTTCTGCCGCAAAAAAGCTCTACTGTTATACGATCTTTACGGGCAGTACCCGGCCGGTGATGGACATAAAACACTGCTGGCATTATCCGTATGAGCTTGACGTTGAGCAAATGAATAAAGCTGCTAAATTATTAATCGGCAAAAAGGATTTTAAGTCGTTTGCCTCCGCGTCCGATACGCGGCAAAGCTCGATAAGAACGATCTTAAAGTGTGAAGTCAGTTCCAAAGACAAGTGGGTTTATGTTGATGTTGAAGCTGACGGGTTTTTATATAACATGGTAAGAAATATCGTAGGGACCCTTGTAGAGATCGGCAGGGACAGATGGACACCTGAAAAAATAACTGATATAATCGAAGCGAAGGACCGTACCGCAGCCGGTCCGCTTGCACCCGCGGCGGGGCTGTGCCTGATGAAAATCGACTACACCTTTTAAGGTGATAGTATTGTGATTCGTTGCCTGGCCATGAAAAGCGAAAGTTTATAAACTGAGAATTGTTTTTGGAAAAGAAAGAAATAAATACCCTACCTTGGGCATGAATTTAGGGTAATCGACCGTATGAAGATAGTTCATATAATAACTCGTTTGATACTTGGCGGCGCCCAGGAGAACACGCTGATCACGTGCAGGGAACTTAGCAAGCGCGGCCATGATGTTACGCTTATAACGGGTCCTGCGCTTGGGCCGGAAGGCGAGCTGTTCGAGCAGGCGAAGGAAGAGGCCTACGATATAATCGTCATCGACAAGATGAGAAGGGCGATCAACCCGTTCTATGATGCGGTGTGTTATTACCAGTTGAAGAAAATTCTCAAGAAGATCGGCCCGGACATAATACATACGCATTCGGCCAAGGCGGGTATTCTCGGCAGGTTTGCAGGGTACAGTTTAAAGACCGAGGCGAAAAACAGGCCGCATGTGGTGCATACAATTCACGGGCTTGCGTTCCATCCGTACCTTAACAAGGCGCTTAATAAGTTTTATATAGCCGTTGAAAAAAGCGCCGAGAAAAGGACCGATGCATTTGTATGCGTTGCAGACGCGATGACAACCAAGGCAGTTGCAGCGGGGATAGGGAGGCCGGAGGATTTTACGACGGCTTATTCCGCGATCGATGAGAAGGATTTTCTTGTAAAGCCGAGCGAAGAACAGATAGCGGACTTTCGCAGGAAGTACGGGATCGGTCAGCAGGCGACCGTGCTTGTAGCGATCGCACGGCTTGCGGAGCTGAAGGGGCACGAATTCATAATCGAATCTGCAAAACGGCTGGCGCCGGACCATGAAAATTGCATCTGGCTTTTTGTAGGGGACGGGAACCTTGCCAGGCAGATAAAAAGCAAGGTGCAGGTGGCAAGTCTTGGCTATAAGATCAAGTTTACCGGTTTATTGCCGCCGGGGCAAATTCCGCTTGCGATACATTCATCGGATATACTTGTTCACTGTTCTTTGCGGGAAGGGCTTGCGAGGGTTCTACCGCAGGCGATGCTTTGCGGCAAGCCGGTTGTAAGTTTTGACATTGACGGAGCGAGGGAAGTGGTGAATAAGAACACGGGGTTTCTTGTTGAGCCGGAAAACATCGACGAGTTTACCAAGGCCTGCATGCAGCTTATACTCGATCCTGAGCTTAGCAAGAAGCTTGGCAGGAACGGTCAAAACAGCGTCATAAAAAAATTCGCCCCCGAAACGATGGTAGATACCATCGAGAATCTTTACAACAAACTTTATCAGTAAAACCGAAAGGGGTCGTTATGAAGAGTTACAGGAAAGAACTTTTCTTTAACACAAAAAATCGCAGGGAGCTTATCAACATAACGCCAGAGATAGATAGATGTCTTGCTGAAAGCGGAGTTACGGAAGGGCTGCTGCTTTGCAACGCGATGCATATTACGGCGAGCGTTTTTATAAACGATGACGAGGCTGGGCTGCATAGCGATTATGAAGTGTGGCTTGAAAAATTAGCGCCGGAAAAACCACACTCGCAATATAAACATAACGGCTATGAGGACAATGCAGACGCCCATATGAAGCGACAGATCATGGGGCGCGAGGCAGTGGTCGCGATTACAGACGGCAAGCTTGACTTTGGGCCGTGGGAACAAATCTTTTACGGGGAGTTTGACGGCAAAAGAAAAAAGCGTGTGCTTGTTAAAATCATTGGTGATTAGCGAATGGTCGAGATTATAGTATTTCTTGGCACGGTTCTTATAATTTCGTGTTCCGGCGCGATGGCTCCCGGGCCGGTTACCGCAGCGGCTATTACGTTAGGCGCACGCAATAAGTATGCGGGTGTTTTTTTTGCTTTGGGTCATGCGCTTATAGAAGTGCCGCTGATATTGATTATAGTTTTCGGTTTTGAAAAAATAATAGGTTCCGAAAAAGTTTTGGATATAATCGGTTTTGTAGGGGGGTTGTTTTTGCTATGGATGGCTTTTGGTCTGTATCGGGATATCAAAAGTCCCGTGAATGCGAACAATAAATTGTGTTCGTCCAATCCGACTTTTGCGGGGGTAATACTTTCGGCGACGAATCCTTATTTTCTTTTGTGGTGGCTGACCATAGGCATCAAGCTTGCCTCGAGTGCAAGGGAGCTTGGGGTGATCGCTTTTATTCTTTTTATACTTGTACACTGGTTGTGCGATCTTGTATGGCTGGGGCTTTTATCTTTTGCAAGTTTTAAAGGCGCGAAGGTGATGGGGGATTCGACGTTTAAAATTATTCTTGGGATCTGCGCGATAGCGCTTGCGGGATTCGGTGGATATTTTATTTATGACTCGATAGTAAAATAATATTAAAAATCAAACACCCTACCTTGGGCATGAATTTAGGGTGATAAATTCCTGATTTTAAGTTAGACAAATTATAAATTGGATAAGACAAGTGACAAGCAAGGGATAATTTTGGGATAACTTTGCGATGAGATTTTATTTTTTAGTCACTAGCCAGCTCGAAAGTGCGTGACGGAAATTGGTTAAAAATAAAAGTTGTAGAGTTAAAATTTGGAATGAGACCCGTTCGGCTGCGCTCAGGGCGACAAGTTTTGTATAAAACTTGTCGTTTTTATTTTTGGTTTTTTTGGGGTTGTAAGAGACCTTTGATATTGGGGTTTAAACGGGGATTTTAGACCTGCCGAGCGGCAGAAATCGGCGTTTTTGGGGGAGAAACCCGCGTTTTTTGCAGATTTTTGCAATTTTTTGCATTTTTCGCAAAAACTCATCAAAACTTCGCACAAATCAATACGTTTCTGGCAAAAGTCATGCAATTTTTAGAATTTTTGTATTTGCCACAGAGGGCACAGAGTTTTTTTAACTATTTTTAGTTACTAAGCCGTGCTGGTTATTTAATTGACGGGTAAATTTTGTAGCCGTAAAATTATTGTGAAGTTTTTTGCCACAGAGGACACAGAGAAAAAAAGAGAATTTTTTATATTTTAATTAATCCACAGATTACACAGATACCTAGGGCATAAATTTCACGGATTATTAATTATTTTTTTAAGCTTTGTAAATACTCTCTAAGAAGTCATAGCCAAACCGGCGGTGTACTTCTATTGCATCGCTAATTATTATTTCTTTTGTCACATCGAAGTGTTCAAACTTGTTATCAAGCAGTTTTTGCTTATTGTGATGGATTATAAATTACACAGATTAATTTTTTTGCCACTCGTTTTTTACCACAGAGAACAGAGAGGAAAACAGAGAAGAAAGAATTAATTATTAGAAATAGGGGAGAAAAAGATTCCACCACCTAGGACGTAAACACCACCTAGGGTGTGAACTATGGTGCAAGCTAAGGCGTAAATTGATCTGCAGATTCGGCTCCGAACCATTCGGTTCGGGAGAAAAATAATATAAACTCGTTCGGAATAACAAATGGGCGTTGGTGTTATTTTAAATTGTTGAGGTCAAGGCACCCAAGGCGTAAATTGCCACACGGCCTTCGGCCTCGCAATGACGATAGGGGGTGTTTGGAGTTTCTATTGGAGATTAGTGTCGTTTACGATTCGGATTCTTCGGAGGTTTTTGATTGGTCGAGGATTTGCATTAGTGTGTGACGGCTTAAATTGTTGTGATGTTCGTTGATGATTGCTTTTAGTTTTTCGGGGGTGTTGTCTTTGTCCTGGGCGTAGGATGCTTTTGCGACGGCATCAGAAATATCGGCGAGTGTGATATTGTTGCCATCGGCAGCAAGGAGGTAGCCGGCGACGGGTTCAGAGGTTCTGCAAAGAAGGCCCTCTTCCACGAGGCGGGCCAGGACCTTGTCTCCGAAATCGGCGGGGATGTTGAGCCTGCTGAAAATTAATTGCGAGGGGACGGGTGCGCTGTGTCTTTCGAACTCTTCAAGGATGAAGCTTAATATCCTGATCACGGAAAAATCGTTCGCGATGAAGTAATCGTCATGCTTTCGCATTTCGGCCATTTCCTCAGCGGTAAGTTTAGATAAGTGCTGAGTAGCAAAGGCAAGCTGTAAGCCGAACAGAACTATCAGCCAGGTGATGTATATCCACAGTACGCTTAAGGGGATGATGCCCATTACGCCGTAGATGGCCTTTTGAGGGAGGAAGCCGACGACGTAGGCACGAAATCCGAATTTAGCCGCGGTCCATATCAGCGATGCGATGACCGCCGACCAAAGTGCGGCCAAAGCGTTTACTTTGGTGTTGGGCATTACATAATAAAGAAGGAACATCGCCACAATGCTTATCAGGAACGGACCAAACTGGCGAAGGAAGCTGAATATTCCGCTTTCAAATCCGTTGATAACAAGAAACCGTGTGCTTAAAAAAAGAGCGAAACCCAAAAGCAGGGGTCCCAGCGTCAAGATGGCCCAGTAGTTAATTATACGCTGCAGGAAGTTCCTGTTTTGTCCGACCTTCCATATATTATTGAACGATCTTTCTATCGTCGAGAGCAAAGCAAGGGCGGCCCATATAACGATCACTCCGCTAAAGACCGTGATAGTACCGGCGTTGAGATTGGATACGAACCTGTCGGTTATCCTGTCGATCTGATCGGTGAGTTTTATATTTTCTTTGGGATTTTTCGAGTCGACATATTTAATGTTCGTCAGATGAGCCTGTTTATAGAAGAATTCTTTTACATTCTCTCCCACATCACGATAGGTGGGGAACAACTGGAAGACCATTATCATTATTATCGCAAGGGGGACGATGCCAAAGATGGTATGGTAGGCCAGGGCGGCAGCCTGTGTGCCGCAGCGGTTTTTCCTGAGGAGCTTTAAACACTGCGGCCAGAGCTTTACCTGGAAAACGACAAACCGGCCCCACTTACCAAGTTTTTCCGTTGGGGCCGTTAAAAGATCTTTGAGCATAATGTTCCTTTAGAAGTTTTTCTATTTAAATATTTTTTCCAGTTGTCTTTGTACCTCGTCATCAATAAGCTTTTCGACATTTTTTTCGAGAAGTTTGGATACGTTGATGCTTGGGCTGTTGAGGTTGCCATCGATGGGGAGCGTTACCCTGTTGGACATATCACTGTCAGTCTTGAGTGCTTTGCCGGAGTAAGAGTATGGCAGGTCGACGTCCATATCTATAGTGTTGTTGAGGCCTATCCTGCCCCTGAAATTCACGGGGCTTTGTCCGACGTTGATCTGCATGTTTTCATAACTTAAAAAGCCATTCTGCAGTACAAACCTTGTAGGAAGCATTGTAAGTACGGGATCCTGTTCTCCTACGATTTTACAGATTTGGCCGAAAAGGCCGGCAGGATTGAGATGTACCTGCTCCATTGCCAGTGTACCGACGGCTACCATGTCATTTTTGTGTTCGCCGGATAAGGGGATACTAAGCTGCTGACAGTGGAAATCAGCAATTCCCGTAACGTTGACCGCGTTTGCAAAAATAGGGTTAACGTATTTGAGGAGCTTGTCGGTGGTTTTGTCGTTAATGTTAATTTTTTCAGCGACCTGCATCGGGCCGGGGGTTTTTAAGAGTGAAGGCTTTTGATTGAAATTCAGATTTGCCCCGAAGCTCAGTTTTCCGTTATTTACAGTTGTCGAGAACGGTTCGATGTTAAGAATACCGTTGGTTACTTTCAGGTCCATATTAACGGGGCCGAAATTCAGCCCCATATACTCTGCACGGTCGAAGCCGAAATTCATGTTTGCATTCATATTTGCCATCATCTTGTCGGGGTCGTTTTGGGGATATATCGATTCAAGTGTGACGGAGTCTTTGCGTTTTCCCTCCATAGCCAGGCCTTCGGGTATGAATGCCGAGGCGGCCTTGCTTACGCCGGTAAGGTCATATTCTGCTACGAGCTGGCCGGTGATTTTGGTTTGACCGCTACGGGAGGTTCTTTGGAACTTTCCCTTGGTGATGTTTATCTGGGAGCCTTCCACTTTAAGATCGTTTATTGCAATGCTCTTGTCCTCGGGATTGCACAATATATCTGCCTGTATCTTCATTAATTTTTCGAGGAACGGTTCCTGTCCGGACTTGCCCACCCTTAAGTTCTCGATGACGGTTCTGTCTGTTGTGATGTGGTAGGTTCCCCTGTTGCTGTCTACGGACAGTTGCGAGTCGACCCTTCCGCCGAGATCTATGTCCTGCGGGATGTCTGCGGCCAGGAGGATGAAATTCCGTGCGGCAGCAAGATCCACGTTTGCCCTGACGCCAAGAGCGAGGTCGTCTTTTTTATCCTTTGCCAGAGGTATGAGCGAATTGTTCAAATTGACCTTGCCGAAATCACTGTCCACAGCCATAGAGTTAATCTTTACAAGTTCTTTTTCCGTGTCGAACCGGATATCAAACGGGATTTGTACCAGGCTTGCCGTCGCCGGCTGTTTGCCTTTATCGCTTGCGACGAAGTTTTCTATTTTTGCCTGTCCGGAGGCATCCAATATGCCATCTTTGAAAGAGATCCGTCCGGATTCGGCTGCATTGCCCTTGATCTTGAAATCCCCAAAGTCCACGAACTGGCCCACGAAATTTTGAGTTTCCTCAAGGTTGGCAGTTGCGGTGTAATCGACGGAGTCGACACCGCCGGTGCAGGCTAGTTTGCAAAACGAAGAATTAATATTCATTTTGTCGATCCGGATATTTTTGTTTTCAGAAGAGATGTTCGCTTCTACCTGTATGGGTTCTTCGAGCACGGTTTTTTTGCCGTCGATTTCTTTTTCAAATCCGGAAAGGGTAGCATTTGCGGCCAGTTCCTTAAAATCGCCGTCATCTATGCTTGCGGTCAGGTCGGCGTTTAGTTTGCCGCCTGCATCAATGTTCTTATCCATCATGGCGAATATCGGGCTAAGCGATTTTAAGTCAAGGTCGTCGATCTTTACCTCAAAGTCTCCGCTGGTTCCCTTTAGCGTCCAGCTTTTTTTAGCGGAAGGTTTTAAGTTTCCCTTTGCAGTTATCTTTGACAGGTTGTCACCCTCGGCCATATCCATCGAGACATCGAAAGTCGATTTGCTGCCTGCGGGCTTGAGGTCGACTTTGGATTCGATATTCCTGATCTGCAGTTCCATGCCCCGTGTCGGCTGGTTTATGGTTACGTTGCCGCTGCGCACCTCCAGATCGATCCTTTCAAGGCCGGCGGTTTTTTTTGTTTTTGCCATGGCAATCGGTGCAGAAGGTGGTAACGGTTTATCTTCCATTGCGACATCTGCCGCCGCGATATCCGTTTTTGCGACCTCAGCAAGACTGATGATCACATCGGGCGTATCTATGAGGGTTTTGCCAAATGCGACGTTTCCAGTAAGCAGTGACGTATAAATGGGCTTTGTCTTTATCTGCCTGACGTTTACTTTTGTGCGGCCGGCATTGTCTACGAAGCTGAACTCCTCAAGGCTGATGCCTTTGAACCAACTCATCGAAAGGCCCTTGATGGTGACCTGTCCGTCGATGGAGTTGTTTATTTTGTTTACAACAAAGCTTTTGCCGGCGTCTGACGACAGATATACAGGGAGAACTAAAAAGATCAGCAAGAAGCCCAGCACCAGCAATATCAATATTGCCATTAAGAGTTTTGTTGCAGCCGAAGCTTTTTTGGATCCAGTGGCTGAAAATTCATTTTTTGTATGCA
Source organism: Sedimentisphaerales bacterium (assembly GCA_016928585.1). GTDB lineage: Bacteria > Planctomycetota > Phycisphaerae > Sedimentisphaerales > Anaerohalosphaeraceae > JAFGKL01. The sequence continues at coordinate 24,896 of JAFGKL010000090.1, forward strand.
TTTTAATGCCCTCGTAAAATCACGTTTTTGTTTTGACGACCCCCGCCGTGCGCACATTATTATTCTGATATGTAAAACAAGCTATACCCTTTAGGGTAATTATTGTTAGTCGCTCATTATTTCTTCTGATTTTGCTTTTATAGCCGCATCGACTTTATCAGAAAACTCTTTGGTTATATGGTCGATGTCCTTTTTGCCCTTGTCGCGGTCATCTTCGGAGATCGTTTTGCTTTTTTCTTCGTCCTCGAGATGTTTATTTCCGTCCCTGCGAATATTCCTTATGCTTACTTTTGCTTTTTCTCCCAATTGTTTTACCTGGTTGATAATCTGGCTTCTTCTTTCTTCGCTTAAAGGGGGAATATTGAGCCTTACGACTTTTCCATCCATTACCGGTGCAATACTTAAGTCGCTGTTTTTGATGGCTTTTTCGATGTCTTTTAAGCAGGCAGGATCAAAAGGCTTTATTATGAGCATGGCAGCTTCCGGGGCGGCAACCGTTGCAAGCTGTTTCAACGGCGTAGGTGTTCCATAATACTCTACCATCAGATTATCGACAAGTCCCGTCGAGGCCCTGCCTGTTCGCACACTTTTAAATTCGTTGAGCAGGTACTCCAGCGCTTTTTCCATATTGCTTTTGTGTTCATCGACAATTTTTTTTGTTGGCATGCCTTACACTCCGTAACAATATTAGCTTATTAAGGTTCCTACTTTTTCACCGTTTATGGCTTTTGTAATATTTCCATCTTTGAAGATGTTCAATACTATTACCGGTATATTGTTTTCTCTGCACAGGCTCACAGCCGCGGGATCCATCACCTTAAGGCCCTTGCCCAGTACGTCCTGGTAGCTTATTGACTCTATCATTTTTGCATCCGGGTTCTTTACGGGATCGTCGGTGTAAACGCCGTCAACTTTTGTTGCCTTAATGATAACGTCCACTTCGAGTTCAGCAGCACGCAATGCCGCACAAGTGTCCGTTGAGAAAAACGGGTTTCCTGTTCCGCCGGCAAGTATGGTAACCCTTCCCATTCCGAGATGTCTTAAACATCTCCTGCGAATGAAAGGTTCGCATATCGCGGCCACTTCAATAGCGCTTAACACCCTTGTCGGCTGTCCGAGTTTTTCGAGGGTTTCCTGAAGCGCGCTTGCGTTGATGACGGTTGCGAGCATTCCCATATAATCGGCGGTGTTTCTGGGGATGTGACTTTTTTGAGAGAAAGTTTCGCCTCTTAGGAAATTGCCGCCTCCTACGACGATTGCCACTTCGGGACCGAGCTTGCATATTTTAGCGATCCGTTCGGCGATTGATTCAAGCGGTTCTCCTTCGATGCCAAAACCGCCCGGCCTGCAAAAAGTTTCCCCTGAAAGCTTCAATAATATCCGTTTGTATTTTATTTTTGCCATCGCTCCCTCAGTCTGCAAGTATGATGTTTTCAATTAAGATCACCCACTTGCTTACGGTGGTCCCTAGAGCCCAAGTGCATAAAAAAAGCACCGACAATTCTCACTGTCGATGCCTATTATAACGACTTATCAGCCAATTTCAAAGCGTATAAATCTTTTTATCTTCGCCTGGCCTCCGGCAGCTTTAGCCGCATCGCTAAGTGCCTGACCGACCGTTTTGGAGTCGTCCTTTACGAACGGCTGATCAATAACGCAGTTTTCCTTGAAGAACTTAGCGATCTTGCCATCGACAATCTTGTCAATGATATTTTCGGGTTTGCCTTTGACCTGCTCGCGTGCGATCTCGCGTTCCTTTTCGATAATCGCCGGGTCGATCGAGTCCTTATCGACTCCAGCCGGGTTCATCGCTGTTATGTGCATTGCGATATTTACAGCAGTGTCCGCAACAGCAGCAGAAACGTCGTCTCCGCCGGTTTCGATCTCTACTAAAGAGCCAAGCTTGTTATTAAAGTGGACATAAGCACCGATCACGCCTGTGCCGTCAACGTTGTACTTGATATAATCGCCGACTTCCGTTTTTTCTCCTGTTTTGCTGACGGTGTCGGTTATGACCTCTGAAAACTTTTTTCCATTCAACTCGGTCTCAAGGATGCTCTCGACTCCGCTGTCGGCCCCGCAATTAAGGCAGTATTCTTTCAGGAGTTCAGCAGTTGCGATGAAGTCATCGCTTTTTGCCACAAAATCCGTTTCGCAGCAAAGCGTTGCCATCGTTGCGGACTTTTTGTCGTCGCTTATATTTAGAATAACCCTTCCTTCGCTGGTTTCTCTTCCGGCTCTTTTTTCGAGGGTTGCAAGGCCTTTCTTACGTAGAAGCGCCATTGCCTCATCGATGTCGCCGCCAGTTTCTCCGAGAGCCTTTTTGCAATCCATCATACCCTGCCCGCTCATTTTGCGAAGCTTCATTACTGCTGCAGCTGAGATTTCTGCCATTTCAAAACTCCTGTATTATTTTACCGGCCTTTTGGCCAAAATTACATTTAGTATTTATTCCCGTTATTTAGTCGGGACAACCGAATTTTTTTATGCCGAAGCCTGTTCTTTTTCTTCGGGTTTTTCGTTTTCCGGAGCAGTTTTTAAATCTTTCTTATCGGCAGCCGGTTCAGTCTGTTTTTCAGCCGGAGCGGCGTTTTCAGCAGTTGTTTCTTCTGCAGCACTTGCTAACGAGCGTCTTCTTGAACGGCGTTTACCGGCGGGCTGAACTGTTGTTGAAGCGGTAATCGGTTTGTATGCGGCCTTGCCTGCTGCTATTGCTTCTCCGAGTTCCCTGAGGATCAATTCCACCGCCTTGATGGAATCATCATTAGCCGGAATTGCTACATCGACGTCATCGGGATTCGAGTCGGTATCGATAATGCCTATTGTTGCGATGCCAAGCTTTGCCGCTTCTCGCAGAGCGGTCAGTTCCTTTTTAGCATCGACTACTACCACGGCGCCCGGCAGCCGGTTCATTTTTCTTACGCCGCCGAGGTTTGTTTCGATCTTTCTCATTTCTCGTTTCAGTCTCGATTCCTGTTTTTTACTCTCCGAAGCTAAACTGCCGCTGGCTTCCATTTTTTCGAGTTCTTCAAGTCGCTGAAGACGGGAACGAACGGTTCTGAAGTTCGTAAGCATTCCGCCGAGCCATCTTTCAGACACAAAGTGCATTCCGCTTTGTTCGGCTACGGTTCTAACCCCTTTTTGTGCCTGCCGTTTGGTTCCTACAAAGACGACATCCTTTCCGGAGGAAACAACGTTGATAAGAAGTTTTTTGGCGATCAAAATGCCTCTTAGTGTTTCCTTGACATTAATGATATGAATCATGCCGCGTTTGCCGAAGATATACGGTTCCATTTTCGGGTTCCAGCGGCTGGCCCCATGGCCGAAGTGTACGCCCGCTCCTATGAGTTCACGAGCTAATTCCTTACGCAATTGACTTACCTCCAATCGGGTTAAACAATATTCTGCCCTGCGATCCAGTCACGCCGTTTCTGATCGACTTTCGTTACCAAGGACCGCAAAACACATTTAAAGGTACAACTTTCGCCGATCTACACAGATGGGCGAATTTCAGAGGATAATAAACATTACTGATAATGTCAAGAATTTTTGTTAAATCCTTCAAATTTCTTATCTTATGGCTGTTTTTTGCCCCCAGAACCCCTGTTATTCAGCCAAAAATGCGATTTGAGGCATAAATCCCTTTGAGGCGATCACAGCGGATATCGATAAACATTTGTTTTTACCGAATTAAAGCCGATCTTCCGGTAGAGGCGGTTGGCCCGGGTTCTGTCCGGGCGGGAGGTGAGATCGATGCCGGCACATCCGGCCTGCTTTGCCTTTTCTATTGCGTATCTGATCAATGCCTGCCCGATGCCTTTGCCGCGGTAATCCCTGTCAACCACAAGGTCTTCGATCCTTGCCCTTTTCGCTGCAGGTGTTCGGTAAAACACTATTGTAAGGGTGGCAACCGTTTTGCAGTCATCGTGGTCGGCCGCTATCAGCGAGGTATTGTTCGAAGAAATTATTTCTTCAAGGGCTTCTTTGCTTATCGACTTTGCCTTTTGCGAAAGCTGCGGCAAAAGTTTATTAAAAGCCGTTACCATTTCATCGCTAACCTGCTCTACCCGGTATATATGCATGCTTGTCTTTCCGTTATTTTTTCCAGAGAGTTCTAAGCCTTGCCGCTTCCTGGTTGGTCCGCTCGTTTGTGATCGTATGTATCGCTGTTACGGAGTTGTTTTCATCTGTTATCTGTGTTTTGGCTATTACTTTTTGGCCATAGAGTGTTTCATTTTTAAAGGCGATCTCTATTTCCGTTAGTTGGTAAAGTTTCAATATATCTTTCGGCATTGTCTCTATTGCCCACATTAAATAAGCCGTGCTGTTGACATGGTCATTTGCGTCAATCATA
>JAFGKL010000091.1 GCA_016928585.1 Sedimentisphaerales bacterium
CCCATCGTGGCGATCAGCCGTGACACCTCTTCGGGAACTTACGAAACCTTTCACGGTCTTGTTATGAACAAAGAGGAAATGGGGTCAAAAGTCGAATATGTAAATTCCAATCCGCAGGCACACTCCAGGGTGAAGACCACTGTCGGAGCTATTGGATATGTGGGGATCGGTTTTCTGGATGCCAATGTCAAGGCTTTGAAAGTTGACGGGGTTTTACCTTCCAGGCAGACTATCGCGACAGGGCAGTATCCGGTTGCGAGGCCCTTGTTTATGTTCACGAACGGATATCCAAAACTCGGCAGTATGGTATATAAATTTTGCACCTTTTACCTGACCGAGACCGGCCAGGAGATCATCGAAGCGAAGGGATTTGTACCGGTAACAAATTATTGAAAACATGATTACCAACAGTACTATTGAAAGCAGGCAGTTTAGACCGGCGGTTGATAAAGATCAGTCGCTGGTCCTTACGCCTTTACAGGACATGAAGGGCTTTCTGCTTCATCACGCAGGTCGGCTTTTGCTTTTTCTGATAACCTGCAGTTCGGTTCTTTTAGTACTGCTTATTTTCTTTTTTGTCATCCGCCAGGCACTGCCTTTTTTTATGAAATTCAGTTTAATTGAATTTCTGTCGACGAAGCATTGGTATCCTGAAGCCGCATCACCTAAATTCGGCATACTGTCTTTGATAGTCGGTTCCTTATATGTAACTGTATCAGCACTTGTATTTGCAGTTCCGACCGGGATACTGGCCGCGATCTTTTTAAGCGATATCGTTTCTTTAAGGATCCGGGATCTTGTAAAACCTGTTATCGAAATATTAGCGGCTATTCCATCAGTGGCTTACGGGTTCTTTGCGGTCCTTGTTTTAGCTCCATGGATGCAAAGCAAATGGGGCTTTACAACCGGGACCAACGCCTTAAATGCTTCTATCATTCTTTCGATAATGGCTTTGCCGACCATCATCAGCGTAGCGGAAGATTCAATATCGGCAGTCGGCAGGGAACTCCGCGAAGCATCTTATGGTTTAGGTGCGACACGGTTCGAGACAATATTCAAGGTGGTTATCCCGTCGGCCCACAGCGGAATTATCGCGGCTGTTGTTCTCGGCATGATGAGAGCGATCGGCGAAACAATGGTTGTCTGGATGGCATCGGGCAACGCCAACCAGATACCGTCTCCATGGTGGGACCTGTCGCAATCGGTCCGTACCATGACGGCAACCATAGCCGGCGATATGGGCGAAACGCCCAAGGACTCGCCTCATTACTGGTCCCTTTTTGCAATAGGTGTTGTACTGCTGGTGATAACTTTTTTGCTTAATATCGTAAGTGAATATTTCCTTGCCTCGGCTAAAAAGAAAACGGGGAAATCATAAATCATGCGTCTGATCATTCGCCAAATAACCGATAAAGTTTTCACCATCCTGACAGGGACAAGCGTTGTGCTGCTTACAGCCGTGCTGCTGGTTGTCCTTGGGCCCATGGTATGGCGAGGCTCAAAGGCTGTTGTTTTCAGGGACACGTTAGAGTTTCGCAAAATGCAGCTTGACCTTTACAACAGGGGTAATCCTGAAAGTGTTAAGGCCGAAAACGTCGAAACCGAGGGTTTTCGTAAAGTCGTATACGAGACCATAGATAAATTCAAGCGAGGCATCGATACCGAAGAACTAACAGACAGATCAAAACAGATATACCGTCAATTTGGTAAAGAGCTGCGGTACAAAGGTATAGCCGGTGATGATTATCAGCAGATACGTTCTCTTGCAAGGGATATAAGGGACAGGCTGCAGGCGGCCTTTGAAAGTAACGACAAGAAAATAATAAAAGAAAACATCGACTATGTTCTGCAATACCGCCTGGATAAAAATTTAGTTGATACTGCCGCTGCGGAATTTTTTACATTGGCAGAAGATTTTCTGCAGTCCGTCGAAAACATCGATCTGGGTAAGCGTCAGCAATACGCCGGCTCCTTAAAGCAGGTGGAAGATGGTATTTTACGCCTTTTGGGCCCCGAGCCGGGCAATCCTGTACCGGCTTTAACCATGGATCGGTATGGCGCTACACGTTGGGACATGGCTCAAAGGTTATTAGATAATGTATTATGGTCCGAACAATGGATAGAAAAACAAGCCGGTCAGCCGCTGGTCAAAGTTCGTGTTTCAAGAGCCGAAGAATTTGCAGGAACAAAATTAGAACCGCTTTTTGGGTATGTTGAAGACAACCTTGAGGGGATGTTAAAACCTGAATTTAAATTTTACTGGCAGTATTTTATTGATGACAGTACGCCGGGGCATTATTTTGGCGGAGTTGGGCCCGAGATTTTAGGCACACTGCTGCTGACACTTTTAGCCATGCTGTTCGTATTTCCCTTAGGGGTGATCTCCGCGGCTTACCTGGTGGAATGTGCCTCGGATAACGCGGCTGTAAGGATGATTCGTATGTGCATAAACACTCTCGCCGGTGTTCCGAGTATAGTTTTTGGACTGTTCGGCCTGGCGTTTTTCGTTTTGTTTTTTATCCCGTTTTTTGGCGGTCCGTCTAAGCCTTGCATTTTAGCAGCTTCTTTGACTTTGGCAGTGCTGACTTTGCCGGTGATGATCAGGGCCAGCGAGGAAGCCATCCGTTCGGTCCCGCAAACCTACAAGGAAGCCTCGCTGGGACTTGGTGCAAGCAGATTCAGGACATTTGTAAAAGTAACTCTGCCTGCCGCACTGCCGGGTATATTGACAGGTGTGATATTGAGTATCAGCAGGGTTGCCGGCGAAACGGCTCCTATTCTTTTTACCGGGGCTGTAGCGCTTGGGCCGTTACCAAAATCGCTGTTCGACCCGAGCAGAACATTGTCTTATGGCAGTTATGATATTGCAGTAGGGGACAGGCTTGCAATGATGGTTCCGCATAATCAGTACGGCATGGTAGTAACGCTTGTCTTGCTCATACTTTGCCTTAATACCATAGCGATTGTTTTACGGGCAAGAGCATTTAGAAGACTAAGGGGCCATTAGATCGGTAAGGGGATTTAATTATAATGCAAAAAGGAAAAGATAATATGCCGATATCAGCTTTGGAAAGTAAAGCAAATACTGACCACATTAAATCTGTTGTAGACTTGGGTCAAAAAATAAATACCGCAGATGAAGATAAAAAAGACGATTGCAAATGTGCTGTTGTAAGATCCGAGAACTTCAGTTTTTATTACGGCCAAAAAGCCGGCGTCAAAGATATAACTATGGAAATTTACCCATGTAGTGTAACCGCGATAATAGGGCCAAGCGGCTGCGGCAAAAGCACCTTCCTGCGAAGTATCAACAGGATAAATGATCTTATACTGCATACCCGTGTAGAGGGCAGCCTGTTTGTCAACGATCACAATGTATATGATAAGAATATCAATCTGGTCAATCTTCGCCAGCAGGTAGGCATGGTGTTTCAAAAACCGAACCCCTTTCCCAAAAGCATATTTGATAACGTTGCTTA
>JAFGKL010000092.1 GCA_016928585.1 Sedimentisphaerales bacterium
GTATGGGTTGACAATCGGCAATCTATCGGTTACAATAATTGTAGTATGAAATCCGAGGTTTTGTCCGGAGGGGACAAAATGAAGCTGCTAATTCATGAAATAGACGGAACAGTAAGAGAAGTAAGGTACAAACGGGGGCCAATTTATATCGGCAGGCGTAAAGGCTGCCAGATATTCCTTCCGGACAGGAGTGTCTCACGTCAGCACGCGGTAATCTACGATGAAGACAAGAAATGGATCCTCGAAGACATCGAGTCAGCAAGCAAGACTTATCTAAACGATACCGCTATCCACAAAGCGGAACTTCACGACGGCGATACAATCCGCATATCAATGTTTATAATGGATGTAGTCCTTGGCAAAAACCATGAGAACGAGAACGAACATACCACGCTGTTTATGGAAGAAACGATGGTTCCTACCAAGGGTGATCTGCATGTTGAGATACGTCAGCCGACCAGTTCGCATGCAGCTCCTATCAAGATACCTACGAAAAGAATGAAAGAATTTTCCAAGGCCGTGATGAAAATCAACGATTGCGACGATCTTAAAGAACTTCATAAAACACTGATAGAGCTGATCCTGTCCCAATTTAAGGCTGTTGATGTGTGGGTGGGGCTGCGCGAATCAGAAGAGGGGTCGATGGATCGGGCCGGCGGTAAAAGGAGGAACACGGTAAAAATAGATAAGGATCATCTTGCCGGTGGTAAATGTATCGAAGACGTGATAGAAAAATGCCATTATGCTCTTATTCCCGAATTTTCGAGGGAAGTTATGGCTGAGGGGGTTCGCTCGGCGATAATCGCACCTATAGTACGGGATAAAAAATGCTACGGCGTTGTTTACGCGGAAAACTCTACGGATCACGGTCATTATGCTGTAGCAGACCTTGACTATTTGATGCTGATAACGATAGTGGCCGGGGCGGCGATGGAAAAGTTTTAAACGATAAAATGAATAATCGACAGAACGGTGATGATCCACATTGCCGGCTTAACCTGCGTTATATTTCCTGTAACAATTTTTATGATGGTGTAAGCAATGAAGCCGAATGCAAGGCCGGTGCTGATGCTGTAGCTTAGAGCTATCATTATCATAATAATAAATGCAGGGAAGGATTCCTGTATGTCGGCAAAATCAATGGAACGAATCTCCTTAATCATGAACAGGCCGACCATTACCAGAGCGCCAGCCGTGGCGTAAGAAGGAACCACACCTACCAGCGGAACAAAAATGACTGCGACAAGGAAAAACAATCCTGTTACGATAGCGGTCAATCCTGTTTTACCCCCCTGCTCGATACCAGCGGCGGATTCGATATAGGCGGTTGTTGTTGATGTTCCACAGACGGCGCCAAACATTGTTGCGAGGGCATCAACGGTAAGGAGTCTGTCGATGTTGCGGACGGAACCTTTTTCATCGGTCAGGCCGGCAACATGAGAGCAGGCAACAAGAGTACCTATGCTGTCGAACATGTCAATGAACATCAGCGTAAAGATGCTTCCTGCAAGAGACCATTTAAAAGCAGACATGATGTCCAACTGCAAGGCGATCTGTCCCAAGTTGAAATCCAGAGAAACAATCTTTTGCGGCGGCTCTATGAAACCGAAGGCAGCGGCAAGAACGGTTGAAAAGATTATGCCGATAAGCAAGGAGCCGACTATTTTTTTAATTTCGAGGAAGATCATTATCATAAGACCGGCAAGGCCTATCATAATAGTCGGTGTTATGTCCGAAGCCCGGACAAGCGTTGCGGGGTCGTCGATGATGATTCCCATATTACGCAAGCCAATGAAGGTTATGAATAAGCCTATACCAACAGAGATGCCGGAAATGAGAGACGGCGGGATTGCCTCGACAAGTTTTTTTCTTAAACCAACAGCAGTCAATATTAAAAAGAACAAGCCTGACAGGAATACTACGCCGAGGGCCGTTGGCCAGTTGATCTTGTCTGTTATGACGAGGCTGTAGGCAAAGAAGGCGTTAAGGCCCATGCCGGGGGCCATGGCGATGGGAGAGTTGGCAAAGAGCCCTACCGCAATGGTTGCAACGGCGGTAACTATGCAGGTTATAGCTATCAGCGCGGACTTGTCCATGCCGGCGGCGCTTAGTATATCGGGGTTGGCGAAGATGACATAGGACATGGTGAGAAAAGTTGTCAGGCCGGCAAGGAATTCGGTTTTGAAGTTTGAGTTGTTGTCTTTGAGTTTGAAGCAGCCAATGGGCATATCAAATCCTTTCAATAAAATCCGGTTGCGAGTACTATTTTATTCAAAAATCGATCTTTGGCCATAGTTTGTTGGGGATTTTTGGGATATATTTTGCGGTATTGGGGGTGAAAAATGGATTTTTTGTAGAAAAAAGGGGTTGCAAGTCTTATGGAAATGGTATATATTAATCGGCCTTACGCGGGCGTAGCTCAGTGGTAGAGCGTCACGTTGCCAACGTGACTGTCGTGAGTTCGAATCTCATCGCCCGCTTTGTTTTAAAAGGGATTTGACATTTTATATAGCCCTCACGAGGTACCGGCTAAGTAGTTAGCCCGGCGCTGGTCGTGGCGGCGTTAGGAGCCCAAAATGGGTTTGATCAGTTAAAATACGGCTGAAGGAAACTGGTTTCCTGAGGCCTTTTTTGTTGATAAATTTATACCCTTCAGGGTAATAAGTTCTCGCGAGCAAAATCGTAACTGATCATTTTAAAATTGCTTGCCCGCGAATAAACGTAAAAACTCAATTGTAATCAGTATAATTAAAATATTAGGAGTCCATGTGATGACAAAGGAAACCGAAACAGCAAAAGAAAATGAAGCAGCGGAGGTAAAAAACATTGTAAAGGTCAGCGAATCAGGCCCCTGCAAGAAAAAGATCAGCATCGAGATCCCCGAAGAGTCGATCAAGGCCGCTTTGGACGAGCAGTACGACGAGCTTCGCAGGGACGCAGTCGTTCCCGGTTTCCGTAAAGGACGGGCGCCGGTCCGCCTGATAGAAAAGCGATTCGGAAGCGATGTCAGCAAACAAGTTAAGCTGAAATTATTAGCAGATGCGACCGACGCAGCTATCAAAGATAACGAGATCGACAGCTTAGGCGAGCCAGACTTCGATCATGAATCAATCGAACTGCCGGAAAAGGGTTCTATGAGTTTTGAGTTCGAGGTTGAGGTTCGACCAAACTTCGATCTGCCGGAGCTTAAGGGGATCAAAATAGAAAAGACAATGACCGAAGTTACCGAGGCCGAGGTTGACGAAGAGATCGAAAGCTTTCGCAAACGTGCTGGTATATGGGTCCCGAAGGAAAAGGGAAGTGCGGCCCTTGAAGATCGGGTTGTTGCCGATGCTGTTATCACGGTCGAAGGCGTCGAGGAAGGCGAAAGACATGACAACATCGAAATATCTATCAGAGAGTACGGTTTTGTTGACTGGGTTCCGGTTGAAAAGCTGGATAAAGTTCTTGTTGGTGCAAAAAGCGGCGATGTTAAAAAGGTCAGCATAGAAGTTCCAAAGACCTTCTATAAGGAAGAATATCGCGGCAAGAAGGTCGATATCGAGATCACAATCAAGGAAATCAAGAAGCTTGAGCCTGCCGAGCTGGACGAAACGTTCTTTAAGAAGTGCGGCGTTGGGAGCCTTGACGAGCTTAAGGACGTTATCAGCGATGCAAGAGGCCAGCAGGCCGAACAGGCTGCCCGGCAGTCGATGGCAAACCAGATACATAAATACCTGCTGGAAAATACAAAATTCGATCTGCCATCAAATATCGTAGCCGATCAAACCAAGAGTATTTTTCAAAGACAATATACAAATATGCTGATGCAGGGTCTTCCAAAAGAACAGATCGACGAGCATATGGAACAACTTCGTGCAAGCAGTGAACAGCAGGCAGCAGAGCAACTGCGGATATTCTTTATTATGGACATGATAGCGGAAAAGCTTAAAGTCGAGGTCAGCGATGAGGAGATCAACGGGCACATAGCACAAATCGCGGCACAGCGCGGACGGCGTCCCGAAAAGATGAGAGAAGAGCTTGCACGTGACGGATCGCTGGCACAGTTCAGCCTTCAGGTAAGGGAACAAAAGTGCATCGAGAAGCTTCTTGAGGACGCAAAGATAACCGAGGTCAAGGGGGCAGCAAAGAAGACCTCCGTAAAGAAGGCCCCTGCCGAAAAGAAGGAGACTGCCAAAAAGGCTACAGCTAAGAAGACAGCAACCAAAAAGACGACGACAAAGAAAGCCGCGGCTAAAAAACCAGCCGAAAAGAAGACCGCAACCGCCAAGAAAACGAAGAAAAAGACAGTAAAATAGCTTTCAAATAGGCCAATAAAAAGGAAAGTAGGCCTTAAAAATGTCCGATATATCTGTGTCAGTTAATTTGTATATTGGATGTAAGGTCCTATAATAACCGCCTATAAGGTGAAATATTAGCAAAGGAATGAATTAATGCAGTTAGAATACCCTCACAACGAAATTCTTCGGGGACTGGAGCCTAAGCTGCAAGTCCAGCAATATCAGCGTACACGGGAGATGACTCTTAGCGATCTTCTTCTTGAAAACCGTATTCTTTTCATGGTCGGTGAGATCAATTATGGAATGAGCATGGACGTAATCATGAAGCTTCTGCACCTTGATAACAGCAAGCCCGGTTCTGAAATAAGCATGTATATCAATTCTCCGGGGGGAAGCGTTGACGATACTATGGCTATCTATGATACGATGCGTTTTATCGGTTCGCCCGTAGCGACTTATTGTATAGGACGGGCACAATCTGGCGCGGCTGTTATTTTAGCAGCCGGCGCCGAAGGCAAACGTCACGCCCTGCCGCATGCGAAAGTTATGCTTCATCAGCCCTGGGGCGGAGTTACCGGCCAGGCGGCAGATATCAAGATACAGGCAGAACAAATCTGTAACGCCAAGTCTATGATCAATAAGATACTGGCAAAGCATACCGGTATGTCAGAGGAAAAGATAGCCGAAGAGACAGAGCGCGATAAATATATGACGGCCGAAGAAGCGAAAGAGTACGGACTGATCGACGATGTTCTTTACGAGCCGGAAGATCAGGGCAAAAAGAAATAAATAATAAAGGTTGAGTAAGCTTAAGCAATAAGCAGGAGTATAAAATACAATGGAATCCAACCAACTTGTACCAATAGTAATCGAAAAGACCGGGAGAGGCGAACGGGCTTATGACATTTATTCGCGACTGCTTAAGGACAGGATCATATTCCTTGGCGGCGGAGTTGACGATAATACGGCAAATGTGATAATCGCACAGCTATTATTCCTTGCAAACGAGGACAGCAAGAGCGATATTCATTTTTATATCAACTCGCCGGGCGGATCGATAACTGCGGGGCTTGCGATATATGACACAATGAAGTTTTTGCGGTGTGATGTTGCGACATACTGCATAGGCCAGGCAGCAAGTATGGGAGCGGTTCTGTTCGCTGCGGGTACTGACAAAAAACGTTTTGTACTTCCGAACAGCCGGGTTCTTCTGCATCAGCCGCTGATATCGGGAGTTATGCAGGGTCCGGCAACCGATCTTCAGATCGAGGCGAAAGAAATACTTCGCCTAAGACAACGACTTTATGATATACTTTCATCGCATACGGGCAAAGACGCGAAACAGATCGAAAAGGACTGCGACAGGAACCTTTGGCTGGAAGCCCAGGAATCGATCGACTACGGGCTTGCAGACGAGATACTGCTAAAGGCACCAGAAGTTGTTAAGGACAA
>JAFGKL010000093.1 GCA_016928585.1 Sedimentisphaerales bacterium
ATAATATGTCTTTATTTTTTATAAAATTCTTGACCATTTATTTATTGCTGAACATCTACGTCATCCGCAGAACCTATTCCCTTCTGGCCTTAAAGCCCGGTAAGTGGTTTTATATAATGTTAGCCCTTGCAGGCACATCTTTCTTCGCCGCCAGGATACTCACAGCCAGATTTGACAACTTCGCCGTAAATACGCTTGATTTTCTTGCATCACTGTGGATGGGTGTAAGCCTGCTGCTGCTTATCTGCCTCGCTGTCCATGAAGTCATAAATATCCCCTTCAATATTTCCCGCCCGAAAGCAGGCTTTATTGTAACAGGAATCGCTGCCGTACTGTCCATTTATGCTTTTATAAACGCTCAACTCATTTTTGTCACCCCGGTCAATATCATTGCAGGCTTTAATATGAAGATTGCCCATCTTTCGGATATACACTTAGGTTCGACCGGCAAAGGATTTCTCGAAAGGGTCATAAAAAAAACCAACGCCGCAAAACCTGATATTGTCCTTATAACCGGCGACTTGATAGACAACTGGCACTATTTGGATGACGGAGCATTGGAAGTGCTTAATAAAATCGAAGCTCCTGTATATTTTTCAATTGGCAACCATGAACAGTACATAGGCTCGGACGACGTCGTGCAATTCTTAAGGCAGAAAACCAAGGTAGTCACGCTGCTGCGAGGCGATATCGCCGAGTTCGGGCCCGTTCGCATCGTAGGTATCGACGACAGCCGCGAAGATATTATGGTAAAAAAACAGTTAACCGGTATAAAACCGGATACAGAAAAGTACACGATACTGATGCATCACCGCCCAGAAGGTTTCTTTGTTGCCGCTAATGCCGGTGTGGATCTTATGCTGAGCGGACACACACATAATGGACAAATATTTCCGTTCAATTATTTTGTAAGGAGACACCACGAATTCATGAAAGGACTCTACAAATACAAAAACTGTTACCTGTACGTTACACCCGGCACCGGAACCTGGGGGCCCCCGATGAGACTCGGCTCAAAAAACCAGATAACCATTATAAACCTTAACTAACTCTGTCGTCTTCTAAGCAGCATACCCCCTATACCTAAAAGCAAAAGCGTAGCAGGCTCTGGTATCCCGGTACACGTAAGCGTATCCCAATACGAATTAAGTCCGTCCGATACCGCCCCGTCTAAGTTGATAACTCCGGTATACCCGCTAAGCAGCGGATTACCGTCGGCATCGCCGTAAAGATCCGTATAGCTGAGGCTTGCTAAAAGGTTGCTCATGTCAGCATCTTCAAACAGCTTCGCACTTACGTTATTATCTTCGATGCTCAATTCTACGAACATAATATAGTCGTTATATCCCGCAGGTATCGACGGATGTGCCGTTATGGTATGCACTGCTGTTCCGTTAACGATCTTATACAGGTTAAACTCCAGTTGATTGTTCAGGCCGTCATTACCATTGAACGTAGCTGCATATGCGGTAACGTCCCCGATGCCGGCACCGTAAAAATTAAAATCACTCGCATGCACCATCAATCCGAACTCTTCATCGGTATCGGTAGTGCTTACCGCAACTGTCGCCGAAACATCGGTAAAGCTTTCGACGGTATTCTCCGAAACAAGCACCGTGGCATCAGCATCGGAAATATTAATAACGTTGCCAACCCAGCCGGGGTCATAACCGAACCCCGCCGCCCCGAGATTCGCTGCCGTATCCCATATCGTATCGGGGCCGGGATCGCTCCCGTTCCATATAGAAACCCATTCTGAATAGTCAAGGGCACCTATACCGCCGTCATTATTTGTTTCAACCCAGTCTGCAATTGCAGCACCGGCAAAAAGAAGTGTGATTACCGCACAAATCAACTTTTGTCTCATCGTTTCTCCTCCTTACAGTGTACCCCCACAACAAGCTGATTCTACCCCTTTTCGGCCAATTTGTCAAGATTTTTTCACCTAAATAATTGCGGCAAAAAGCCTTTTAAAACGCCCCTTAAACACCCCTAAAACGATGTTTTCATATTGGGTATTGACACGGAGGATTTCGCATTATATACTCTGCGTCTCGTATGTTTTCCATGAAACAATAATTACCTGTAATATAAGTCTAAGAACAGTTTAGGAGAGTTTGATAATGGCACAGAAACGTGTTTATTTCTTTGGCAGCGGAAAAGCCGAAGGTAATGCAAAAATGAAGGAACTGCTCGGCGGCAAGGGTGCTAACCTGGCAGAAATGACAAGCCTTGGCGTACCGGTCCCGCCGGGATTCACCATCGCAACGTCTGTTTGCGGCGAATATAACAAGAGCAAAGGAAAATGGCCCGCCGGCCTTGAAGCCGAGGTAAAGAAAAACGTCGAAAAGCTCGCAAAAGCTATGAATGCAAAGTTCGGCGACCCTAAAAAGCCTCTGCTGGTTAGCGTAAGAAGCGGAGCCGCCGTTTCTATGCCGGGCATGATGGACACCGTCCTCAACCTCGGCCTTAACGATGACGTCGTAGCAGGCATCATCGCCAAAACAGGCAACGCAAGATTCGCCTATGACATCTATCGCAGATTTATTGATATGTTCGGCGACGTCGTAATGGGTTGCCATCATGAGCATTTCGAAAAGATCCTTCATCAGGCAAAACAAAAAGCAAAAGTTGCCAATGACAACGAACTTAGTGCCGATCAGCTTAAAGACGTTGTCGATAAGTACAAAGCCGTCTACAAAAAGAACGTCGGCAAAATGTTCCCGCAATCAGGTTTTGACCAGCTAAAACTCGCGATCAACGCCGTCCTCGATTCATGGAACATCCCGCGTGCCGTAAAGTACAGGGAACTTAACAAGATCACCGGCCTGCTCGGAACTGCTGTAAACGTCCAGGCGATGGTCTTCGGCAACATGGGCGACGACTGTGGAACAGGCGTTTGCTTTACACGCAACCCAAGTACCGGCAAAAAAGAATTTTACGGTGAGTTCTTAATGAACGCTCAGGGCGAAGACGTCGTCGCAGGCATCAGAACTCCCGTTCCCCTGCAAAAGCTAAGCAAAGTTATGCCAAAATGCTACAAACAGCTTACCGCTCTTATGACCCGCCTCGAAAAACACTACAAAGACATGCAGGACATGGAGTTCACAATTCAGGAAGGAAAACTTTACATCCTTCAAACACGTAACGGCAAACGAACTGCCGCTGCAGCGGTAAAATGTGCCGTCGATATGGTCAAAGAAAAACTCATTACCCCTAATATCGCTGTAACACGCGTCGAGCCCGAACAGCTTGACCGGTTGCTGCATCCTTCCTTTGACCCCAGGGCAAAACGAGAAGTAATGACAAAGGGTCTTCCGGCTTCGCCGGGGGCAGCCGTAGGGCAAGCCGTCTTTACTGCTGAAGATGCCGAAGCATGGAAAAAGAAAGGTAAAAAAGTCATCCTGGTCCGTATTGAAACCAGCCCGGAAGACATCGGCGGTATGGATGCTGCCGAAGGCATACTGACCGCTCGTGGCGGAATGACAAGCCACGCCGCAGTAGTCGCACGAGGTATGGGCAAGTGCTGCGTTGCAGGCGTCAGCGACCTTAACATCAGTGAAAAGGCTAAAAAATTCTCCGTCGGCAAAACAACCATCAAAGAAGGTGACTGGATCAGCCTTGACGGCACTTTAGGACAGGTCATAAAAGGCAAGGTACCGACTGTAGAACCTAAGCTCAGCGGTGACTTCGGTAAATTCATGACAATATGTGACAAGATTCGCAAACTTGGCGTCCGCACCAATGCCGACACGCCGGGCGACGCTGCCAGGGCACGCGATTTTGGCGCAGAGGGCATCGGCCTTTGCAGAACTGAACACATGTTCTTTGAAGGTGAAAGAATTTGGCCTGTTCGTTCGATGATTCTTGCTGCAGATGATTACGCCGACATGCTCGACGATCTCGAAACTGCACAAACCAACAAGGAAAAGGATGCCATTAACAAACAATATGCCGCTTCGAAAAAGCAATTCGAAGGCGCTTTACAAAAGCTCCTGCCGTATCAGCGAAAGGACTTTGAAGGCATCTTCAAGGCAATGGCCGGCCTCCCCGTAACAGTAAGGCTTCTCGACCCGCCGCTGCACGAGTTCCTTCCTCAGGACAAGGACAACCAGGCAGAGATGGCAAAGCGGCTCAAAGTAAAACCGGCTTTCGTTAAAGAAGAAGTTGACAAACTCCATGAGTTCAACCCAATGCTAGGACATCGCGGATGCAGACTGGCAGTAACATACCCCGCGATCTATAAAATGCAGGCAAGAGCAATAATCGAAGCCGCTCTAAAGGTCAAAAAAGGCGGCAAGGTTGTTCTCCCTGAGATCATGATCCCGCTCGTCGGCTCCATCGAAGAGCTTGCTCTCGTCAAAAAAGACGTCATCGATGAGATCAACAAAGTCTTCAAAGAAACCGGCAAGAAAATAAAGTATATGGTCGGAACAATGATCGAGGTCCCGCGTGCGGCTCTTACCGCCGATGAAGTCGCCACTCAGGCTGAATTCTTCAGCTTCGGTACCAACGACTTAACTCAGATGACAATGGGCTTCTCTCGTGACGATGCCGGCAAGTTTCTCGGCGAATACGTCAAAAAAGGAATCTACGCAGTAGACCCGTTCCAGGCACTGGATCAGACCGGAGTCGGCAAACTCGTTTCAATCGGTATCGAACTCGGCCGTAAAACAAACAAAAAACTAAAGGTCGGTATCTGCGGCGAACACGGCGGAGAACCTTCAAGTATCGACTTCTGCCATCGTGCAGGAATGAACTATGTTTCATGTTCACCGTTCAGGGTACCTATCGCAAGACTCGCAGCCGCTCAGGCAGCGATCAAGAACGGCTGATTTTAGCCAAAATATTTAACACCCACAAAAAGGGCAGGCTTTTAAGTCTGTCCTTTTTTCATGCGCACAAAAAAGGAACAAGCATAAAAACACCCGTTCCTTATAAATAGCAAGTTTAAAAAAACTGTTGCTTCTAATTCAAATCAACCGATCAAAAGCCGTAAACCTGTCTTAGCTCCTCTTCTGTCGGCATTTTTTGGTAAACTTCGCCTCTTGGTCCGATGTAGCTCGACCCGGAACGCCTCAGCTTAACCTCGCTCTGCGAGCCGTTCGAGTTGGTGATCCAAACACTTACTATGTTCTGCTCGGACCTTAGGTCGGCGATCTGCTGGTCGGTTCTTGTTTGGGCCTTCTTTTTGTCGGACTCGTTGCCCAGGATGTACCCTGCCCCGCCGCCGATGGCCGCTCCTATTAAAAGGTCACTGCCTTCGCCCCCTGCGATCGCTGCTACGCCAACGCCAACACCGGAACCCAACAGACCCGTATTCTGCGCATCGGTCTCACAACCCGCAAGCCATGTGCCAACCAAAACCAAAAGTGATAATATTACGAAGTGTTTTAACATTTTTGGCCTCCCTAAACTTCTAAATACCCTTCCGTCAGTATTTTACCCCTAAAAAGCAATTTCGTCAATACAAAGTGCCGGTTCTTTTCTTGTAAAAAACATGCAAAACGTTATACTTATCATCGAATTTTATCTTGAGTTAACTTAAAAAAAGGGGTCTTAAATGAAGCCCAAACTTATCGTAAACGGAGCAGCCGGCAGGATGGGCAGGCGGATAATCGCCCTGGCAGCCGATTCCGGGCAATTTGACATTACAGGCGCAGTTGATCTGGATTCCCATCCTGATGTAGGAAAAGACGCCGGACTTATTGCAGGTATCGCCAGGATAGGAATTGATCTGTCCGGTGATTTCCCAAAACAGGCCGACGTAATGATAGATTTTTCTCTGCCTCAGGCGACCGACAAAGCCGTTGGTTTTTGTGCCGCGAACAATATCGCCCTCGTACTCGGCACCACCGGCCTTGGCAAAAACCAGCTCGACATAATCGATGACGCATCAAAAAAAATATCCGTCATCCAGGCAACCAATTACAGCGTAGGAATGAACGTTCTTTTCTCACTCGTCGGCAAAACCGCTAAAATGCTCGGGGAAGATTACGACATCGAAATAATAGAAGCACATCACAAGTTTAAAAAAGATTCCCCAAGCGGAACCGCACTCACTCTCGCAGAGAATATCGCCAAAGATACCTGTAAAGATTTCCCCGCCTGCCTGGTACATGGCAGAGAAGGTAAAGATACACTGCGTAAAAAAGGAACCATCGGAATGCACGCTATTAGAGCAGGCGATATTGCCGGAGAGCATTCGGTCATGTTCTCCGCAGAAGGGGAAACCCTGACATTTTCGCACAACGCACACAACAGGGACAATTTCGTCCGGGGCTCGCTGAGAGCGGCAAAATGGCTTGTCGGCAAAAAACCCGGCAGATACTCAATGAAGGACGTTTTAGGGTTATGATTTTTATCAAAAACCCGTGAACTCATGAATTGTGAAAACGTATTGTCTGTAGAGAAATAATAATTCCTCTCCTCCTTAAAGCACATAAAAGGCCCTGCAGCAAGCTGCGGGGCTTTTTTTATCCCATAGTAAGCAACGCCGCCGTTACATTCAGCCCGTTAAACAACATATGAATAAAAATGCTCCTGAAAAGTGACCCGCTCTTTTCGTAGGCAT
This sequence comes from Sedimentisphaerales bacterium, assembly GCA_016928585.1. GTDB lineage: Bacteria > Planctomycetota > Phycisphaerae > Sedimentisphaerales > Anaerohalosphaeraceae > JAFGKL01. Next base: position 6,575 of record JAFGKL010000093.1, read on the forward strand.
ACCCCATACAGCATGACAAAATAAACAACGCCGGCCAATGCGTCCAGGGGTGCAACATCGCAAAGAACCCCGACGTGATAAAAACTGACATCCACGGACGTTGCGTATAACCGCGGACCATCGACTGAAAAAGCCCCCTGAAAAGAACCTCTTCAAAGACCGGCACAATGACAATGCTGAAGATTATCAGCAATATTCGTAACGGCAGCTGCGGATAGTCAAGCAGCACCGAAAGACCCTCGTTCGTTTGAAGCTCAAAAGAAGGATCGAGAACTCTGCCCAGAAAATCCACAACAAGAACCGCCGCGAAAACAAGCGGATAAACACAAATAAAATTAACTATCGCAGGAAAAATATCTCTGTGCAAAGTTCGCACGTTAAGTCCGAAGCCTTTAAGCCTTCTTGCAAAGCTCATGTAAGCAAATAATAACAGTATCACGATCATGCCCGCTTCAACAATGGTTATAGCGCCAAAGCTTAAAAACTGACCCACCCACTCCGACCTGTCACCGCTGATCATTTCCGAAAGACCCGCCGCAATAAAACTCATCAACATCCAGATAAAAACCCAGATTACAGGAACATAATACGGAACATTGTTCCTTCTCACAGGGGAATTGGAAAGATCTGTACCGCCAGCAAACCCGCTGAGCCAACCGGCAAAGCAAAACAATCCGAATACACTAATCACCACCGCTGCAATATCCAATGCATGGAACTGCTGAAAAAACCCCGTTTCGGCAAGAATATACTGATTTTCGAACATATAGACCTTCTTAATTAGAATCTTACTCTTGAAACCGGAACACATTTGTATTAAATTGACCTCTTCTTTACAAGGAAAATCGAATTATGGATATATTCAAAATAGAAGGCCCCGTAAAACTCGAAGGGAAGATCGAGATAAGCGGATCGAAAAACGCTGCCCTGCCGATAATGGCCGCCGCCTTATTGGCACCTGGTAAAACAACCATAAAAGGAACCCCCTACCTTGCCGACATCGTGGTAATGGCAAACCTGCTCAGCAGTCTTGGCGCGACGGTTCAAAGAAATGACAATTTCGACATATCTATCGACACCTCCAACATTGACAACCCCGTCGGTGATTATGAGATCGTCCGTAAAATGCGCGCCGGCATCTGTATCCTCGGGCCGCTCCTTGCAAGGTGCGGCAAAGCAACGGTATCCATGCCGGGAGGATGCGCCATCGGCGACAGGCCCGTGGACATCCACCTTCGTGGCTTAAGAGAACTCGGTGCAGAAATACATCTTGAGAACGGTAATATCGTGGCGACCGCGCCCAACGGACTTACAGGCAAAAAACTTTTCCTCGGCGGTCCTTTTGGCTCGACCGTCCTTGGTACTGCAAATATATTAATGGCCGCAACTTTGGCCAAAGGTCAAACTGTTATCGAATCCGCCGCCTGCGAGCCGGAAATATCCGACCTTGCAAACTGCCTCAACAAAATGGGAGCAAAAATAACCGGCATAGGTTCGCCGCGTCTCATCGTACAAGGTGTCAACCAGTTAAAACCCGTCGAGTATAAGGTTATCGGCGATCGCGTTGAAGCAGGAACCTTCATGATCGCCGCCGCCATTACCTCCGGCAAACTGGAACTTACAAACTGCTGCCTTGATGGCATGGGAGCCGTAGTCGACAGACTTGAAAAGATCGGCGTAACCGTAGAACCGAACAACGGCGGATGCTTCGTCTGGCAAAACGGACCCGTCAAACCCGCAGACATAACAACCCAGCCGTATCCAGGCTTCCCGACCGACTTGCAGGCACAGTTCATGGCTCTGCTGGCACTTGCTGACGGCAACAGCGTTATCACCGAAAAGATCTTCCCCGACAGATTTATGCACGTTGCCGAGCTTAACAGAATGGCTGCCAACCTGCGAAAAGAAGGCCCCAGCGTTATTATTGTAGGCGTAAAAAACTTAGTCGCCGCACCGGTAATGGCTTCGGACTTAAGAGCATCGGCTGCCCTGGTGTTGGCCGCAATGGCCGCAAAAGGAACAACCGTCATAAACCGCGTATATCACATCGATAGGGGTTACGAAAAGATAGAGCAAAAACTAAATGCCGTCGGTGCAAAAATCTCCCGCGAAAAAATATAAAAAAGGAGGCTGTAATGAAATTAGGAAAAAGTTTCTGGATTTTCGTTGTTGGTGGTATTGTTGGTGTGTTTGCAACTATGGCTCTTATATTAATTCTTCAAATCCTTATTTCCTACAGCCCAAAAGAGCCTTCTCCTCCAAAGCTTGCTGGGCATGAGGTCCCATCGGAAATATATAATATCGACTTCTCCAAAAGATATGATCTAAAGCTTAGCTCTTATGAGAGTCAACACGCTTATTCCAATTGCCTTATCAAAGGTTTTACATACAAAAAAAGGGATGGTTCTCGCAATTACTCATATTTTGAAAAATGGTTAGTTGTTGAATTGCCGGATAAACGACTGGTATACCTGCAACCTGGAAATATTAAGATTATTGAGGAGTCCAAACAACAATGATTTCCCCCCTTACTCAAGCGGCCTGTGACGGTAAAGCTTTGTCTCGAGCGAACGATGATAGGCCGTCCAGTTCGTATCCCCCGGGTCGTTCTCTAT
>JAFGKL010000094.1 GCA_016928585.1 Sedimentisphaerales bacterium
CTGTTTCTATCTGGCTGGAGCATGCGATAAAGGAACACATTCCCAAAAAATTTGTCAGCAGGATATTATTAGTAAATATCGCTGCGACTATGATCACAAATGCGGATGTCTCGTTCATTATTTATTCTCCTGGGGATCCGGGCCCTTAAGAGCGTTAAATATCGCTATAACGATACCGAGTGCGAAAAATGCTCCCGGCGCCAATATCATTATCTGGTTGGGCGTGTACCAGTTGCCGCTTAGTATCTCGTGCCCCATAACCTTGCCGGTTCCGAGCAGTTCCCTGAAAAATCCTATTATTGCAAGTATTACCGCATACCCGAATCCGTTGGCCAGGCCGTCAAGGATCGAAAGGATAGGGGGGTTCTGCAGAGCGAATGCTTCCGCTCGTCCCATCACGATGCAGTTGGTTATGATAAGGCCGACATAAGGCCCTAACTGTTTTGACATCTCCCAGTAGAAGGCTTTTAGAAGCTGATCGAACAGGATGACGAATGTTGCTATGATCGCGACCTCGGCGATCATCCTTATCCGGTGCGGCGTGTGTTTTCTGAGCAATGAAACAAACAGGTTGGAACCTACACATACGAATATAAGCGCCGCTCCCATTACCAGCGAATTTTCAAGCTTGTTCGTTACGGCCAGCGCAGAACAAATGCCAAGCACCTGTATTGCAAGCGGGTTTTGTGTCCATGCGCCGTCCTTAAGGGTTACAAGTCCCTTGCCGCCGCAAAGGCCGCCGCAACTTTTACATCCGCCCTGATCACCGGCCATTATTCATTCTCCACGATTTTTACTATTGCCTTGTTAAGCATCTGCTGCACCTTGTCGCACGTCATTGTTGCTCCGGAGATAGCATCAACACCGTTTATAAGTTTGTTTCCGCCTCCTCGTATCACGATGCCCGCCTTGTTCGATTCATCCACGATCGACTTGCCCGCGAACTGACTTCTAAAGTCATCCGTTACTATCTCGCCGCCAAGTCCGGGCGTTTCTTCCTGTTCATAAAAGGTCAGCCCTCTGATGGTTCTTAAGTCCGACTCCAGGGCCAGGAAACCCTTAACCGGCCCCCAAAGCCCCGGACCGGCAAACCGCATAACCACAGCAAGAACTTCACCGTTGCCGTTTGCCGGCGAATATTCGTATATCGTCATGTCGCCGCGTTGTTTTTCCTCTATGTTCCCATTAAATACATTAAGCAGCTCTTCCGAAGAAGCCCCTTCCTCGAACGGGACCTTTAGTGCCGTAAGGATATTCAACACTTCTTCAGCTTTGGCATTGGCATCTCTATAAGGAGTCGTAAACTGCGACGCTGCCGTCAGCAGCAGGGCACATGTAGTGCCAAGCACAAAAGCATATAAAAGTGTATAAACATTACCCTTCACTCTTAAGTCTCCCGATCCTGATCTTAAAAACTATCTCATCGAGTATAGGCGCCATTATATTGCCGAGCAGTATCGCGAACATAACACCCTCGACATAACCAGTAAAATTGCGTATCAGCATTGTTACCACGCCTATTATTATTCCGTACATCCATTTGCCTGCATTGGTTATAGGGCTTGTTACAGGGTCCGTCGCCATAAAGAAAGCCCCGAACAAAAGTCCTCCCGCACACAAGTGCCACAGGGCCGGAGCAAACCTTTCAGGATCGTTGTAATGGAAAACAGCCGCAAGAACAAAGGATGCCCCCAGCGTGCTGACAACGGTTCGCCAGTTGGCCACGCGGGTAAGCAGCAAAAATACCCCGCCTAAGATTATAGCTATTGCGCTCGTCTCGCCTATGCTTCCGGATATGCTGCCGATAAACATATCGACCACGTTTACCAGTTGGCCCTGTTTGGCAAGTACCAACGGCGTCGCTCCGCTTACCGAATCGACGTTCCCGGCACTTGCCCATTCCAGCATTCTCCCGGTCATTCCCTGCCCGGCAGTTACCCAGTTGCCGCTCATAGCTGCCGGGTATGCCAATGCAAGAAAACACCTTCCGACTATCGCCGGGTTGAATACGTTTCTTCCCGTTCCACCAAAGAGTTCCTTGCCTACGAATACCCCAAAAGCAACACCAACCCCTACCATCCATAGCGGCAGTGTAGGCGGAAGGATCATGGGGAACAGCATGCCCGTTACGAGAAAGCCTTCGTTAATATCCTCCTTTCGGATTATCGCGAAGGCGACTTCTACCGCACCGCCGGCGATGTACGAAACCATTATCATTGCGATAAGCCGCAGTCCGAAAAAGTAAAAACTTATTGCAAGAGCAGGTACCAGCGCAATTATCACCATTGTCATAAACCGCTTGATGTCGAGCGGGTCACGTGCAAAAGGCGCTATCATTGCTTTTGATCCCGGGGCGAAGAAGAAATTCTCCATAGCCTCGTACAGTGGCTTAAAAGCCCTTAACCTGCCGCCTTCTTCAAAGCCCGGACGAACCGACTGGAATATATTAAACAGGAATTTCAATATTCTTCCTCCTGGCCTTTTTCCTGTGCCTCTTTTCGCCGGGCCTCTTCCATGCGTTTCTTTTCCTGCCTGATCGCGTCCAGTCGTGCTTCTTCTTTTTCTTTTTCGATAAGATCCTGTGCCTCAATGAACTGTTTCGTAAGCTCTATCTTGGAAGGGCACACGAACGAGCAAAGCCCACACCGGACACAAAGATCGATCCTCGCCTCGTCGGCTTCTTCGATAAGGTCTTTATAAAGATACTTATGAAGAAGATGCGGCATGATACCTGCCGGGCAAACTTCTTCGCAAAAATTGCATGACACACACGGCCTGCCCTCACCACGCATAGCTGTTGAGAAGCTTTCTCTGTGTTTCAAACGCAAAGCGGACAAAAAGCACGGAGCATAGCTGCTCCTGTCAAAGCCCGGCCTGACGAACCCCAAAAATTCCCGCTCGGTGTGCTCCGGCATCAAAGTAAGTCCTCTGCATTCGCTGTCAATTCCAAGTGCACCTTCGCCGCATGTCTGCCCGGTAAGCATGCCCCCGCAGATCACCCTGACATTATCATCGTTTGCATATTTATCGAGGATCGTTTTGATCGGATAGCCGGTAACACCTTTGACATGTACGGGGTTTTTCGCTTCCGGCCCTCCTATTGACAATATCCTTGCAAGGCAGGGAGAAGACCTTGTCAAAGCCCTGTCTGTTGCAAGAACGCCTTCTGTTTTTATGCACCAGACTGGTCCGCCGTCCTTTTTCAACTTAAGCCGTCGTGCGAGTATATTAAAATTATCATAAGGATATTTTGATCGCACCTCAATCAGCTTTACCCATGCATAGCCGCGAAGATGATCTTTAACTTTTGATGCAAAGCTTGAACGCACCTGCGGCATAACAAGATACATCGGTTGATATTCCAGAAGGGATTGCAAATGTTCAAGCCCGCGTGTAAATTTTAATAAACGATTTTTAAGCTGAGCGTCACCCCTGGACAGGAACGGCTCAAGACTTACCGTCGAAACAATTACAGCCTGCGGTTTTTCGTCAGGGTCAGGAACATTGCCGTCATAAGCATCACAGAAAAACTCCCACGCTCCTAAAGACACCATTTTTTCTATTTTGGATCTTACTGTTCCCGAGCCGTGTTCTACATGCGGTACGTTAGCCTGCTCTGTTTTCGGCTGCTTTTGATATTTCGTGATATCCTCAAGGACTATATGACCTTCGGCAGCGTTAAGTCTTACCACCCCGGCCCGCGGAGATAAAAGAGGTATCGAAAAATTCGCCGCATCTTTTGCCAAAACTTCCCCAAGCTCGACATGCTGACCATCCTTAACGCAAATATCACCGAAATCGAATCTTTTCGTGCGCAAAGGAAGATAAAGAACTTCCGGTTCCGGCAAAACTTCTACTGTACTGCCGGGCCTGCCTGCCAATAATATGTTATATCCGCCTTTGAGTTTCATATTGTTTTCTCGGAATTTACCCGATAAGCAAAGTCTTACAACTCACTTAGATTATACCCCGAAATCTTAATTTACAGGAAAACAGCATACTATATGTTAACGGCAGTGATTTCAATACTAAAATTCTGCCAATGTTTTGCACAAAAGGGGGAATTTTTCAAAAAAACGCGGACTATTAAGGCTCCTAATAAGAACTATTATTCCTGCTGATCGGTATCGGCATTAAATCTTGCATCGAGTTTAAATAGCCTTAATACCGGCAGGTTCAATATGTCAGACTCGCTGAGTTTTAACTTTTCAACTATCTGGCCGAGAATTTCATCGATTCTGGCATTGCTTTCTGCAATAAGCGTAAACCAAATGTTGTATTCATTGTCTCTTTGGTAGCTGTGGGTCACTTCATGAAAACTGCCTATCAGTTTCGATGCCTGTTCCATGTGCTCAGGCTTTATCCTCACGGCGGCCAGTGTGCTTGCGTATCCGAGTTTTTTAGAGTCCAGACTTGCACCCATTCTCCGTATAACCCCGCCCTCGATCATTATATTGATCCGCTCCCAAAGGTCTTCTACGCTCAATCCGAGTTTTTCGGCAAGCACATCGTAAGGGTGCTGACATATCGGGAAATCGTTCTGAAGTGCCGTTAGGATGTTTTTGTCCGTCTGGTCCATCGTGCCGCCTTAACTGTCTGTACATAAAGTTGTTATACTTTGCTGCCGGTTCAGATGTTACCGTTAATATCATCACAAGTCAATGCAGTTTTCAGTTGACCATACCATAAAAGAACATTATAAATGGTTTGGTATCTTGATAATGATCCCGTTTATGTGCATTTTTTGCGGGTTTGTCGGAGTTTTTTGCTAATGAGCAAAGGTAAAGTTTATCTTGTAGGTGCCGGGCCGGGCGATGTCGAGCTGATAACCCTTAAGGGTTTTAGACTTCTGGCTAAAGCCGATGTCATTTTATATGACCATCTAAGTTCTGCAGGCCTTCTGGATTTTTCCGCACCGTCTGCCGAGCTTATATCCGTCGGTAAATTCGCCGGCAAACATACGCTGCCGCAGGAAGATATCAACCGTCTTATCGTCGATAAAGCGAAAGAAGGAAAGATCGTTGTCAGGCTGAAGGGGGGTGACAGTTATCTTTTCGGCAGGGGCAGTGAAGAGGCCGAGGCTTGTTTTCAGGGCGGCGTAGAATTTCAGGTTGTCCCCGGCGTAACAAGCGCACTGGCCGCTCCGTGTTATGCAGGCATACCCGCTACTGACAGGGATTGCACCTCGGACGTTGCTATTGTTACCGGCCATCGCAAAGCAGGCGATGATAAGCCGATCGAAATACCAAAGGCAGGTACCGTTATCTTCCTTATGTCGGTTGGTAATATTAAGCACATCGTAAATTCTTTATTGGATCAGGGCTGGCCTGAAGACGAAATGATCGCTGCCGTCGAAAAGGGAACCTGCTACGATCAAAGGGTTATCAAAGATACGCTGGGCAATTTTCTAAAGACTGCGGAAAAAGCAAAGCTAAGGACACCGGCTATTTTCATTGTCGGTAAGGTTGTTCAATTGCAGGAAAAGCTCGACTGGTTTACTCCGAAACCCAATGTTCTTGTCCTCGGCAATCATCCCGAAAGATATACCCATCTTGGCAATATAGTTCACCGAAGGGTTATCGACTGTGTTGCAATAGAGGATTATTCCAAGGTTGACCTGGTCGTTGACAAAATTGCAGATTATGACTGGATCATTTTCACCAGCGTAAACGGCGCAAAGCATCTGTTCTCAAGGCTGAATCAAAAAGGCCTCGATACGAGAGAACTTGCGAGCCTGAGAATAGCAGCTATCGGCAAGACTACTGCTGCAAGACTTTTAGAGTATGGCATTATCGCGGATGTCGTACCCGGCAACGAATCAAGCGCCGGGCTTCTCGAAGAATTCGCGAAGATCGATATGGAAGGCAAAAAAGTTCTGCTTCCGCAGGCAGAGTTTTCCACAAAAGAACTTCCCGAAGGGCTGGCCGGTTTCGGAGCCGAGGTTGAAAAACTTGTCGTTTACAGAACTGTTGATATAGAACCAGCCGAAGTTGATTTTGATTATATAGATGCAGTTCTTTTTACCAGCGGCTCTACCGTTCGAGCTTTTATAAAATATTTTAAAGAGGTTCCGCCCGGTGTTAAGGTCTACGGTCTTGGTGAACCGACGCTTGCCGTTGCCAAGGAGTATAATATAACAGGTGAGCTTATGCCGAAGGCTTCTGACGATCAAGAGAAAAAAATATGAGAACACAAAAAAACGAAAGATCATTTAAAGACGCCGTAAAAGTCATGCCCGGCGGAGTGAACTCACCGGTTCGTGCCTTTAAAGCTGTAGGTGCCGCTCCGATCTTCATTGACAAGGCAAAAGACGCTTACCTTTATGATGTCGACGGCAACCGTTATATAGATTATTGCATGTCATGGGGCCCGATGATCCTCGGCCATGCCAACAAAGCGGTGCTTGACGAAGTCAAAAAAACAATGGCTAAAGGAACAAGCTACGGAGTGCCTACTACTATCGAAACCGATCTTGCAAAGGTAATAACCGGCGCTATCGAGTCCGTTCAAAAAGTCCGCTTTGTCAGCTCCGGTACTGAGGCCGTAATGACCGCTATCCGTCTTGCCCGTGCAGCGACCGGCAAAGATAAAATAATAAAATTTGTCGGCGGCTATCATGGCCACGTTGACCACATGCTCGTAAGTGCCGGTTCCGGCGCCCTTACCCTCGGTATGCCTTCAAGTCCCGGCGTTCCAAAAGATTTCACCAAACATACACTTCTGGCACGATATAACGATCTGGATAGTGTTAAAAATATATTTAAAAAATATTCCGGCAAAATAGCCGCTGTCATCATTGAACCTGTTGCCGGGAACATGGGCGTAATACCAGCCAAGAAAGATTTCTTAAAAGGTCTTCGTGTGCTTTGTACTAAAAATAAGAGCATTCTCATTTTCGATGAGGTCATCACGGGTTTTCGTCTTGGCTTTGGCAGTATCCAGAAAAAAGTCGGCGTCAAAGCAGATCTGACTTGTCTTGGCAAGATCATCGGCGGGGGCTTTCCCATTGGTGCGGTAGGCGGAAGGGCGTCTATAATGAACAATCTATCACCTCAGGGTCCGGTTTATCAAGCCGGCACACTTTCAGGTAACCCTGTTTGTGTCGCAGCAGGACTTGCAACGCTTAAGATTTTAAAGGTCCAAAAACCTTACACAGCTCTTGAGCGCAGAACAAAACATTTATGTGCCCAGATCACCCAAACGCTTAACAAGGCGGGCGTCGAGCATACTATTAATCAGGTCGGTTCTATGTTTACGCTCTTTTTTACAGCCGGGCCCGTTACGGATTATGATTCGGCATTAAAATCGGATACCAAAAAATTTGCGAAATATTTTAAACACATGCTGAATGCGGGAATATATCTGCCGCCTTCACAATTCGAGGCCAATTTTCTTTCTACTAAACACACCGATGCCCATATTAAAAGAACTATCGAGGTTCTTAAAAAGATTAAACTGTAAAATAGAGCATTATAAACCCTTGCTGAGGTTATTATTTATGAGAACTATCAGGATCGCAACAAGAGCAAGCAAGCTTGCCCTGGCCCAGTCACATTATGTAGCATTCTGTTTAAAAAGCATTTCTAACGATATCAATATTTCAATAGTCGGGGTCTCCACAAAAGGTGACCGTGACAGATCGGACTTTCTCTACAAAACGGGGACTGTAGGGTTTTTCACCTCTGAAGTTGAAAATGCTCTGCTTGACTCAAAGGCCGACCTTGCCGTTCATAGCTTTAAGGATCTGCCCACTGCGATCAGGCCCGGCCTTATCATTGCCGCGGTTCCTCAGCGTGAAAACCCTGCCGATGCCCTTGTTTGCAGTAAAGAAGCTGTTTCGATAGAGGCCTTGCCTAAGGCGGCAACAGTTGGAACTTCCAGTCTTAGAAGGATAGCACAGGTAAAGAACATTCGCCCAGATCTTGATTGTGTGCCGCTGCGGGGAAACGTAGAAACCCGTATAGCCAAAGTAGGATCGGGGCATATCGGTGCTATCATAATTGCCGCTGCCGGTCTAAATCGTCTTGGCCTGTCAGAAAAAATAACGGCTGTATTACCACCAAAGATATTTGTTCCAGCTCCTGCCCAGGGAGCTTTGGCCGTTCAGATACGCGAAGATGATATCGAGCTTGAGGAGATAGTAAAAAAACTTGACGTCAAAGAGGCAAGGATCACAGCGGAAACCGAACGTTGCGTACTTGCAGCAATGCACGGCGGATGCAGCATTCCTCTCGGCGTACATGCCCGAATTGAAGACGACAACATTTTTGTAGATGCCGTAATATCCGATCTTGACGGGAAGAACTTAATAAGACGCTCCGCTGTAGCCCCGGTAGAAAAATCGGTTGATTGCGCCGAAAGACTTGCTAACGAATTATTAGATGCCGGCGGTAAAAAAATACTGGATGAAATAAGGATCGACAGAGCGCTTAATAATAGAGCTGACGGATTAGATCCTGGTATATGATTACTTTGGCGGACCTGTCTGTTTTGTTCTGCGGCAGAGCTTTGAAAGTTCGTCAATTTGCTCCTGAATGTTATCTATCTGGTTGTCGCTTATCATTTGCTCAATGGTCTTGGCTTTTTCCGTATAGATCGGAAAACCTGCAAATCCTCCAAGCCCCTTTAAGGCGTGTACTTTAAAAGAAAGGTCCTGAAGGTCCCTCTCATTTAAAGCGGACTGCATCTCCTCGATTCTCTTTGGAAGGTTATCGATGAACATTTCAATGGTTTTGGTATAATCGGGATTCTCCGTGAGGAAAGATACCACGTCTTCGCCGTTTTCAACGGATCTCATCTGTTTTGCCTGCCCCATATATCTTTCGACTTTTCTTAAAAGAATTTCTTTTTTAATAGGCTTTATGATTACGTCATCAAAACCTGCATTGAGATAATTCAGCTCGTCTTCTTTGGTTGAAGAGGCCGTCATTGCAATTATTGCTGTCTTTGCATTAATGCCCTCCTTGCGGATCAATTTTGCTGCTTCTTGCCCGCCCATGACAGGCATTTGTATATCCATAAGTATAAGATCGAATTTTTCTTTCTCAGCGTGTTCGACAGCTTCTTTGCCGTTTACACAGGATGTTATCTTATAGTTATTATCGCCCAGCATAACCCCGGCAAGCAGCCTGTTCTCTTCCACATCATCAACCAGTAAAATATTTAATTTACCTTTATGGCCGGACCCCTGCAGTATGGTTTCCAGTTTTTCTTCTTTTACCGGATCTTCGATAGTCTTCCTGGGCTGTGCAGGATAGGATTTTGTCGGTTCTGGTTTTTCTTTCATGGCGATTTCTTTGGTACCTTCCTTGTCTTTTTCAGTTTTCAATACAGCTTCTTCTATTGTTTTATCGAAAATATCGATCAGGCAATTGGAATTTGCATGTATCGTATTAACATACTCGGCCTGCTCTATGGTCAGTTCTTCATGCTGAAGCAGTTCTGCAAATCCGGATATGCCGCTTACAAGAGTACGAAGTTCATGGCTTGTTTTTGCGATCGCTTTTTCGGTATTCGTTCTTAATTCAATATATCTGCTGATGTCGCTGAGTTTTATTACAGTTAACGAAAGCTTATTATTTTTGTATAAGGAGTAAAGTTTAACTTCGAAATTAGTATTATTGATCTCACATTCGAACGAGTTGTCTCCGCTCTCATTATCGATTTGGAAGTCATCGAGGTATTTGTTGATCTTACTGCTTAAGGATTCGTCCAAAACATCCTCGACCATGCTTCCCTTAAGTTCGTCAATATCTTTGCCTGTCAGATCAGAAAAATATGGATTGGCCTCGACTATCCTGCCCAAACCGTCTATTGCTAAAATGCCTTCGTCAATGCTCGATAGGATATCCTGCAGTCTTTCAGACTGTAATTTCACATTTTTCTGTACTGCTTTAACACCTGTTATATCTATATAGACTCCAAGCACACCGGAAATTGCCCCTTGATCGTTATGTAAGGGGATGTCGTTGCTTAATATTACTTTGGTACTGCCGTTCGGAAGGGACCAGTTACGCTCGACGTTTAAAAGCGGTATTCCAGACTTCATTATTTCCTTGTCGACCTTGACAATAAGTTTGTGATCCTCATTCCAGTTCAGATCGAGATCGGTTTTACCAATGATATCTTCCGGTCTTGAAAATCCTGCGACTTCAGCGAATTTATTATTGCAATTTTGATATACTGAATCAGAATCCTTCCAGAAAATATACAGCGGGGCGTTGGAAATTATATCATTGAGAAGTTTTCTTTGGTTTTCCAGTTCGCCGGATAGTTTTTTCTGCTCCGTAAATGTTTGCTGCAATTCATCATTTACTTTTCCAATAGCTATCTGCGATTCAAGACGAGATTTTTTCTTCGATGTTCTGTAATATGCTGTGGCTATTGATATCAGAAGAATAAGGCACATCCCTCCGCCTAAAAAGACGTTACGAATTTGGGCCCTGATCGGTCCGGCGACCTCTCTGTATCCTGCACATACCACAACCGACCACGATCTTTCACCTACTTTTGCCGGGATCCAGGACATTATTGTTTTATCAGCAGACAGTTCATCGTAGACAAAAGTTGCCGATCCATAATACCCCCTTACCATATTTTCTACGACTTTTCTTTCCTGTTCTTCATCTTCTTCATCACCTTCGAGCCCAACATTGATATCCAATATGTTTTTGCCTATCAACTCTCGATTACGATGGTATATTATGTTGCCCTGATCGTTTAATATCCATGTATAACCGTTGTTGCTGGTTATTACATGATCAACTATTTGCTGGATATCTTCCAGATGAATGAGCGTCCCTAAAATACCTATGAAGTTATCGTCTTTGAATACGGGACTGCATACGGAGATATAATATCCGGACTCAACCTCGAATATATCACTTATATATGAAGTTTGGTTTTCTATTACATATTTAATGCCGGGCTTTTCTGAAAGATCCATTCCAATTCTGTTGGGTTTATAAGGGATCCTGCTTTGAACAATTCCTTTTGTGTCTAAACAGTATATATTGTTTATTTCGGTAGCCAGTTGCTCAAAAAGACCTTTACCAGGAGAGTCTCCTTCCGGATCGAAGGGCTTGTTTACAGGATCATAGGTGAGTATTGATTTTTGAACTCTCGGGTCTTTCGCCAGCATCTGAAGTTTGCTCTGAAGGTCTTGGAACATTTCTTCAAGGTTCTGAGCCTCTGATTTTGCGATATTTAACAGGTGCTCCTGGGTTTGAGACACGATAGTATCTTCAAAATTCTTTACATCCATCCAGGCAAGCAGACATACGCCGGAAATAAGTGCTAAAACTATCACAACGGCGAAAACTTTTTTTATTGTCTTTGTACTCATCTTTATTAGCCGTAACCTGCCATATTCTGGCATTTTAAACTCCCAAAAGGCCTCTTTGCCCTTCATACGCACACTGCACCTCTACTGAAATAGCCGTTTTTTTATCGACAGGTAAGGCATGTTGCTTAATCTGCTTTATTGTTTGATTTAATATAGTTAGATATTGGCTCAATTATCCAATGAAAGATTTTATTTATATTTTTCCCAAGAATTAAGTCCGATAATAGGCGATGAATAAACTTTTTTAGTCCGATTACGTATGTATTTTCGACTTTGACTTTGATCAACGACGACAATTATGATCAATTAAAGGATTGACAAAAGCCAAAACCTTTATATACCGATAGAATAGTATGTTGGATTTATATGATATTGGCCATTCAGGCCAATGTCGAATTGAGCGGGATTCATAATATAAACTTAATTTAATATACAATTTGTTGGGTTTTTATTCATATGTTAGTTATTTCATTATATTCATTCATATCATTTTTATTTGGAGGTTTTATTCATGCTATTATATTTTATCCGCGCACTTTTTATCGTCGTTATCGCAGCATTTCTGTTTGTCAGCATCTTTGTAACGCCCACTCAGACTGAACCGGAACTATCCGCAGTTTACATAAGGGTTATTGTCGGTATGACTATAGCTGCGATCGTCATAGCCGTAGACTGGCTTACCCCCAAAAAATCTCTCAGTGCTCTTGCCGGTATCTTTTTCGGCCTGCTTGTTGGCGTTCTTATCAGTTGGGCCCTTTCGCCGGTTTTGTACATGATGAATGATTTTTACTTCAAAATGAGCGAGGAGGCCCTTCAAACGTCGAAGTGGATCATGGGCGTTTGCATCTGTTACCTTGTCATAAGCCTCGTCATTCAGACAAAAGATGATGTTCGTTTTATAATTCCTTATGTGGAGTTTTCACGTCAGACAAAGGGTCTTCGTCCCCTCGTTCTCGATACTTCCGTTATCATTGACGGCCGTATCGCGGACATCTCTCAAACGAAGCTTTTTGACGCACCTTTGATCGTGCCGCGTTTTGTATTAAATGAATTGCAGTTGATCGCGGACTCCGGCGACAAAATGAAAAGGAACAGGGGAAGAAGGGGGCTTGACATGCTTAATAAGCTGCAGACAAGTCCCGCAGTAGAGGTGGTCATTGACGATACGCCTCCGCCCGGAGTGGATGCAAAGGCAGATGTTGACCATAAACTTGTTGCGTTTTCAAAGAACTGTGACGGGCGGCTTGTTACCAACGATTACAACTTAAACAAGGTTGCTCAGTTAAGGGGTGTGGATGTCATTAATATAAATGACCTTGCGAATGCTCTGAAAACTGTTGTCCTTCCCGGCGAACAGATGCAGACAAGGATCATGAAGCATGGAGAAGAGGCTCAGCAGGGCATCGGATACCTTGATGATGGCACTATGGTAGTTGTCGAGGATGCTCGTAACAAGGTCGGAGAAAATATTATCCTGACTGTTACAAGTGCGCTTCAGACATCTGCAGGCAGAATGGTTTTCGGAAAATATGAAAGAAGTGTTTCTTCCAGAAACGGCAGAAAAAAATCCTAAAGTTTCCCATTTGAGTTATAAAAAAGCCTGTTTTATGCCTCGAAACCGCTTTTGTCTGTGAATATGGAATATCTGGCTGCGATCGCGGGGTTTAAGAAGTTTCGGGTTGCCGGCAAAGATAAATCTCTTGTAATTCCTCAATGATGATGATAATATCCCGTTTCTCGGGGCGTGGCGCAGTTTGGCTAGCGCGCTTGACTGGGGGTCAAGAGGTCGCAGGTTCAAGTCCTGTCGCCCCGATTTTTAGCTTTGGAGTGGGGGATGTTAGGGGTCTATAGTGGGGTGGCTTCGTTCGCCGACTTTTTTGTAGTGTGATAGGGCACTTTCGCGATTATTGAAATCTTTATCTGTGAATAATAGTATGGTATCTCCTATTTGAATATTGTCACCATCACTTAATACAGTTTCTTTATTGATTTTTTTACCGTTAACGAAAACGCCGTGTTTGCTTTTCATATCATTAGCGGAATATTGCCCCTTGTCCTTGTCGTAAAGTATCTGCAGGTGCTTGCGTGAAACCAGTTCATCCAGAATTTGAATCGGAAGAGCTTCGTTTCGACCAATGACATTTGTTCGATGACCAAGTGGGTAATAATCGCCTTTTCGAGATCCCGATATTACGATGATAGAAGCCATTACAACTCCTTAAGCTTTGTTAATTAGGCAATGATTTTATCGGTGACTATATTATTTTTATTTATTACGAAGTCAAGACTTTTATCTTAAAATACAATCGATCATCGTAAACTAGCGATTATCTGTTATTAATCAAGACATCCCATGTCCAGCCAATGCACACATAACACAGCCAAATCTAACAAGTCAACATCACCATCAGGAATATTTTCCGGCTCAAGGTCGGCTCCATTGCAGTTATTCAAAGCAAAACAATTGGTTGAGAGCCAATAATCGGCTAAGACAGCAAAATCTTCTGAGTCAACAGTACCATCGGTATTGAGATCGCCGCCGCCGCACTTTTCCTGGCTAACAAGAGGGCCGGTCCATGTCAGTGAGAAAGGCAGTGATAAATCGCCGTTGATGATATCGACGGCCTCAACCGTTCCGCTGGTATGGAACCCGATCTCGGCGAGAATTGGCGTAGTGAAAAGGCCGCCGGGCTGATTATAAGGATAAGAAGACATAACCACATCGTCTGGTAATAACGGGGCAGTGAAACCGATAGCATATAAAGTACCGCTTACAGGATCTGCTTCCATAGATGTAATTATGCACCTATAACCCAATTCATTATCACATATACCTGGATAGGAGGTACATATATCCGGTTTAGGACAGTCAACTTCAACGATGTCGTCAAAGATAAGATTCGGCTCGCCGGGAATCGACTTGTCTATCGTAAAACGATATACTTCTGTTATTAAGTCATTTGGATCCTCTGATGGAGTATCAGTTGATGAAGCCAGGTAAAGCCTGTCTGCAGCCGATAATACGACCATCGCTGTCGGCCCTACTATATTTGGAGTGTTAAGTGATATCCGTTCTTCAGAGTCATTTCCGGCAGCCTCATCGTATATCAAAAGCCAATTGTTACTATTGGCCAAATGGCTGCTGAGCACATAAAGGTTTCCTTCGGAATCGATCTCGATTTCATGCAAATGCTGCACATCAGGTTCATATACGAGATCCCCGTCACAATCTGTTATAGTATTGTTCTGATCGGGGTCCGTGGCTGGGTTCTTTCCGTAAATTTCCGCGATGTTGTAATTTCCGCCTCCGGTCAATTCCAGTTTGGCCGCAGCCGTATAGGGGCAGTCCCCATTTTGCGGGTCTACCTGAACAGGTACTATGTAAACAATATTTGGATCCTCCGGGCTAAATACGGCGTCAGAAAGCAATTTTCCCTGACCGGAATCAAACCCGATATAAACCTGACTGCTTTCATAGCTGACTACATCTGTACTAACTACTACTGTATCAGTCTCAAGGTTTACAAGACCGGTATCTCCGTTAATTTGATAGATTGTGCCTTCGCCGTCTGTAATGAGTCGACCGTCACTATTTGTCGAAGTTGATCCGGAGGCACAAACTCCATCCGTATCAGCGTTATACAGATAGCTGCCCGGTATTTGAGTGCCTGTGCCGCTGCTGGGTTTGCCGCATATAAGCAGCGGTTCGGACACACTGGCAGTTTGGAATGTTTGGAACTTTAGACTTATAGCCGAAGTTGAACTTGAAGCACTTTGTCCGCAAAGATTAAGCGCTTCGTCGATGTCCCATGCCAAAAGGTCATCGTTATTGATACATCCGTCAGCAACAATATCGAGACAAGCTCTTCCGGCGCTGGCCGGATCAGACAAACCATACTCCGAAAGCAGTACCATGTAATCGTATATATCAACTATATTTAGAGGGAATGGTATTTCTATATTGAAATCGCCGCATATTCCTATACAGTTAACACAGGGATCCCAGTTATTTATCAGACAGCTTGAATTAGCTGACCCTGACAGTTTTAGTTCAATATATGTTCCCCTGTAGAAGTTAAATCCGTCTGGAGGAAAGAGGCCGGAAAAGACTGCAAAACTGTTGCTTCCTACCGAACCGGGTCGACCGGCCGCTGGTGCGCGTACCCTTGCTACTTCAACGAGATTCTTGCTAAGTACCGGGCTATCACTGAGGTATACTACTAATTCGGCATCATTATTCGGATCAGCTGTAAATTTGTACTCAAGCTTGACAGCTACACCTTCGCTTGTGCTGGTCTTGGCAAATGTTCCCTTGGCACGGGCATTGAAATCCATTTGATATGTCGGTGAGCCCGGGTTTTCGTCTTTTAAAGTGGACATTTGCATAACACCTTTTGGATCGAGCGGCACTCCTGTGACACGATTAATGTGTGTTCTGTTATAATTCTGTTCATTAGGATCGGTGTAGTTATTATGGGTAACACGAACTATAAATTCGGTCTGGTCATCCATAGTTATGTTTATCATTGAGAAACCTAACAGTGGTACATTCGTGATAACGGCACCAGGTTCCATTGTCAGGTTTTCATAATAGAGCTTATTATAAGATAAATTCAGGATAGCTCCTTCCCTGAGGATAAGATTCTTAACGTAAACTACCTCATTGTAGTTATTGTAATCGTAAGGCGGCTGGAATGGGAATCGATTGGTGAGGTTAAGTTTTGCATCTGCTACAAGTTCTAATTGCTCCAGGGTCCAGCTATTCAGGTTACATACCGGTATAGTACCGGCGCCTGCCTTACAGAAGGCGGGATTATTGGGGTCATACGTGTAGCTGCTAACAAGACCGTTTTGACCCCGGCATTCAAATAAACCGCCCTTATCCTGTCCTATTCCTTTTTTTATAGTAACATATATCTTGTTATTGCCGAACTGACCTGAGAAGACAGAAGGATCCATGTCCATGTACCTGTCACCGTCAGCATAGATATAATTATCAGTGAAATTGGTATTGGGATCGGCGAATACCTGTCCGTATGGAGCGTTGGAATTAATGTGGATTTCGCTATTACTTACATACGCATTGTCTTTGAAGCTTGCTTTTGTGAGATTGACGATTGCCTGGGTAATCTGGCCGTTGTCCTTTACTATCAGCTCTCCCTGGCAGTCGATAGTACCTCTTGTGTTCGGGTCATACGGGTCTCCAAGGTTAATGATCGCGTATCCGTCGATAGTAGCAGTGGCACCGGGATCGATTTCCATTGTGCCGGTACCTGACATACCGGTGAAGATCCCTGCATCGTCTAAGTTGAAATTGGCACCTGGTACTATGACCACATTACCATCGCCGATTATGTTGTTGGAGAGGATGTACACTGTACCTAAGATCTGAATAGAGCTGTCGGCTTCCAAAAATATGCCGTCAGGGCTGTTATTTTTTATGGTTCCGCCGTATATTGTTGGATTGCTGTTATTGCAGTAGATGCCGCCGCCCTGGATTGCCGTGTTGTTTCTTATGATGCAGTTTTTAATTGTCGGGCTGCTGTTATAACAATAAATTCCTCCACCCGGATCAGAACTCATTGAAGCATTAGCAATGGTAAAGCCGTTGAGCACAGACGTTATACCTTCTTCACCTATAAAATAGACACCTCTATGTCCGGCAACATTGCCGCAATTAATAATGGTGGCTGCTACAATGGCGGGATCATTCGGATTACTGCTGCGTAGAGTGATTGCTTTGCCGAGAAATTCTATGTCCCAATTGCCTGGACCTGTATAGATGCCCGGCTGAACCACTATTGTTTCACCGGGAACGGCATAATTGACAGCTTCCTGAATAGTAATGTATATTTCACCGGTACTTATATTCTGGATCGGAGGCAGTGCTTCATCGGCTCCCATATCTACCCGGCCTTCGATGATTCGGCTGTCACCGTCAATGTCAAAAGGATAACCTGGATCGGGTACGAAAGCAGGATCGCCGGCATTCCTGCAGGGGGAGTTGCTCATCAGATGCCCCACAGCATCCCAAAACAGCGGGTTAACGTTAATATTATTATCACCCTCACCTGCCCAGCCCCCCCTGATGTTGTTGTAGGTAGCAACCGGAACGCTGTAAACATCATTGTAGATTTCGTCTCCTTCAGAATAGGAAGTGTTGTCCCAGAAGATGCAACTGCTTATGGCCGGACTGCTGAAGTAATTGCGCATTCCGCCGCCGTATCCCACTGCCGAGTTATCCTTGAAGGTGCAGGCAGCAATGATCGGTGTAGACAGAATATTATACATTCCTCCGCCTTCATTTGACGAGTTACCTATAAAAGTGCAGCTGGTTATTGTTGAATCGCTGTAGGCGCCATTTACCATTCCGCCGCCGTTACTGTATCCGATGTTACCGCTGAATAAGCAGCTTGTCATATTTAGAATAGCGAAGGATGGGCCGTCACCACTGCTCCCTTCGCTCATAATTCCGCCGCCCAAACCTGCAGTGTTATTACTGAATCTGCTGTTGGTTATATTCACTTCGCCTGCCCAGTTGTTCATTCCTCCGCCCCGGCTAATAGCTGAGTTACCAAGGAAGACACAGTTATTTATAGTGACACTGCCTCCCTTATTATGCATTCCTCCGCCAAAATCTGCGGTATTCTCGCTGAATGTGCAGTAAGTTATTGTCGGGCTGCTGTAGTCGTTAGACATTGCGCCACCTTCACCATCTGCAGAATTATTGTTGAATGTACAATTGGTTATTGTTGAGTTGCCGTTATGGTCGTAGTTGTAGTTGTATATCCCGCCGCCGTTGTATGTTGCCGAGTTATTTGTAAAGGTGCAGTCGGTTACTGTTGGATTGCCGTATTCGCTATACATTCCGCCGCCGTTGCCGTGTCCGAGTGGTAGAGAGCCGTTGGCAAATCCTGAGGTGATAGTAAATCCGTCAAGGATCGCATTCGGATCTGTACCGCTTCCTGTTACTACATGGTAGCAATTATCACTTGGGTCATCCACAGTGCCTATATCTCCGCTAAGGATTGTTTCGTAAACAGATGTATCCTTGGCGTCAGGATCAGGAGTTCCGAAGCCGGCATATCCGCCTTCGATCGCTACACCATTGATCAACTGAAAAGTTGCTTCTCGGGGATCAGGTTGGCTGGGGGATGATGGTTTATAAGTTCCCTGAGCTACCCTGATAGTATCGCCGTACAGGGCAACATCCAGAGCGTCCTGAAGCGAGTTATAGGCGTTTTCCCAGTCATTTCCGTTGTTAGAACCTGTCGCGTCGTTATCAACATAAATAGTACGTGGATCTACAGATGAAATATTAATGTTTAGTGTATCAAGAAGAATAAAACTTGGGTAATCAAACAGATCCAGCGTGTATATTCCTGGTGCTTGTCCGGCATAATAATCGAATATAAAATGAATGCCGGAGGTCACCATGATTGGTTCAAAGGTACAAGCCTGAAG
>JAFGKL010000005.1 GCA_016928585.1 Sedimentisphaerales bacterium
CCCGCAGAAGCTGAATCAAGAACCTTTACAACCGCATCGTTTACGAACAGAAAAACCTTCGCACCGGCCGGAACAAGAAAAATGAATCCCGCAAAAACCGCCTGCAAAAGGATCGCCCAGGCAATTAAACGAAAATTTACGTTCCTGCGATTAGATGACACCATCCATGCAAAACCAAGCAGAATGAAAATCCCCAGAAAACTTATAAGGTTATAGATATCCATACCGTCTCCTGAAAAAACATCTCCGCAGGTTAATCGCCAACTAATAAAAATTCAAGATAAATATGTGATTACACAACGGCTTGGTTCTTAAAAGATCGTGACAGGGCAGCTTTGTCGAGATTCGTAAAACTTATACCGTCTGCTCGGCAGCTTCGCCGTTCGTCTTTTGGCTTTTGGGACGCATCCTTTCAAAACGCGCGCTGAACAAAAAGTAAAGACCCGGCCCAAACGCTATAAGCATTATAACGATCCCCGCTGCTATCCCCAAAGATGTAAAACCGGGCGCGCAGCAGTCATCCCGCCTTCTTACGATGATATGGCTCGGCACGGCAACAAGCAATTCCAAAACGCTCCCTTTGATGAGCCAGCCAATACCTTTCCGGGCAAAAAGTTCCGGCGTCCTTTTCTTTGCATAACGAAAAAATATATACGACCAGAATATCCAGGCAATTACAATAAAACCGACTAGCAGCCAGACAAATGGATCGACCAGGACATCGTCACCGAAAATACCAAAGGCTATCGAACAGACAAACCCCCAAAGCAATATTGAAAAAAGAAGTGCGATCGTAACAACAGTGATCCGGATATGGCGCTTCGGAACAAGCGGCTCTTCTGAAACCTGTACCGGTATCAGCAAAAGGCTCGCTTGTATCAGCAAAATTACCCCGCCCCAGATCCAGAACTGCCACGCTTTATACATTTCAAGGATATTGCCAACCACATCAAGATCTTCTGTGTCACCATTTCCAAAAATCTCATCGGCTAACAAAAAGGTCAGTTCGATTACAAACGGGAAGAAAACCAGCACGACCAGCAAAGCATAAAGCAGAACAGTAAAGAAAGCCCATTGCTTCATAATGCACCTCCCTTTCTAACAAAGCATTTTACCGACAATCCTGTGGAAAAACATCAAATAATATGCCCTGAAAAACAGATTTTATTGATCAAGGGCAATAGTTATCGGAACTTCGAACGGCCTTGAGCATAATTATTATCCGTTATCGGCATAAAACCCCCGCTAAAAGGAAAAAAAACCCTTCCTGCTTACTTAATGCCTATTTTTTGTCGAAAAATCATCCACGTACAGTTTCTGCGGATAAGGCTGTTGCAATAACTGACAAGGCCCGCAGATTAAAAAAACGCAATACCGAAAAAATATTGAGTTTATGACAAAAAACAAAGAAAAATATGTTTCAAGCAGCTTTCTTCAATGGACCAGCATCCTGGTAGCAATAGCGCTGGCCGTCCTGACACTGCTGGATTTCCACGAAAAGAATATAGAATCCCGCCAGCGAATGAGGGAAGACATAGAGCTCAGCCTGGAAAAATCAAAACAGCGACTCACGCAATACATTGATCAGATAGCTACAGACTTGCGCATTATCAGTATGCATCCCGATGTAATAAATCTTGACAGCTCCTTAAGTGTCAACACCAATGATATCTTCGCAGACCTGCTCGACGATAACTATCTCTCCGCGATTTATATATTCAAATCGGATTTTGACGGAAAGAGCAAGCCCTTTAAGGTCCTTAAAAAAGATTCGGCTGTTTCGAGAGCCAATAACCGCTTCTCGGAAACCAAAGAAGAATATTCCACACAACTGGAACATCTTCGCAACTTCTCCAGGAACCCTTCCCTTGAACTGCAGTTCGGTTCAATGATCTCTCTCCGCACGAATGAAAAAACCACTGTTATTTCTCGCCCAATTCGCAAAGAAGGTCTGTTTATAGGCATGATCTCAGGAATGATACCCGTAAACAGAATCGTTGCGTGTATTGGCAGTGATAGCAATAAGGGAATGACAGCGCTGATCAACGGCAACACTGAGATTTTGGCCGGCAAACATAAAAACAACAAAATGGCAATATGGCTTAATAAAAAATTAAACTCCGGATCCGCTTCCGATATCTTCAGGGGAATAAGCAACCGTTTCAAAGAAGACGGCTACTCCGTCACAACCGTCAAAATAAAAATGCCCGGTACCGATGACTGGTATTTCGCGCACATTCACGACGAAGCGGATCGTGTCAAAGCTAATGGTTCATATGGAGTGCTCTCTGGATATGGAACAGTTATGCTTGTATTGCTTTTGGGTTTAACCGGCTGCATGCTCAGTAAGAACCAAAGACGCAGGCAGGAAGCAGAAGCAGAACTTATAAAAGCACATGCACTGCTGGAATTAAGGGTCATGGAGCGAACAAGAGAACTTTCGGCAACTAATAAGCATCTTAAAAGAGAAATCTCCGAAAGAATACAGGCCGAAGAAGCCCTCCTGCTAAAACAGTTCTCCCTCGACAAAACCGCAGAATCCATCTTCTGGATCAACCCGGAAGGACACTTTGTAGATGTAAACAAGGCTGCCTGCAACTTCCTTGGTTATACAAGGGAGCAGTTGCTGAAAATGTCTATAGCCGATATCGATACAATGCTCACAGAAGATCTCTGGCCAAAACACTGGGAAAGATTAAAAGAAAAAAAATCAATCGTTGTCGAAACAGAGCACCGAACAAAAGAAGGCGTTGTCTTCCCGGTTGAAGTGGGTTCTAACTATGTCAACTATAACGGACAGGAATATAACTTCTCATTCGCCCATGAAATAACCGAACGAAAAAAAGCCGAAGATACCCTTCGAAAAACAAACCAGGAACTGAGAGAATATACAAGACTTAAAAATGATTTTGTTATCACTGTATCACACGAACTTAGAACTCCGCTTGCCATCTTTAAAAATATTATTTCAAACATGCTGGCCGGTGTCTTGGGAACCATAAAAAATAAACAGCGAGAGGCCCTCGAAACTGCAAACAAAGAAATTGACAGACTTGCAAAAATAGTCAGCGACTTCCTCGACATTTCCAAGCTTGAAGCCGGCAAAATGAAACTGTCTCCTCTCAAGGTTGACATTAGAACGATCATAAATGACGCGGCCGACCTCTTAAGACATCTTGCAAAAAACAAGAACATAGAATTGATAGTTAGCATGCCCCAGGAAGAATTGATCATAGACGCCGATTATGACAAGATCATACAGGTCATGACAAACCTTCTTGACAACGCCATTAAATTCGTCCCCAACTGTGCCGGATGTATAACCATCGGCCTCAAGGATCTCGGCGAAAGCGTTGAGGTCAGCGTTGAGGACAACGGCTACGGCGTAGAGTCTGACGATATAAGTAAGGTATTCAACAGGTTCGTGCAGGTAAACAAGCAGGTCGGACCCGGAGCACACGGCACAGGACTGGGGCTTGCCGTCTGCAAAGAACTTGTAGAACTCCACAACGGACGAATATGGGTAGAAAACACACCCGATGGCGGAGCTAATTTCTGCTTTACATTACCAAAAGTGCAGCCGGAACCAGAACCCGCCAAAAAGAACGTGCAGGCTGAACAGTTTCAGCCCGCAGTTGACTAAAAACGCAAATATGCACCGTCCAGACACTCACATTTAACCAAAATCACATTTTTTTCAAAAACTCTGCTTGCAAAACATATTTTGATCGATATAATGGTACACACTATGGCAAAAAACACGACATCCAGGCTCAATTCGTCCTTTTTAGGGCTTTTGCTTCTGCGCCTTTAGGCGCATACACTTCTTCCCTACATATTACAAAATAATCGTTTTTTTCAATTTAAATTGGAATTTTTACGTCTTTTGTGGGAAAATCACCCCCTTAAAGCGTTTATTGACAAGAAATTGGAGATACAGCAATGTCTTCAGAAAAAGTTATGATATTTGATACAACCCTAAGGGACGGCGAACAGGCCGCCGGAAGCAGGCTCGGCGTACGCGAAAAGCTGGAGATTGCACGTCAGCTCGCGCGCTTGGGAGTTGATATTATAGAAGCCGGATTCCCCATTTCCTCTCCGAAGGATTTTGAGGCCGTACAGTTGCTCAGTCGGGAAATACACGGCCCCATTATTTGTGCGCTCTCCCGCGCGATCATAGCGGATATCGACGCCTGCGGAAAAGCTCTGGCAAAAGCCAAAAAAAGCCGCATCCATACGGGCCTCGGCGTCTCGGATATACATATTGCAGGCAAATTCAGCGACGACAAATACGGAAAGACGCTTGAAGAAAAGAAAGCCAAAGCAATAGAGATGGCAATAGCCGCCGTAAAACACGCTAAGCAGTACACAGATGACGTGGAATTTTACACCGAAGACTCCGGCAGGGCGCAGCCCGAATATCTCTTCCAGATACTCGAAGCTGTCATCGACGCCGGCGCTACTGTGCTGAATATCCCGGATACTACCGGCTACGCGATCCCATATGAGTTCGGCGTCCTGATAAAGAACATTAAGGAAAGGGTGCCTAACATAGACAAGGCAACTATCAGCGTACACTGCCACGACGATCTGGGTATGGCCGTTGCCAATTCCCTTGCCGGCGTGCGCAACGGTGCAAGGCAGGTTGAGTGCACGATCAACGGTGTCGGTGAACGCGCAGGCAATGCCGCTATGGAAGAAGTCGTAATGGCGATACGTACACGCAAAGACTTCTTCGATATCGATACGAACATTGAAAGCAAACATTTTTATCGTACCAGCCGCATGGTCGCCGAAATGCTCGGTTTCGATGTACCGCCAAACAAAGCTGTCGTCGGAACTAACGCTTTCGCTCACAGCTCCGGCATACATGTTGACGGCGTCTTAAAGAAACGCGAAACATACGAGATCATGACGCCCGAAGACGTCGGCTCGCCAAAGAGCAGGGTTGTGCTAACCGCGCGCACCGGACGCCACGGCGTAAGGCACAGGCTCGAAGAACTTGGTTACTCACTTACTGCCGAGGAACTCGAACACGTTTACGCCAGGTTTTTGGATGTTGCTGACAAAAAGAAAGAGGTCTTCAATGAGGATCTTGTAGCGATAATTACAGACGAAGTGCGAACAATAGAACATGTTTACGACCTTGAATACCTGCACGTCGTCTGCGAAACCGCAAAACAGCCGACAGCAACGGTAAAGATAAAAACTGCCGATGGACTCGCAGAGGCAACCGCTAATGGCGACGGCCCCGTAGACGCTGCTTATCTGGCAATATGCAATGCCATCGGACTCTGTCCCAGGATAGAAAAATATTCTATAAGGGCCGTAACAGAAGGAAAAGATGCAATGGGCGAGGCTACCGTAAGGATCAGGAACGACTACGGGTCATTCATCGGCAGAGGCGTCTCGACGGACATCATCGAGGCAAGCGCAAAAGCCTACGTCGACGCTATCAACAGGATGGTTACTATTGAAAATCAGGATAACCAAAAAACAAAAGAATAATTACAGACTAAGAAGGTTATAAAATGGGAATGACAATTACAGAAAAAATTCTCGCAAAGGCTTCCGGCTCAAAATCTATCAAAGCCGGTGATCTGGTTAATGCAAAGATAGACGTTGTGATGTGTCACGATGTTACTACCCCCCCTGCAATATCTATGTTAAAAGCAGATGGCATCGACAAGGTCTTCGACCCTGAAAAAATAGTCGTAACCCCCGACCATTTTCAGCCGGCTAAAGATATAAAAAGTGCCGAGCTGCACAAACGTCTTGACGACTGGGCAAAACAAAAAAAGATAAAACATTATTATCCCGTCGGTAAAGCCGGAGTCTGCCACGCGCTGCTTCCCGAACAGGGACATATCCGCCCCGGCGAAGTGATTGTAGGCGGCGACTCGCATACTTGCACCTATGGTGCGTTCGCTGCGTTCAGCACCGGTATCGGTTCGACCGATCTGGCCGCCGCCATCGCAACCGGCGAACTCTGGTTCAAGGTTCCTGAGTCGATCAAGTTCGTCTTAAAGGGCAAGCTCTCAAAAGGAGTTTACAGCAAGGACGTCATATTAAAGGCTATCGCCGCCGTCGGAGTTGACGGTGCGCTCTATAAAGCAATGGAGTTTGTCGGCGATACATTAAAAGATATGTCGATGGAAGCTCGCATGACAATGACCAACATGGCCATCGAGGCCGGCGGCAAAAGCGGCATCATTGGCTTTGACCAGACAACAAAAAAATATCTCGATGAGCACTTAAAGGAAAATAACGATTACACCGTTTTCGAATCCGACGCCGATGCCGATTACGCCTCGACGGTAGAAATAGATTGTGCCGCCCTGGAACCTATGGTCGCAAAGCCGCATCTGCCGAGCAACGGCGCCGCCATCGGTGACTGTGCCGGACTTGCGATGAACCAGGCTTATATAGGAAGCTGTACCAACGGCCGCATAGAGGATATGCGCATCGCCGCAAAGATCATCAAGGGCAAAAAGGTTGCGATAAGAACGATCATTGTTCCTGCAACACCGGTAATATGGAAGCAATGCGTAGACGAGGGCCTCGCGGAAATATTCTACGATGCCGACTGCGTTTTCTCTGCGCCCACTTGCGGTGCGTGCCTCGGCGGGTTTATGGGTATACTCGCCGCCGGCGAAAAATGCGTCAGCACAACGAACAGGAATTTTGTCGGCAGAATGGGAAGCCCCAAAAGCGAAGTCTATTTGGCAAGCCCCGCCACTGCCGCCGCAAGTGCTATAGAAGGAAAACTGACCGACCCAAGAAAATATATGTAAAACTTTTAATATTTTAAGGAACTTAAAATGAGTACCGCTCA
>JAFGKL010000095.1 GCA_016928585.1 Sedimentisphaerales bacterium
AAAAATCAGATATACTTTACACTAACGTATTGGGGATAATTAAGGGACTGATCATAGCCTGATATCATAGCATTTAATTGTTGAATTTATTTGTGGAGAGGTGATGCAGAATTTATACAGTATGACCCAATTTGTCAGGTCAGCAAATTTGCTTTCCCGTAAACTCATATGTATTCAGCTTTATTTCCTAAGCCTTTTTATATTGGTCGGCACCGGTTGGGCGCAGATCACAATTACAGGCGTTGCAGATATGCAGATATACGCTGACAGTGTGTCCTTCACCGTAGTCTCCGAATCTGGATTTGATTACACCGCTGAGTTGAACGGCACCCCAATAGAAATAGATGTTCTAATTGAAGTCGATGAGGCGGAGTATTATGAACTGAACGTTTCTAAGATCGAGCAGGGCACTGGCACCGAAGAGAGCCTGCTGGTTCGCTTTATTGTCCGGGCGTCTGAACGCCTGAATACGGAGTGGGGCTTACCGTTATTCACTCCCTATCCGATGGTTGATTCGGCCGCGGCCGAGTACGCCGGTGCCAGCTTGGAAATAGTTACACCCGCAGAATATCCCCAGGGCCTTGAGATTCCCGTCATTGTTCGCGTGGAAGATATCTCAGGCAAGAGGCTTGGTGTCAATGGGAGCGTTACAGCTGCCGGCTTTCAGGAGCATCCTCTACAACTGCTGCGTGGTGTCGGGTCTGTTTTCCTTCCGCCCGCGACCCAGGCGGGAAATATTTCTTACACTGCTCAAATACACTCTCTTCAAACGCCAAAGCAAATTGCGATTGAAGCGGCCACAACATGGCAAACCGTCTCCGGTACCATTGCCTCGACAACCGATTGGGGCCAGAACGGACGAATAAAAGTTACCAACGATCTGACAATACCTGCCGGTGTAACACTAACGATCGGCCCCGGAAGCGTTATTGTTGTAAGTCCAAATGTTGAAATTACTATCGACGGACATATCATCGTCAATGGAACAAATGCTTTGCCCGTTGTGTTTACCGCACAGGACAGAACCGCTCAATGGGGTGGATTTATTATGGAATCGGCAACCTCGCAAGGGGATTTTACAGGTTCGATCTTTACTGCAAGCGGTGCCGACCCCGACTGGTTCAGCGGCAAAGACTACTTTACTCACCATGACGAGCAGTGTCTTTTCCTCTTATCAGATGACGCACATGTTACATTAACCGATTGTTACATGGTCGAAAATGCCGGTCAGATCGGTCATGGCGAACATGGCTACTTGACGATGATCGGCTGCCTGATGCAAAAAGCCGTTACTGTCGGTCAGTACAACAATGGATCGATCGTGTTTGAGGATTCTGCAATGATCGAATTTCCTCTGGAGGGAGCTTCTTTCGTCGACGACGATAATGACTGCATTTATCTTTCAGGCGGGCCCCATTCGTTTACAGATTGTCTGTTCGGGTGGACACTGGACGATGGGATCGATGGCGGCCAGGGTGATACAGGTTCGGTCAATGTCGATGGTTGCTGGTTCGAATCCACGATTCATGAAGCGATGGCTTGGTCATCCGGAAATCCCCGGAATGCCACAGTAACCGATACGGTAGCCATCAATTGCGGCCAAGCCATCGAATGCGGATATGACCAGCCGTTGATCGATGCGGACAATTGTCTGTGTACCGGCAACCTGGTAGGTGCCCGATTTGGCGACAATTACGATAGATCTTACACTGGATTTCTCGATGTACAGAATTCCCTGCTTCTGTTCAATCATCGTGATGTCTGGGGGCGGGCATGGGACAACTGGCAGTTGCATCTTGCACAAATGGATATACAAAATAATTACCTCAGCGTTCCTAACGATAATTACCCCAACAATACGATCTGGGATCCGCAAAACGAGCCAAATCAACTGAATGAACTCGAGTTCTTTTTGCCAACTCCCGCGGGTACGGTAGGCATTGGTATTGCAGTTCCTCAGGATGTTCAGGATCTCTCCGAACTTGAGCTTGAAAACAAAATTCCTGTTCGTCTCAGCACTTTTACAACAAGCTTCGTTAGTGTAAATTATACTGTTAATACAAACCTCGGAGCGATTGGCAGCGGCGTACTGAACTTTACTCCCGGCCAAACCGTTCGGCATATTGAATTTACACTGCCTTCATCAGAAGAGATACGACAGGTTCGCATAGCACTCAGCGATCCGGTCAATGCCGAACTTACAAAATATTCGGTGGTTATTTATGAAAAACCTTACGAAATTGTTGATTCGCTGGTTGCCGAAGGAGATATCTGGGACTACTTCAAGGGAACGAGCGAACCTCCTGCCGACTGGAATCAATTAGCGTTTACTCCGGTTCCTGCATGGCTAACGGGGCCCTCGGGCTTTGGATATGAAGCATCATCGGGATATGAAGCATGTATTGCCACAAATTTAACTGACATGCGTAACAACTATATAAGCATCTATGCCCGCAAACTCTTCTGGGTGGACGATCCGACGCGAATGACTGAATTGATACTGACTATGGAATGGGATGACGGCTATATCGCTTATCTTAACGGGATACCGATCGACAGCCAGAATCCGCCCAATCCGGTCGCATACAACCAGCCGGCAAGCTCGGATACCCATGAAGCGTGCTGTGGCTCCGGCTGTACACCGCGACAGGTCGATCTTGCTTCATTTATCGCCGTGCTGGATCCCGGCTTTAATGTTCTGGCCATACAGGTACACAACGGAACACTGGGAAGCAGCGATTTTATTTTTATTCCAATGCTTTCAAGTGTAACAACGCCATACCCCGGCGATTTTGAGCCGGATGGAGACGTGGACTTAGAGGACTTTGCGGTTCTGGCTAAAGCGTGGTTAGCCCAGGATGGACAGAGCCATTACGACCCCATCTGCGACATTGATGGTTCCTCGGATGGTTCTATAAACATTCTGGATTTGGCAGTTTTTGTTCAAAACTGGCTGGCAGGGTCATGATCAACTTCTTAATTGAAGTTTTATTTCTTTTAAGATGATCTTTTTGGTTTCGTCCGTCCGCATAGGCGGATTATCTTATTTTAATATCTTAACAGAATCCCTCTGTATAAAATTACAGGGCAAAAGAATTCCTTTATTGGAACTGTATCTTTTGGCTTTTATTTGTTTTATTAACAATTGTACCGCAACTTGCCCCATCTCAGAATTTTTTTGCTCGATAGTTGTCATTGGAGTTGCAAGGTATTTAGAGTATAGTTGTTCGTCAAAAGCGATTATTGAAATATCGTCAGGTATTTTTAGATCTTTTTCTCTAATAGCTCGTAAGGCGCCAAGTGAGATAGGATTGCTAAGTGCAAGTACCGCTGTAGGAGCCGGCGATTGATTCAATAAAAGCTTCATTGATAAATAACCGCTGGCTTCTCCAAAATCATCACCGATAATGAAGTTGTTATTCAGCTTAATTCCGTTTGATCTTAATGCCTTTTTATAACCTGCAATACGATTTTTATTGGAAATAGTTTCTACTCGCCCTTGGATGCAGGCGATTTTATGGTGTCCGCATTTTATTAAATAGCTTACAGCTTCCTGGGAAGCAGTATAACTGTCACAGGCAACGTAGGGGATAGTTAGATCGGGAAAGTATCTGTCTAAAAGTACCAGGGGGAGTTTTTCTTTACATATGTTTTCAAGATGGTTGCTTTCTTCTCCGACCGGAGAAACAATTAATCCGTCAACGTCCCTGTTTCTTAATAATTCGACACATTCGATTTCCGTGAAAATATCCTCTCCGCTGTCGCACAAAACAATAGCATAATCCTGTTTTCGTGCTTCAAGTTCGATGCTTTGTGCTATCGAAGCAAAAAATGGGTTCGTTATATCTGATACGACTACTCCGATAGTATACGTTTTGCGCAGTTTCAGGGCACGGGCCGACAGGTTAGGCTTAAAATTGTGTTTTTTTGCTGATGAGAGAACCTTTTTTGCTGTCTGGTCACAAATGCGATATTTTCGAGCCTTACCCGCAAGTACCCGGGAAACTGTAGTTGTTGAAACCCCTACATCTCGAGCTATATCTTTAAGTGTAATTCGCGAGGATGATTTTGCCATTTAATTACCTCTGATCCAAAAAATACAGTTTAGTCTTTCAAATAACCTAAAGATCTGTGAACTAATTTCCTAATTGAAGTTTTGCTTCTTCCAGGATGGTCTTCTTGGCCTCATTTAGAGGGCCCGGCAGGTTCACTCCGGATGCCATTGTGTGACCGCCGCCACCGTACTTTTGTGCTATTTTTCTTACGTCAACTTTTCCCTTACTCCGTAGCGAACACCTAAAGCCGCCGTCTGCAAGTTCAACAAAAAGCGCCGCCATATCTACGGACCCGATCCTGTTGCACTCGTTGATCAGATCTTCCGTATCCCTTCCCGTTGCACCTGTCTCGTCAAAATCCTTCCGCATGATGATCTGTGTTGCCAGCCTCCTGTCAAGATGAAGCTCAAGACTTTCCAGCATGCGCACCATAAGCTTCATACGCTCCGGCGAAAAACTCTGATAGAGCTGTCGATATATTTTTGCAGGATTGGCGCCCGCCTCTATCAGGTCGGCTGCATTGCGGAATATGCGTGCATCGGCATTTGCGAATTTAAACCAGCCGCTGTCGGTCGCAAGTGCAACGAACAGTGCCTCTGCCATTTCCTCGGTTATCTCCCACCCCGCGAACTTCAGCAGGTCATAAACTATTTCACCAGCTGCTGCTGCTGAGGTGTCCAATAGCTCCAGATTGCCGAGGTTGTCCCCTGTTACATGATGATCGATCACAAGAACTTTTTTATTGGTCTGCTTTAACCACTCGTCGAACTGCGGAAGCTGCACATAGCTGTTCGTATCGACGATTAACACAAGATCGCAGCTTTTGTACGGCTGTTCCTTTAATTGATCAACCGCAACATCGTTACCGAGCACGGGAACTTTTTTACCGAATAGGAATTCATACCATGATGCTAAAGGCGAAAGAAACAGCGGATAAGTTTTTTTGCCAAGGCTGTCAAGAGCAAGACTCAATGTCCTAACCGACCCGCACGCGTCGCCGTCCGGCCGGGTATGCGATGTGATCAGTACACTGTTGGAATTGCTTATTAAGTCAACTGCTTCTTTAAATAGGTCTTTATCAACCATGCAGATATCATTCCTTTATCGTTTACAAAGCGAAGCTTCAACAAGATCGCAGATCGTGTGATACGCCAATTGATGTATCTCCTGTGCCGATGCCGTATCAGGGGCGTCAATACTTATACAAATATCTGATAGTTCCTCTATCGGCGTTTTTGGCTTGCCGGTAAATGATAATATCTTACATCCCATTTCTTTCGCAAGCTTTGCGGCTGCTATTACATTCTTGCTTGTACCGCTGCATGTCAGTGCCCAGAGAACGTCCCCTTTCTTTGCAAGCCCCTCGACTTGACGCTTAAAAATATCGTCAAAGCCGTAATCGTTACCGATACTCGTCAGCGTCGATGTGTCTGTACTCAATGCCGCTGCCGGTAATGCTTTTCTTTCTCGTTTGAACCTGCCTATAAACTCGCCCGCTATATGTTGGGCGTCAGCCGCCGAGCCCCCATTGCCGCAAATATAGATACAACCGCCGGCTTTAATGCTTGATATTATCATCTCAGCCGCCGCTGTCACCTTCTCAACGCAGGTTTTTTCATACTCCGCCAGCAGCTTCTTATGAACCTCTATTGCCTCTATAACCGTCTGCTTCATGTTCGTTCCTTAAGATCCGTTATTTTAACGGTTAACATAATATACGCTTGCTGCCGGATATGCAACAATTGTCTTTTAAAGCAGCCATTCGACCCCATCTTTTTTGTGGCATATTCCTGATTTATGTGCTATTTTGCCACTCTATAGGATTGGTTTGAAAGGATCCGCTATGGCTCTTAGGATAGCACTTGCCCAGATAAACACTGCCGTTGGTGATATCAAAGGCAACTTGGAAAAGATGCGGGATTTCTATTCTCGTGCTCTGGAGCAGAACGTCAACCTGATTGTTTTCCCGGAATTGAGCATTTGCGGCTATCCTCCGGAGGATCTGCTTCACAAAGAGCATTTTCTTCAGGATAACAAAAATGCGATAGAAGCACTTGCCGCCGAGTGTCCCGACATGACCGTTGTTGCTGGTTTTGCTGAGGTTTCGGAGGAGGGATGCTTCAATTCGCTGGCGGTCCTTCAAAATGGATCTATTGAATACACCTACCGAAAGAACAATCTGCCTAACTACGGCGTCTTCGATGAGCGAAGATATTTCCTTGCAGGAACCTCACCGCTTGTTATCGACATTCAAGGCATTGGCATTGCTTTTACAATTTGCGAGGATATATGGCAGCTTGATGCCCTTAATAAACTGCTTGCGGATTCCTTCCCCAAAGACATGATCATAAACATCTCTGCGTCTCCGTTCCACGTTGGAAAGATAAACCTTCGTAAAGAGGTCTTTAGCCGAACGGCCAACCAGTTTAACTGTGCACTTGCCTTCTGCAATCTTATTGGCGGGCAGGATGAACTTGTCTTTGATGGCAGAAGTATGTTATTGAATGAAGATGGTGAAGTTATTGCGCACGCAGAAGAATTTGCTGAGGATTTACTCATTGCAGATATTAATAAAACAGGTGACAGCTTAAAATTTTCCAACGTAAAGGCCGCCTACGATCACACCGGCCCGGACTTTAATACTGTTTCCGAGGTATATCGTGCACTTGTTCTGGGAACAAAAGATTACGTACAAAAAAACGGCTTCAGCAAGGTCCTCATAGGTCTTTCGGGCGGAATAGATTCTTCACTTACCGCTGCGATTGCTGTCGAAGCCCTCGGCCCGCAAAACGTTATGGGGGTCACAATGCCGTCGCGTTTTAACTCCCCGGATACCATCTCTGATGCCGCCCGTTCCGCTAAGGCCCTCGGCATAGAGTTCAAAACGATACCGATTGCAGATACTCTCGACAGCTTCAGCAAAACATTGTCTGGCTTGGAGGATTGGGACGAAAAAGGCATAGCCTATGAAAACCTCCAGGCACGCATTCGTGGTACAATACTAATGTCACTTTCAAATCAGTTTGGATACCTCGTTCTTACAACCGGCAACAAATCGGAAACCGCTGTTGGCTACTCGACCCTGTACGGAGACACGGCCGGAGGATTTGCCGTTATAAAGGATGTCCCAAAAACCCTCGTTTACGAGCTCAGTAGATACATAAATGATCTGCACAAACGAGAACTTATTCCCGATTCGGTTATAACTCGTCCGCCAAGTGCAGAGCTGAGACCCGACCAGAAGGACACTGACTCGCTGCCTGATTACGATACACTTGATGAGATATTAAAAGGCTACGTCGAGGATGACATCTCTCCGCAAAAGCTTATCGACAAGGGACTCGATGCGGAAACCGTTAAGCGAATTATTCGCCTGGTCGATGGAAACGAATACAAACGCCGTCAATCCCCTCCGGGCATCAAGATCACACCCAAAGCTTTCGGCAGGGATCGAAGAATGCCCATGACAAATAAGTACAAATAAAGGAGGCTTGCTATGCCGAGGATACCGACCGACACAAAGGGACGCATACTTAAAGCAGCGGGCAGTCTTTACAGCCATCATGGTTGCGAGGGTACGACACTTGACGACATCCTTACTGCCTCGGGAATTACAAAAGGTGCCTTCTACCATTACTTCAAAAGCAAGGACGACCTTTGCCTCGTACTGCTTGATAAAGTTATCGATGAATACCAACAGATTGTCGATTCGATCGACCCTGACGCAACGCCGTTTGAGCAGCTCGGATTTTTCTTAAATGAACTTATCCGCCTCAACGGGTCGGGCGAATGGATAAATTGCAGGTTAATGACACGGCTAAGCAGCGAAACACACACAAGTTCTCCGGGAACGGATCAAAAAATTGCAAAATTCTGGCGATGGTACGAAGATTTCTATACTGAGCTTATTGAAAAAAGCATAAAACAGGGCAAGTTGAACTCCAGGATAAATGCCCGAATGCAGGCTAAAATGTTGATCTCAACAATAGCAGGTGCCCTTACCTTGGACAATATCGTCGAAATGGATTATGACATGGCAAAAATGATTGATGCATTGATGAAATTACTGAGGGACTAAGCGGCAGGGCAGATTGCCTGTTTGTATACCGATCACGATTTAATTTTCATTTATTCGCGGGTCTGTAAAACCAATTATGATTAAGTTTTACAGTTGTGTGCGGAATTTATAACCCTAAGGCGTGTTATTCGGCCTTTAGATCTCTGCTCATCAGTTCCTGGATTGCTTCCTTAACTGTCTTACCTTCTGCTATAACCGAATGAACGGCCTGAGTTATAGGCATTTCGACTTTATAACGCTTAGCTAATTCGAGCACCGATTCGCAGGTAGCCGCTCCCTCGACAACACTTTCCGTTGCCGCGAGTGCCGCACGGGTATTTAAGCCCTTACCTATCCTTTCGCCGAAAGACCGGTTTCTTCCGTGGGGAGATATGCATGTCGTAATAAGATCTCCAAGTCCTGACAAACCGGAAAACGTCTTTTCCTTAGCTCCTAATGCAAGACCTAAACGCTCAATTTCAGCAAGACCTCTGCAAACCAGTGCCGCTTTTGCATTATCGCCCGCATCTATACCGTCGATGATACCTGCCGCTATTGCGATAACGTTCTTTGTTGCTCCGCAAAGTTCAACACCGACGATATCGTCGTTGTAGTACACGCGGAAGTAGGGACAATTGAATGTTTTTTGCACCTCTTGTGCAAGTTCGACATCATCGCTGGCCGCACATGCCGTCGCCGGCTTATGTTCGGATATCTCATCTGCGATTGTCGGACCCGACAGGGCCGCAAGTTTATGCCCCTTGCCAAGTACGTCTTTTAATATCTCGGTCGCCCGCAGGATGTTCTTGTTCTCGATGCCTTTGGTAACGCTTACTATGGGTACGCTCTTGGGAATATGTGGTTTCAGCCTTTCAAAAACCCGACGCACGAACTGGCATGGAACCGCGCAAACTATCAATTCGGCGCCCTTCATGGCCTTGCTGTCGTCGGCCTCGAACAATAGATTGTCCGGAAGCTTGTGGCCCGGCAGGAATTTTACGTTCTCTCTTTTGCTCTCGATCTCGCCCAGTTGATTTGCGTCATAACCCCACATCGTTACCCGAAGTGACTTTTCGCACAGCATCATCGCGCATATGCTCCCCATCGCTCCGTCGCCTATTATCGTTATTCTCTCGAACATGACGGTATTAAAACATCAATTAATGGATATTGCAATAATTTTCAGGGGATGTTTTTAATAACCGATTGACGAACCCCGAATGTCTGTCGTTTAGAGCGTGTGATGTCCCTGCCGAATGCCCTATTTCTTTTTGCCGAACAACCCGCTTTTGGCCGGCTTTTCAGGCGGCCTGTTTTTTGGTGCCGTAACAGCCGCTGTTGTAACAGCCGCTGCGGTGTGCTGGGCTTTGCCCTCGTCGGTCAAATTATTTTCCATCCATGACGGATTTGATGAACGTGTTATCGCCTCTTCTCTATCGATATAACCTTTAAAATAATTATCCGCTATACTGTAGTCCATCGTCTGCATGCCGATTTGTCTCGAGGTTTCGATGATATTGGGAATTTCGAACGTTCTTCCTTCACGAATACAGTTTCTCACTGCAGAGTTGCAAAGCAATATCTCGGTACTCGGTACCATCCCCGGCTGATCTATTCTTTTAAAAAGTGTCTGGGATATGACCGCCTGAAGATTGTTGGCAAGCATTGATCGGATTTGGTTCTGCTGCCCGGAAGGGTAAATGTCGATAATTCGATCTACTGTCTGTGATGCATTTATGGTATGAAGTGTCGAAAGAACAAGATGACCGGTCTCCGCAGCGGTAATAGTCGAGCTTGTTGTTTCAAGGTCTCGCATTTCACCTACGAGAATTATATCCGGATCCTGACGCAAAACGTGTTTAAGGCCGGTTGCAAAGTCCTTGCAGTCGCTGCCGATCTCTCGCTGCTCGACCATACAACTGTTGTTCTCTAGAGCATACTCGATAGGGTCCTCGAGAGTTACGATTCGTTTTTTATATTTCTTGTTGATCTCGCTCATCATTGAGGCAAGTGTTGTACTCTTGCCGGAGCCCGTATGGCCCGTTACAAGAATAAGACCTCTTGGAAGATCGACAAGACCCTTTATGATAGAAGGCAGATGAAGATTGTCAATTGGAGGAATATTGCCGGAGATAACCCTGAAAGAAACAGCGGGGGAGGCTTGCTGAAAGCGCGCATTAACACGGAAGCGGCTGCCGTCATCGGCCCTGGCTGAAAAATCAAGATCTCTCGTTTCTATGAATTTTTTTAGCTTCTCAGGACCGATCATATCCTCGATCATCTGCATTATATCTTGTTCGTTAAGAGCCGGAAGTTCCATCACAACCAACTCGGTGTTGATACGCATGATAGGAGGCATCTCGATATTTATATGAACATCTGAAGCTCCGTGTTTGATCGATTCTGTCAGCATTTCCTTAAAGTTGATCATTGATAGTTCCTTTTCAATATGATTGTGGACGTTGCGGCACACCGTACGGGCCGTTTCAATGTTACTATCGTCACCTTAATGATGGACAATTAGCGATTATCTCACCTGATGGATTCAAACAAAAAAAATGAACACTGATTGATATTATCGTCCTATAATTCTTTAGTGTTCTAACGAAATTTCCTATAATAGGGATTTATGTGGGGAACTGCTCTGCGTTGCTCTTGATTTTTTTCTCGAAAAAAACTATAATAATTACTCTGTGGTTCGGATTTATCTAATCTCGAACAGAAAATGAAAAGAGGAAAAATGCTCCGTGTCGGAGCAGGAGAATGGAGGAGAGGAAAGATGAAAAGAGGGGGAGATGTCTTCACAGTTGTATGTATTTTTGCAGTATTTCAGGCGGGTTTAGCATTTTCAGGCTTGTATGAGTTCGGTGATATCAATAATACCGGCGCATGGATTGATAACTCCGGCTTCACGCCTCCGTCCAACGGTTGGTTTTATCTTGATTTTCCGGATGGCGGTAGTCCTGCGGATTACGGCATGGCCGGTATTTTCGAGTATGACGATGTCGTAAGCGACTTGCTGTCATTTAATATCACTCTTACGGGTGACGATGATAATTCATCTTCAGCCATTGATATTTTTCTCAGTTTCACATCTGATCATAGCGACGAACAACATATCGCATCTTACAATGTTGGTACGTATGCTCCTTTCACACTGACCATGGACATGCTGAATCTGGACTTGTTGTATAACGGTACTGTTGTGGGAGATCTGGATATGTCCGCTTACGGCGGGATCGATCCTTTTGTGGGTGTCGATGGTTTTTGGGTTGGATATGGATGTCATTTTACACATAAAAGTACCTGCCTCGAGCTTACGGCTATGATTCCTGAGCCGTGTAGTTTGGCGTTGATCAGTCTCGGCAGTTTGGTATTGAGGAAAAAACGCTAAAAAGATTTTTGTTGCTTTGAACAACGTTCCTTTTCAGAGATTTAAAAAACAAGACCAAAAGCTGTATTCATAACGGACACAGCTTTTGGTCTTCTAAGTTTCAATACTGTGTATTAAGCTTCATCGGGATCTTTTCCCGGGATCGCTGCAACATCCTCTTTCGGAGCCTTAACCGTTCCCTTCTCAAAGTCTATCGGTGATGGACTCATTGTCATGCTGTACCACGGCGAGTCCGACGGTTCGTCTGTAACATCTTTCCAACGGACGGGACTGCCGGTATAAGCGCTTATACGCCCCATTATTGCCGTCAAAGTTGACGTTGCAACATTTTCCGCTTCGTTAATTGGCTTGTCGTTTAGAATACTGTTAATTAGGTCTATGTGTTCCTGCACATATGGGTTATCAACGCATCGAATATCGTCAACCTGAACTTTCTTTGCAAACCCATCCTTGCCCGGACCGTCCCCGTATGTCGAGCCGATAGTTCCCGTGAACAGTTCGGCAACACGATCATAGCACCTGTCGATCTGCCGGCACATACTGTGGATCTTAACATCGTTGCCGTAGTCGAAGTCAACGCTGAAAAAGTCAAATTGGTTCCCGGTTCTTCTTCGTGCGCGCCCGCCAAAACCAATGGCCATTTTAGGCGGCCCGCCGATGAACCAGTTGGCAACGTCGATATTATGAAGGTGTTGCTCGACGATATGATCGCCAGACATCTCCGCAAAGCTTACCCAGTTACGGACCATATAAGATGCGTCATCTTCGCCGGGTTTTCGCTTGGCATACCATAAATGAGACTGGCACCACCACACGCTCCCGCCGCGGATTGGCCCTATTGCACCTTTGCTTACTGCCTGTTGAGTTTTGAGATAACTCTCTTGATGACGCCGCTGCGTACCCGCAACAATGCTCAGCCCTTTTTGCTTTGCCAGTTCACCGGCCTCGATGATCTTTCTCGCTCCGGGCGCATCGACCGCCGCCGGTTTTTCCATAAAGACATGTTTCCCCGCTTTGATCGCCGCCTCAAGATGTACCGGCCGAAAGATCGGTGGCGTTACAAGCAAAACAATATCGGCATCGGTCTTCATAATGTCTTTGTACGAGTTTGCGCCAGCCATGCAAAGAGCTTCGCTGACGTCGAATTGCTTGGCTGTATCTTTTGCACGATCCATAAAAAAGTCGCACAACCCTGCGATTTCGATTTGAATGTTAAGATGTCTCGCTGCGTTATGGATGTCTTCCAACGCTCCTCGGCCTCGCCCGCCGCAGCCTACAAGAGCAACTTTCAGCTTGCCCGTTCCCTGGGCAAATATATTACTCGATGGTATCAGTACCGACCCTACGGAAATTGCGGCTGCGCCTTTTACGAAATCTCTTCGATTAAAACTCTTTTTCATTTCAAGTCCCTCTGTTTATTTAAACCGCTATATTTTAAAAACTGTCGCACTCGCGATACGCTTCGATCAGCTTACGTTCTCCTTCTTTGCCGCCCACACTGTTGCCGTGTTCCATGCAGAGAACCCCCTTGTAGCCTTTTTGGCTCAGGTGTTTAAAAATGTTTTTATAATTTATCTCTCCGGTGCCCGGCTCTTTCCTTCCGGGATTATCACCAAGATGGAACGCCGCGATCTCACTCCAGGCCTGATCTATGTTCGGTATCAAATTCCCTTCCGTGATCTGCTGATGGTACAGATCGTCAACGATCTTACAGCTTGGGCTGTTAACCGCCTTGCAGATTTGATACGCCTGCGGCATTTTCGTTAAGAAAAGACCCGGATGATCGTGTCGATTCAGCGGTTCCATTGTGATAACAAGACCGGCTTTCTCGCAGGCTTCTGCACAGTATTTAAAATTGTCGATAACATTTGCGGTCTGATACTCCCACTCTAGTCTTTCGTCATAGCGCCCCGGAACTGCAATAACCCATTTGGCACCGGTCCTTTTATGGGTTTCGATCCACTTGTTAACTTCCTTGATCAGTTTGTCTTTAACTTCGCTGCCTGGCAGAACAAAACTTTTCTCTCCGAAATTTGCATACCCTACGAAGGGCCCAAGTTCCATACCAAGCTGATCGAGTGTGGATGCTATCGCCTTTTGTTCTGTCTCGGATTTACCCATAAGGCCGTTATCGAAAATAGCGCCGAATCCCTCATCATGCATAAAACGAATTCTGTCAAGCATGTCTCCGCCTGCAAGATTTCTAAAACTGTCAAGCGACGGGGCGTATTTAAGCTTAAAAGGTTTTTTCGAACTTCCGGCTTCCTGTGCGGATAAAGAATTGATAAAGGGTCCGATTGTAGCACCTGCTGCTGCGCTTGCAGCAATAAAGCTTCGTCGATCCATAACGGGTCCTCCGGTGATTTGAGAGTTCGTAAAGCGTATCTGATGGGCCGAACGCCTGCGGCCGACATCGAAATAAACTTACACTACATACAGTTAATAATCAAGCAATCCTCTGAAAAGGATTTTTTTACGAAAATTATAGGGATTTTGGACGTTATTTAGGGTGTTTTTGGGCCAAAATAACGCAAAACATGCCAATTTAGCCTGCAATACCGAAAATTATCGGAATATTACCAATTTTCTTCTTGACTTTCAGCTTTAAATCGGGTATATATACTATTGTAAGATGGCTTTAGAACAGGAGTCATGCTTACATAAAAATACATTTCACAATGGCTGTGAGGATATAAATTTCAGGTGCTCTCTGTGGAGAAGGATGGAAATGAGCAGAGAGAGGAAATTAATCTACAGTCTAATCTTACAGATTACCTTGATGCGTGATCTGCAATTCCCATTTTTTCTCCACGAGAGTACCGATATATTCGTAGATCTGCGGGCTTTGGTCCGTAGATGGAACTTGATGTTGTTGGACCGGCTTATTGCCTGTTCGCAGAAATATCACGGTTATAAACCGTCGGTACGTTATTAAAAGATAAATCGAAATATATTTTTTATAAAGGAGAAGGATATGAATAGATCATTCGAAAAGATCACTTTTTCACTAATGCTGTTGTTTACGTTGGCAGCAGTTACCCAGGCAGGGTTTACCGTTGCCACTTTTGATGACCCTGCGACCGGTAGCTCTACCCCGCTGTTCACGGTGAACTGGACTGCTTCTACTGTTGTCGGCGGATGGTCTGATGAACAGGAAAACCTCGACTTGGTATTTACGCAAAGCGGCAATGTGTTTGAAGATGCATGGTTTTCTATGAGCCCGCTAAATATTGTAAGCGAAACAATATTGGGCGGCGATACTTACGGGGTTACAACTTCGGGCCAAATTGATTTTTATGCTGATGGTACCGCGACAAACCCGCTTATGACGGCCTCTTTTACTCAGGCAATGGTCTCAAGATCAGGATTGCAAACGGAAACTTTCTTCAGTGAAGATGTAACGTTTACCGGCTCTCAGATCGCAGGCACACTCTACAACGAACAATTCAGCTTCAGCTTTGCGAATGTAGTAAAACTTATGAACCTTATTAAAGCGGACAACTTTAACGCTATGGTAGCTGAAGGATATGTCGCTACCGCGGCCT
The DNA here is from genome assembly GCA_016928585.1 of Sedimentisphaerales bacterium. Classification (GTDB taxonomy): domain Bacteria; phylum Planctomycetota; class Phycisphaerae; order Sedimentisphaerales; family Anaerohalosphaeraceae; genus JAFGKL01. The sequence goes on from JAFGKL010000095.1 coordinate 15,052, forward strand.
TTACTTCATCTGCAGCCCCCGAACCGGCTACATTGGTGATTCTTGGCCTCGGCGGCTTGATTCTAAGAAAAAGAAACTAGCTTAAAAAACGGATTATAAACTATTTTTTTACGAAAGGAGAGGAAAATGAAGACCACAATTCTTACAGCAGTAATGATCGTAGTAATGGCAAATGTCACGTTTGGCGGTATAACTGATGGCCTTGTTGCATACTGGGCATTCGATGAAGGCACCGGCTTGGCAGCGGCTGATTCGGCTGG
>JAFGKL010000096.1 GCA_016928585.1 Sedimentisphaerales bacterium
GGGGTGTATCTGTATCTTAAGCTTTTAAAGGAAGATCCCGAACGTGCAAAAGAGGTCTGGAAACTTTTGGTATGGAACGGCGGAGGGATGAACTCGAGCGGAGTAGGGATAGGCTGCATAGATTTTAACGGCAAGGTTCACGCCAACCAGTTCTGGGGGCATTACGATCTTGGGGATGTGCATGAAAAACCCTTCAGCAGGATATGGAGCAATGATAACGAACCTCTGCTGAAGGGATTGAGGAACCGCAGGAAGTATATCAAGGGCAGATGCAGATTGTGTAAATTTTTCGATGCCTGCGGCGGAAGCCTCAGGGTCAGGGCGGACCTTTACTTCAACGATTCGTGGGCTCCTGACCCGGGGTGTTACCTGACTGATGAGGAAATAGGTCTTGACGGCAAAATGATAGCAGAGCTGAAAAAATGCAATGAAACATTTAAAATGCCGAAATAAGCCGGTCTTGTTTTTTTTGATAGATATGATATTCTGTTTTTGCTGAACGCGGGGATATAATTTTATAAGGGAATACCGGATGAATAGAAGAATTGTTTACTTTTTATTTTTATTGACTGTTTTTTCGCTGCATTTCTCCGGGTTTGTTTTTGCAGGGCAGCCGGACCCGCCGGGGCAGGCGAAGGATGGTAAACCCGTACATGAGGCATATCTTTTTGCACACATGAAGCACGACGACTACGGCAGGCTGTACTATTCGGTCAGTCAGGATGGTTTGCACTGGCGCCAGCTTAATGATGGTGAACGTGTTTGTCAGGACTACCGGGGTCACGCGGATATTTGCAAGGGACATGACGGTCGATACTATCTGGTGGGTAATCGTAATGATTCGGCCCCTGATATAAATTTTTGGGTATCGGACGACTTGGTAACATGGACGCGTTACAGTGATGTTACGCCGGACCTGAAAAAAACTCCCGGCTATTCGCAGGCTCTGCAAAAAATTGGTGCACCTAAGCTCTTCTATGACGCTGATGGATCACAATATATTTTAACCTGGCATACTCCCCACAAAGAAGCGACCCCTGAGGATCCGGAAAGGTATTGGGCCAGCCAGCGTACACTGTACATGACCTCAAAAGATCTGAAAGAATTTTTCGGTCCGCCGAAGCGTTTATTTCCATGGGACATGGGTACCATCGACGTTATCATACGCAGGCAGGGTGATCGGTATTTTGCCCTGATCAAGGACGAACGATATCCTACGCTTGATTGGGTTACCGGTAAAACTATTCGCATCAGTCATGCACCGACGGCTTTGGGGCCTTATACCGAACCGTCACCGCCTGTCAGCCCGAACTTCCGTGAAGCGCCGACCCTGATACCTTCGCCTGACGGTAAGGCCTGGTATCTCTATTACGAACAATACCCCGGCATTTCGTATGGTCTGTCTGTGGCTGCCGATCTGAATGGCCCCTGGTATCAGGTATCCGGTTATACGTTTTACCATGATTGGGACAAGTACGGTTTGCCGCCTAAGGTTCGTCACGGCTGCATGATCCCATTGCAGAAAAAAGAATACGAAGTGATCCTTGCCGCTTTCGACAAAAAGAAAGATGCTATTGGTGCTGAATGAGGGAATATAATTTTCTATGGGAGTGCCGGATGAACAGAAGATATGTTTTCTTCTTATTATTGTCAGCTGTTTTTTCGCCTGTGCTTTTCGCGGCGGCGGATCCTAACTGTGCATATACACCTACCGGCGGCTATGAGTTCCGTACGATAGAAGGATGGTCTGTCCGTATCAACAAAGGGCTGTTGGACGAACACCCGGAGCTTGCGAAAAAGACCGTTGAGCTGCTTGCTTTTCAGCTTTACCAGATCACGCGAGTCGTCCCGGCTAAGCCGCTCGAAAAACTAAGGCAGATTCCTGTATGGGTGGATTATAAAAATAAGTATCCCTGCATGTGCTATCATCCGCATGAGGACTGGCTGATAGAGAACTGTTACAACCCTGAAAAAAAAGGAAGTGTTGAAATATCGAATGCAGAAAATTTCCTGACTTGGACGCTGCAGCAGCCGTGGATGGTGCTGCATGAACTTTCGCACGGATACCATCATCAGGTTCTGTCGTATGACAACGAGCAGATAAAAGCTGCATACGACAATGCGAAGAAAAACAAGCTTTACGATTCTGTCCTTCATTATTCAGGAAGCTATAAAAAAGCTTACGCAATAAATAATGACCAGGAATACTTCGCCGAGGCAACGGAGGCATATTTCGGTACGAATGACTATTACCCGTTCGTAAAATCAGAACTTCGAAAGCACGACCCGGACCTCTTTAAGGTAATGGAACAGGTCTGGGGCAACTAAAACAGGCATCTTAGTTCCCTGCAGGCCAGATTTCTAACCCCTGCTTATTCACCTAAAAACGAGCTATTCCCGGCAGATTCCCCGTAAATTAATTTTATTTTATTGATATCCTAACAATTACTAAACAAACCTGTCGTATAGTTCATATATATAAGTGGAAGTAATTTACTGGGAATGCAATCACATGATGTGTGAGGCTGCAAAATACTGGAGAATTAAAATGAGTTATTCAGAGTTAATTGAAATAAACGATTATATATCGGCAGCAGAGCATAGTTTTGACAACAATATCAGCACAGAACAACGGATCGGCGTAGTAAACGATCTTGACAAGGTTATATCCTGTTTACATAAAAGCCGGATTTCAAATCCGGAACTGAGCAGTGCTTTGACAGAGTTGGAAGAGCGAGCGGAAAAATGTCGCAATGTATTTAAGAATCTTTCTCTAAGGTGCAGAGTTAATCATAACTAGTAAGCAAGCTTAGTATGCAGACGGGTTGATCCTGTATACTGAAAGTTGGCTTTTTGCTTTTCAGCATTTCTATTCCTTGCGGGAGCCCCTTTGGCCGGCAATTTATATTTATCTCCGTCTGTGCCCTAAAAGAGGGGGTATCTACATGAAATTGCATATTAAAGTAAGAGTTGTTTTGTCCGGGCAAATCAATTATTATAATGGGTAAGTTGTTAGAAGAATAACGATAACCTGCGTTCAGGTTCTGCTCATGAAACATGCGAAACCAATCATTCTTGTTGCTGTGATCCTTTTGGCAATGGTCATTTCTGTTTTAGTACTGAAGCGTTCTGAGAATGATATAGGTACGAAAATATCAACACCTGTTGCGACTGAGCAAAACACTTCGAAAAACTGGCCAATGTTCAGGGGGTCGCAAAGCCTGACAGGTTCGGTGCCCGGCTCATTGCCAACGGAGCCGAAGCTGAAATGGAGATTCAAGACCGAAGGACCGGTTGTTTCATCGCCTGTGATCTATAACGGAGTTGTCATTGTCGGTTCCGATGATGGAAATGTTTATGCGATCGATCTAAAGAGCGGCAAAGAGGTATGGAAGTGCCGCACTGAAGACGCCATAGAAGCAGCAGCCTGCGTGTTAAATGACAAAGTTTTTGTCGGGTCATCAGACAGTTTTCTATATGCTTTGGATGTTAAAACCGGCAAACTCGCCTGGAAGTATGAAACGGACGGTAAAATTCTTGGTTCTGCCAACTGGACACATTCACCGGACGGAAATGCTTTATGGATACTTGTCGGGAGCTATGACAGCAAACTTCATTGTGTGGATTCCAAAAGCGGCAAATCAGTGTGGACCTACGGAACCGCAAGCTACATCAACGGGGCGCCGGCCGTTTATGATGGCAGGGTTATTTTTGGGGGATGTGATGCTGTAATACATATAGTTTCTGCGGCCGACGGCAAAGAAGTAACAACAATAGACGCAGGGGCCTATGTTGCCGGATCGGCGGCGATCTATGACGGCCGGATTTACGTCGGGAATTACGACAATATGTTCATGTGTGCAGATATTGAAAGCGGTAAGGTCGTATGGAAATACAGCGAAACCGAATCTCCCTATTATTGTACACCCGCAGTAAACGAGGAATATGTTATAACCGGTTCTCGGGATAATAATATTTATTGTTTTGATCGCAAAGATGGAAAAGTTAAATGGAAATTTCAAACATTAGGAGAGGTTGACAGTTCGCCGGTTGTTTGTGCAGGCAAGGTAATAGCAGGATCAGGTGACGGGCGTTTATATATAATAGACTTATCAAGCGGTGACAAAACGTGGTCGTATGAAATCGGGGAAAGCATAACTTCGTCTCCGGCAGTTGCTGACAGAATGATAGTTGTCGGCAGCGATGACGGATATGTTTATGCTTTTGGGGCAAGTGAATAAATGGGGATCATAATATGAAAATAGCACAGCTTACTCCCGGCTCGGGAGACAACTTTTATTGCGAGAACTGTAAACGCGACCTGTCTTTGATAAGAGCTCTTGGCCAGGCCGGACACGATATAACAATGGTACCTATGTATTTGCCTGTAGCGGACAAGCAGAATTTGGCAGGCGACAGTCCGATTTTTTTCGGTGGCATTAATGTTTATCTTCAGCAGAAGTTTTCTTTTTTCCGTAAGACGCCGCGATGGCTTGACAGTATGTTCGATGTGCCGGGGCTGCTTAGATGGGTAGGAAAAAAGTCATCAATGACAAGTTCAAAAGATCTTGGCGAAACAACAATATCGATGCTGCTGGGTTCCGAAGGCAGGCAGGTAAAAGAGCTGGAACGGCTGATAGATTGGCTTGGCGAAGAAGAAAACAAGCCGGATATTGTTTGCCTGTCCAATATATTGCTGGGCGGTTTGGCCAGGCGGATCAGGGAGCGGCTTGGTGTGCCGATAGTATGCCTTTTGCAGGATGAGGACGGTTTTGTTGACGGTCTGGGGGAGCCGTATACATCGGAGGGCTGGAGGGTGCTGGCAAA
>JAFGKL010000097.1 GCA_016928585.1 Sedimentisphaerales bacterium
AAAACATAAACTATTTTTTTGCTATTGTTCTTCATTATCTTACGTTAAATATTATGAACACATCGAACATAATCCCTCTACTCTTACCTGCTGCCTGTGAAAGACAAAACCTTTTTCCAGATTCTTTATCAGCGGGAGGAAGGAATTCTTAAGGCAAAAGGTTTTGCCACATCCGGTACATGTAAAATGAGGATGGCACTGCGTTTCGGTGCAGTTATGCGCTAACTCATATTTCCATGCGCGGCTTTGCAGATACGCTTTGTGAATTATGCCTTTTTCACAGAACCTCTTTAGAACCCTGTAAACGGTTGCCTGATCGGGGGAGCTTTTGCCGAGAGTTTTAATAATCTCGTCCCTTGATAAAGGTCGGCTAACCTGGAGCAATTTCTCCAATATAAGAATCTGTGACCTTGTGCAGTTTAAGTTGGCAGATCTTAGTAGGTCCTTTGCTTTATGTGAGATATCTGATTTTTTCATATTAAAACCCTCTTTTCAAAATTGCAAGTATATTGCAGTTTTAAAAAGATTTTAGCATGAATATGTTTTTTGTCAAGGTCAAAAAAAAGAAAGTTTGTGTAACTGTAAGTTCTGTTGATATAAAGACTTAGGCAAAGGGGAGGGCGACGAACAATGTATAATGAATAGTGAATAATGGATAATTGTGGTATCGCTTCGCAATGCTGTTTTATAAAAAAAGCGGTGAGATTTAATAGTCTCACCGCTTTTTAATTAATCTATCAATTTGTCATTAGCCTCTGAAGTAGAGGTAGGCTGCGAGGATGGCAGCGAGGACGGCTGCGGACCAGAAAACGTCCCATCCGTTCCATGATGCACGTGAGGCTTTGCGGTCCTCATCCGTTAGTGTTCCGTATGTCAGGCCGTTGATCTTGTCGTAGGCCGGTTCGTTTGTCATGTAGCTGACAATAACCATGACGGCAATACAAACCAAGAAGATGAGCAAGCTGTAGTACTGGAAGTACATGTTATTGATAATCCAGAAGAACGAGCCTTCCGCATACGCGAAGTCTTTTATCAGCTTGACCGGTGTATCGACGGCCAGCCTGAAAAGGCCAAGGATAAATCCGACAATAAGTGCCCACAGGCAGCCCTTGGCGTTAAGGCGTTTATTGAAAACACCCAGGAAGAAAACAACAAAGATCGGAGGCGCCAGATAAGCCTGAATTCCCTGCAGATAATCGTACAATCCTTTTCCGCCCCTGATAACAGGTATCCATGCCAATCCTATGATCACCATTACGGCCGTGGCGACACGCCCAACCCAAACGACATGTTTCTGAGATGCCAGAGGACGCAGTTTCGAGTAGAAATCGATAGTGAAGAGGGCGGCTGACGCATTGAACGCACCTGCCAGCGAACTCATCAGTGCGGCCAGCAATCCGGCGACAACCACTCCTCGAATACCAATCGGCAGGACCTCAGCGACAAGCATCGGGAAGGCCTGCTGTGCATTGTCACGGATGAGATTGCCGCTTTCATCAAAGAAAGCCTGCTGCAAAGCAGCATTTTGTCCGCTCTTAGCGAGTGCAAAAGCGATCATGCCGGGGATGATGAAAATAAAGACCGGCAGCAGTTTTAAGGCAGCCGAGCAGATTGAGCCACGGCGTGCAACCTGTTCATTTTGGGCGCCGAGTACACGCTGAACGATGTACTGGTCGGTACACCAGTACCACAAACCAATAATGGGAGCACAGAAGAGCATTCCGATCCATGGATAGTTATCGTTAAAATACCATGCCATGCGTGCAGGCTCCTTTACCGGAGCCCATGTTGCGGTTACTCCCTCCGGTGTCAGCGGTTTCCATAAATTGAACATTTCCGAGCCTGCCCATTCGCGTAAGGCTTCCCATCCGCCGAGCGCTTTTAAACCGAAATAAGTTACACAAGCCGAGCCGACCACCAGAATTATTGTCTGGATCGCGGAGGTATAAGCGACAGCCCGCATTCCGCCCATTATCGTGTAGATACCTGTCAAAACGATCACCATGATGGAACCGATCCAGAAACTGTCGAGGCCCATGAATGTTATATCCGGTATCATAACGGCAAAAACCACGCCGCCGGCAAAAATGCCGACTGCCAATTTGGTAAGGACATACGCAACCAATGAAATAACTGACAGTACTGTCCGGTTGATCGGGGAGAATCGCTTCTCCAGAAACTCCGGCATAGTGAAGACCTGCGATCGCATGTAGAAAGGAACCAGGACCCATGCCAATACCAGGAGGCACCATGCGTGCAGTTCATAATGGGCCATAGCGACTCCATCGGTAGCGCCCGAACCGGCCAAACCTACCAAGTGTTCGGAACCGATATTTGACGAAAAAACCGCAGCACCGATAACCCACCATCCTAAATTACGGCCGGCGAGAAAATATTCCGTCGTAGTTTGAGATTGTTTTTCTTTTAAGTAGGCCCACCACGCAATGCCAAATACCAAGACAAAGTAGCCCAGAATAACAAGCCAGTCAATTGCATGTAATGCCGTCATATCCAATCCTTTCAAAAATACAAGACTCTTTCAGTTGTTATTATCTTGTCGAGAATTTATGAACCGTTGTCGTTTTATACTTTTCTCCCGGTCTCAATACGGTTGTTGGGAAATTAGGTTTATTCGGTGAGTCAGGAGAGTGCTGCGTTTCCAGGCAGAAGGCATAACGATGTTTATATACTTTGCCTTCTTTACCCGTGAGCGTTCCGTCGAGAAAGTTGCCTGCATAGAACTGCAGGGCTGGTTCGGTTGTTGTTATCTTCATGACACGTCCGGTTGTCGGCTCATAGACGGTTGCAGCCAGGGATAATTCATTTCCTTGTTTGTTTAAAACCCAGTTATGGTCATATCCTCCGCCCAAAACAATTTGTACATCATCCGCGTTTATGCCCTTGCCGATCGGTGTTGGTTTTGTAAAGTCCATTACGGTTCCTTTGACCGGTTTAATCTCGCCGGTTGTGATCAGGCCGGGACCGACAGGAGTCGCATTGTCGGCGTTTATCATCAATTCATGACTGAGGATATCACCATTGCCCTGGCCTGCGAGGTTGTAATAGTTGTGGTTTGTCAGGTTGCAAACGGTAGGTTTGTCAGTGGTTGCTTCGTAGTCGATCCTTAGCTCATCGGCATTGGTCAGCGTGTAAGTTACATTTACATCCAGATTGCCGGGGTATCCTTCTTCCATGTCCTTGCTTAGGTAGTGCAGTTTTAGTCCGACAGCGTCTGCGTTCTGGAAGGGCTTTGCGTCCCATACGACTTTGTCAAATCCTTTTACGCCGCCGTGCAGATGGTTTACGCCGTCATTGGCTGCGAGTGTGTATTCGGTTCCATCGATCGAGAATTTAGCATTGCCTATGCGGTTTCCATAACGTCCGACAAGGCAGCCGAAATAAGGGCTTTTTTCTTCATAGTCAGAAATGTTATCAAACCCGAGTAAAATATCACCGAGCTTACCGTCACGGTCCGGTACCTTCAGCGACACAACTGTGCCGCCATACGTCATGATCTTTGCTTCAAGTCCATTGGCGTTTGTCAGCGTGTAAATATCTACCGGTTCTGCGTCTTTTGTTTTTCCGAAGCTGTCTTTGGTAATGCTCGATTCCATTTCTTCCTCCATATCATCCATTGTCGCCATGCCCATTGTTTCATCTGTTTCTTCAGGCATATCATTAGGAGCCTGCTGTTTGCATCCTGCCCAAAAAGCGATGGATACCAGTAATAAAAGGGAAACGCCGATCTGAAGATTTCTTTTTCTCATAATTTTAGTCCTCTCATTCCATTTTGCCGAGAATTTGTATTCTCTAATTATTTACTTTAATCCGTTTGCAAGCATATAATAAATCTCGTTTATCCGAGCGTCTTTTTTGAATTCCGGAATCGTAGTGTTTTCATCTATGAGGAGATATTCGATTCCGGCCATCTCAGTGAAGTCTTCCATGTGTTCAGCAGTCAAGGCCTTTGTGAAGCCGGTATGATGAGCACCGCCAGCAAGTATCCATGCAGCGGCACCTATTTCCAGATTAGGTTTGGGCACCCATACAACACGTGCGACGGGCAGCTTTGGCAGGTCGGCATTTGGTTTTACAACATCGACAGTGTTTACGATCATTCTGAACCTGTTGCCCATATCGATCAGTGAAGCGTTTAGGCCCGGGCCAGGCGCTACATTGAAGACGACACGAACGGGGTCTGTTTTTCCGCCGATACCGAGCGGGTGCACTTCGAGTGAAGGTTTTCCGTCGGAGATAGACGAACAAACCTCGAGCATATGTGCACCGAGTACTTTTTGATCTTTCGGATCAAGATGGTAAGTATAGTCTTCCATGAACGATGTGCCACCGTCAAGCCCGTCGGCCATTACCTTCATAGTCCTTACGAGAGCAGCTGTTTTCCAGTCACCTTCTGCGCCGAAGCCGTATCCTTCCGCCATCAAACGCTGAACAGCCAGGCCCGGAAGCTGCTCGAGGCCGTGCAGGTCTTCAAACGTTGTGGTAAATGCCTTAAATCCTCCCTGTTCAAGAAAAGCCCTCATGCCAGCTTCGATCCGTGCCGAGCCACGTACAGAGTTCATACTGTCCTTGCTGACGTTGAACTTGTATTGATCCTTGTACTCGGCAACAAGCTTGTCGATATCGGCGTCTGTAACTTTATTGATAACCGCTACCAGGTCGCCTACTCCAAAGCCATTGACGGCCATACCGAACTGTTTCTGAGCTTCAACCTTGTCACCTTCTGTGACGGCAACCTCACGCATGTTATCACCGAAGCGGCAAACTTTCATATTCTGTATTTCGTTCCAGCCGGCAGCGGCACGCATCCACGCACCAATTCGCTGTTGAACCTTTGATTCTTTCCAATGGCCCACAACGACCTTGCGGTTTTTGCGAAGGCGTGTGCAGATGAAACCGAACTCTCGGCCGCCATGCGCGGACTGATTCAAGTTCATGAAGTCCATGTCGATGGCATCCCATGGGATGTCGCGGTTGAACTGCGTATGAAGATGAACGAACGGTTTATTAAGCAGGCCCAGACCGGCGATCCACATCTTTGCAGGACTGAAAGTGTGCATCCATGTGATAAGACCGATACAGTTGTTGTCCGCGTTGGCGTCCCTGCATAACTGAGTGATCTCATCGGGGGTTTTTAGAACAGGTTTAAAGACGATCCTGCATGGGATGTCGGCGGATGCGTCAAAGGCATCCGCGATCGTTTTTGAATCGACGTCCACCTGTTTTAGTGTTTCCGGTCCGTACAAATGCTGGCTTCCGGTTACAAACCATATCTCAAAGTTATTTAGTTTTTTCACGTTTTTGCTCCAATAATTTTAATTTTGGCCATAATATGCATTTTTGCCGTGTTTTCTCAAATAATGCTTATCCAATAGTTTTTGCGATGTATTTTTAAGATCAGGATTCAGTGCGGCAACTTTCATTGCCATTTCAGCGACCTGTTCGAGTACGACAGCGGACTCTACCGCTTTAGCAGGGGTCGGTCCCCATGTAAACGGTCCGTGATTTGCAACGAGCACGGCGGGCATTTGGTCAGGGTCCAAGTTTTTAAAAGTTTCTACAATAATTTTTCCAGTGTTCAATTCATATTCAGTTTCAATCTGATCGTTTGTCATCGAAGCCGTGACCGGTATTTCCCCATAGTAGTAGTCGGCGTGTGTCGTTCCCAGGCATGGAATAGGCCTACAGGCCTGTGCCCATACAGTAGCGTTTAACGAATGTGTATGACAAATGCCTCCAAGAGTTTGAAAACTGCGATAAAGCTCAAGATGCGTCGGTGTATCCGAAGAAGGTCGAAGCTTTCCTTCCACAACGTTTCCTTCAAGGTCAAGCAGTACAATATCATCCGGCGTGAGTGTGTCATAAGATACTCCGCTTGGCTTGATCGCGACAATGCCTTCATTTCGATCGATGCCGCTGACATTGCCCCAACTGTAAATGATCAATTTGCTTGTTTTTAATTCAAGATTAGCGAGGCAGACATCGTTTTTTAAACTTTCAAGCATTTACTACTCCTGACAGCTCTCTTTAATGTCAAGCAGATCCTTCATGACGTTCGCCAAGCCGATGCTGTTGCCGGCAATACCAAAACTATCATGCAGTTGTTTATATAGCTTATATAACTTTGCATAGACTGTCTGATTTTCAGGTATTGGCTTAAAGACGAGATCTTTTACACCCGTCATTGCTTCCTGTGCGGAATAGAAGTCGTCGTAGCCGCCGTTAGCACTTCCGGCAACGACTGCGGCAGCAATGGCCGAGCCGAGAGCACATGTTTGAGCGGATCTTGAAACTTTCATTTCCCTTCCCAGTATGTCAGCATAAATCTGCATAACCATGGGGCTTTTCTCGGCGATTCCTCCGCAGTTTACCACTTCGCTTATTGCGACTCCGTATTCTTCAATTCGATTAATGATGGTCAGAGCTCCGAATGCAGTTGCCTCTACTAATGCCCTGTATATTTCTTCTGGTCTTGTGTGCAGGGTTTGTCCTATCAGCAGGCCAGTGAGTCTTTGGTCAACTAATACTGTTCGGTTTCCATTGTTCCAGTCCAGAGCGAGCAGTCCCGACTGTCCCGGTTTGAGTTTGCTTGCTTTTTTGGTAAGTGCGGCGTGTGATCCTTCCTTTTCTCCTCCGGGCTGAATATAGTTGACGAACCAGTTAAAGATGTCACCGACGGCAGATTGTCCGGCTTCAATCCCAAAAGAAGACGGAATAACAGATCCGTCTACAATGCCGCATACGCCGGGAATGTCCTTTAGGGATTTTGACGGATCCGACACCATAACGTCGCAGGTGCTGGTTCCCAATACCTTGACCATTCTGCCTGGAGCAACGCCTGCTCCGATCGCGCCAAGATGACAATCAAACGCACCCATTGCAACAGGAATGCCTGCTTTTAGTCCGAGTTTGGCAGCCCAATCTTTTGTCAGATCTCCAGCTTTTTCATCAACCGCAGATGTTTTGCCTGATAAAGTTTTGTGGAGTTTTCCGAGCTTTGGATCAAGCTTTACCAGGAAATCTTCGGAAGGGTAGCCTCCCCAACCATCATTGTAGAATGCTTTGTGTCCGGCAGCACAACGACATCGCTTGATCTTATCCGGATGCTCAGTTCCAGTTAATATCCCTGTTATCCAATCGGCATGTTCAACCCATGTGTACGCCGCGTCAAAAACTTCAGGATCACTTCGCAGGCAATGCAGTATCTTGCTGAAGAACCATTCCGATGAATATGTACCGCCGCATTTGTCCAGGTATTCGGGATGTTCCTTTTTGGCAAGCGCGGTGATCTGTGCTGCTTCTGCATAGCCGGTATGGTCCTTCCATAGCCAAACATATGCATTTAGGTTGTCCCTGAATTGATCTTTCATTGCCAGTGGAGTGCCATCGGCGTCCACCGGTATAGGTGTTGAGCCGGTGGTGTCAACACCAATTCCAATGACCTTAGCAGGATCGAAAGAAGCGTCAGTTTTTTTTGCCTGCTTCATAGCCTGATTTATCGTTGTTTCAAGTCCCTTCAGGTAGTCGGCCGGATTTTGACGAGCCAGATTATGATCGGCCGGATCAAGTAAGATGCCTGCCTGTCCCGATGGGTATTCGTAAACCGATGTTCCCAGTTCTCGTCCGTTCGTTGTATCCACAACTACGCATCGCACTGAGTTTGTTCCGTAGTCTAAGCCAATCGTAAACAATTTTCTATGCGTCCTTTCAATTTTATCAACAACAGAACTGTTACCCTGCCGGAAAAGCATTCTTGTCTCGAGAGCACATTACTTTACCGTAAAAGCAATTTTGCCTCAAGACCAATTTGCCTTAAATGTAAAAACAGATTTAACTTAGGGTCATTTTTTCTTAACGGGAGCGCAAACCCTCCACGAACAAATCACTGTAGCTGAAAAGCACTTCTGTCTCAAGGCTATTTTACGTCAAAGTGTAACCAATTTGCGTTTATCAGAAGCATGTTCATCAGGAGAATCCTGATAGCAATAGATGCTTAAAGTCTTTAATCGAAGAGAGTTCTTGTTATCGTAAATAAGGTATGCGCATCTATCGTTACAAAAGACAGCTATGTTACCTATATTGCTTATATTGCCACGAGATCGAGAAGATTTTTGTTAGAAATAATTTTTATAAACTAATCAAAAAAAATATCCTTAAAAAAGAGCGGAAGACATAACCAAAGAATCGGGTAATTGGTAAATAAAGACAACTGTGTCTACCGGGATATGCAAGGAATAGTGATAGTACCGAACGTTACCGGTGTGCCTAAATCATAACATCTCAATTTTTGATGCAATAAAATCTTAATTATAGAAGTGTTATTATAACTATTCAAAGGAAGTCTTCAAAAAGGGTTAATTTAGAGATTGCTTAGTCTTGTTTCCTGTTGAAAAGTTTAGATGGCTGCTTGACATTGGCATTGATCCCGGCTATACATAAGAGTCAATCGGAACTTTTTATGTCTAACTGTTTACACTTCTTTGGCAATTGCGAATTCGGTGTTAGCATGGTCCCGGTACTATGACAAATTGTTGTATGTTTCCAGAAGACAAGAACATGTATTTAAGCGCGCATTTAAACAGCATATTTTTCAAAAGGAGAAATGAAATGAGAATGTCCCGAATGTTAATCGTTTTTTTAACAGTTGCTTTTTGTATTGGCGGATGCGCCGAAGTTAAAAAGCAAGGCAGCTCTGAAGCGGCTACAAGAGACACTGAAGTTACTACAAGCAGCTTTGACGGAACGAATAAGCTTGTTATTCGGGCAAGCCAAAAAGAAGAAACAATAAATCCTGATATTTACGGTCATTTTGCGGAACATCTTGGCAGGTGTGTTTATGAAGGTTTCTGGGTTGGTGAAGAATCAGATATTCCAAACGTTCGCGGTATTCGCACCGACGTGGTAGAAGCTCTTAAAGAATTGAACATTCCCGTTCTGCGTTGGCCGGGCGGGTGTTTTGCAGATGAATATCACTGGAAAGAGGGCATAGGCCCGCGCAGCGAGCGATCTAAAATGGTCAACACTCACTGGGGTATGGTTACAGAAACGAATGCTTTCGGTACGCATGAATTTCTCGATCTTTG
>JAFGKL010000098.1 GCA_016928585.1 Sedimentisphaerales bacterium
GCGGTTCCGGGACGACCAACATGGCCAAGACCATTGCCTTCTTTGAAGCTTTCTTTTGCTTTTTTAAGATCAAAATCGCCCTTTTCATCTATAAGGGTATCTGCTGCATCGTTCCATACACAGAGCATCTGTGCTACCTTCTCTTCCAACGTCATTTGGGAAAGAAGATCTTCTACACGTTTTTTAATTGGTAATGCAGAATTCAAATATTCTGGTTTAGCTTCGTCAACGTTCAAATTTATTGCTCTCCTAATCACCGTCTATATTTCACATTATGATCAATCACACAAACGATTCACCTAATAGAAAAGCCCTTGAATTTCATATTGTGCAATTATTTCTGTTATTTTTCTTCCTGATCGTACTCAAAAAAGTCAAAATCTGCCGGGCTCGTACTTTCAAGCCCGTTGCCGGAAGCGTAAAGCCCCAAATAAACTCCCGTAAACCCGCCAATTCTCTCAGATGAGAGCTCTCGCGTCAAGGCACTTCCCAGATTTTTAACTGAGCCATCATTGCTTTTACAGATGAATTCATACGATAAAGGGGTTGCTTTTACGCAAAAAACCACCTCATCTTCGCAAATATCAACATAATACACCGGTTCTGCGGATTTCCCGCCAAGGATCTTCCTACAGAAAGCTTTTCTTTTGCCTTCTTTTAAAGTAATACCGATATCGTAATGGTTCTTCTCGTTGCCGCGGATAACAAGCCCCGCCTCTTCGTTTTCCGATTTAGGCTCAAAATCGATACGGGTTGAAAACCGGCAGGACAGATCGGTTTGACGACGGCCTACAAAGGCCGGTGAATCCTGATCGCTAAGCGTCAAGGCCGAACCATTTAGTCTAAGATAGCCCGGTCGCGCCGTAAGAGAATAATCGTCTTCATAAGGGTTCCTGAGGAAGTTCCATTGCATCGCAAGCTTATCACCATTGAAGTCATCTTTAGCCGGTGGCTTTTCAAATTTAAACTCCGGAAGTTTAGGGGCGGCAAGAACCATATCTAATGTTCCGTTAACATTTACGACGGGCCAGCCGTCAGCGTTCCATTCAACTGGAGCTAAAAATGTTTCACGGCCAAGATGATGTGAATATTCGCTCGCAGGTCGTATCCCCAAACAAACCATCCACCACCCGTCAGGTGTTTCAACCATATCAGCATGACCGACAGCCTGTATCGGATGATTAGGTAGATAACGATTTGTCAGGATAGGATTGTCGGGACATGACTCGTACGGCCCGAAGGGAGCCGCCGCCCGTGCAATAGTAACCATATGATCGTAGCTGGTGCCTCCCTCTGCTATCATCAAATAATACTTGCCGTTGATCTTGTACAGGTGCGGACCTTCCGGCCACTGACCGCCGGTACCGCTCCAGATATTCTTTAGCGAGCCTTCTAGCTTGCCTGTCTCAGGATTAAACAATCGCTGAGCAGCATGGCCGTCACCCATGCCCTCGTGTCGCGTATAATATACCTTGCCGTCATCATCAAAAAATAGCGACGGATCAATTCCCCCCTCGTCAAGCCACACAGGTTCGGACCACGGACCGGCAGGGTTCTTAGCTGTTACATAAAAATTGCCGCCCCCGCCAACATTGGTGGTAACCATATAAAAAATACCATTATTATAACGAAGGGTTGGAGCATAGATCCCGCCTGAAGCCTTTACTTTATCAAGCGGCAGCTGGCTTTTACGGGTAAGACAATGCCCTGTCTGTTGCCAGTGAACAAGGTCCTTACTGTGAAAAATAGGCACTCCCGGAAAAAACTCAAACGAACTGTGAACCGTATAATAGTCATCGCCGACGCGGCAAATACTCGGATCAGGATAAAACCCCGAAATTATTGGATTATGAAATGTTCTGGCCTGGGGTCTCTGGCAGCCTGTAATCAAACCAAGTGTACTGCATAGTAGAAGTAGCAATATTGTAAGACAACTCGTTTTTCGCATCTATACATCACCCGCCAATAAAAATTATTTATCCTTTTGCACAACTTTAATTACGGCATCAAAAGCCGGCTTGGGCTTACAATCCCTGTCAAACAAAAGAGGATAATCCGTACGCCCCCTGACCGGCCAACCGTTGCGCCAGGAGTTACCGTCCTGAACCCCCCAAAAAGTCACCCGCCCGATCTTGTCACGATGTTTATGGAACAGAGAAAAGAACTCCGAATAGCGATCTGCCTGTTTCTGGCTCAGCTCTGCCGGCAAACCATCAGCATAAGGATTTAGTTTTTCTTGAAGTTCGTAGCTTTTGGTTATATCGGCCCCTCGGTCTTTCCACCCGCTCGGAAGAACGGTCAGATCAAGTTCGGTTATCATAACCTTAACGCCCAGTTCCGAAAAAGCGACAATACTTTCTTCGATCTCATCCAGAACAGGATAATCAAAACCCCAGTGCCCCTGTACCCCGATACCGTCAACGCGAAGTCCTTTGGCCTGCAGGTCTTTCACCAGTCGGATAACACCTTTCCAGTGGTCCTTCTTCCACATATCGTAATCGTTATAATAAAGTTCCGCATCCGGGTCCGCTTCATGAGCATACTCAAAAGCTTTGGCTATATAATCTTCGCCGATTATTTCGAGCCATTTCGTTTTTCGCAATTGCCCGTCGCCGTCAACGGCCTCATTGACAACATCCCACCCGTTAATTCGCCCTTTGTAACGACCGGCAACTGCAAAAATATGATCTTTCATTCGTTTAAGAAGTGCTTCTCGATCCATACTACTGCCGTCTGCATTTTCAAAAACCCACTTGGGCGTTTGGTTGTGCCAGACAAGCGTATGCCCGACTATGAACATTTTGTTCTTTTGGCCAAGTTCTACATACTTGTCAGCCGGATCGAAGTCATACCGATCGGGCTCCGGATGCACACCTGCCCACTTTAGAACGTTCTCCGGGGTGATCGTATTAAAATGCTTCGTGATAATAGCCGCTTCACCCGGCGAATTACCATAAATCTGATTGCCGTTAAGGGCACCTCCGATAAGAAAATCTTTGGCAAAAACATCTTTTAACGCCGGCTCAGCCGCTGTACAGCAGGCAGCCATCACAACCGGCAACAGAATAAAACAAATAACTGTACTTGGTATTTTTATTTTAAAGTTCATACTTATTCTCCTTTTGTCTCAGGTGAATCAAATTCATACTTCTTACGTCGTTCAATAAGATCTGTCTCGATCGTCATCATCGTTTTTTTGTTTAACGGATAAAATGCCATAAGAACAACACCGACCATGGCAAAAACAGCAGGATAAATACTGATGCCCAAACGAATGCCCTGTAATGATCTGACTGTCTGCTCCTGGTTAGGCACATATCCGTACCCGGCCAGGATCCATGCTACTGAAGCACCGCCTATGGCAACTCCGAGCTTCAGCGCAAAAAGCGATGCCGCCATGATCAAAGCCGTGGCACGCCGCCCCTTCTTCCATTCGGAATAATCTGCCGTATCCGTATAGATCGCCCATTGTAAAACTGAGACGGGCCCTACGCAAAACGATGTTATCAATTGCAGAACAAATAAAAGAACGATCTGATCGGGCCTAAGGAAATAAACCAGCCCGCACCCTAAACCGCTTATAAAGAGAAATATCGCATAAGATTTCGATTTACCTATCGCCCTGCTGATGAAGTTAGTCAGGACGGCGCCGATCACGGTCGCGATCGTTCCCGAAAGCAAAAAAGCCGTTGCTAGTTCTTTAAACGAATAACTGTACGTTTTGCCAAGCAGTACAACATCCTGGGATTTAACAAGATATTCAAAATAGTACATGATAATACTGCCGCGCATGACTAAATATGTAAGCTGAAAAATAGTAGCACCGCCGATCAACAGCCAGGGCATATTGCTGAACAAGTCGAGCGTGTCCTGCTTTAATGTGTTCTTTTGTCCCTTGGGCGGATGAACACGTTCTTTTGTCGTTGCAAATGTGATAAGGAATAGTATGATCGCCAGTACCGACAGTACCCCCATTGCTATTTGCCAGCCTAACTGCTCATTGTCGCCTCCGAATTTCTCCACCATTTTAAGTACAGAGTATTGAACAATAAGCATTCCGATAAATGCTGACACAAATCGGAAGGAAGATACAACCGTACGCTCATTTGAATTAGGTGTGATAACCCCCATCAGTGCCGAATAAGGTACGTTGATAGCCGTATAGATCATCATCATCAATGTATAGGTTACATAAGCCCAGATCAGTTTTCCCATTGGACTAATATCCGGGGTCGTAAACATTAAAACACCAAATATCCCGAACGGCACGGCACACCAAAGTAAATAAGGTCGAAATTTCCCCCACCGGGTATTCGTTCGGTCTGCGATCATGCCCATCATAGGATCGTTGACTGCATCCCAGATTCGGGTAACTAAAAACATCGTACCTGCGGCGGCTGCAGAAATACCGAAAACATCCGTATAAAAGTAAAGTAGAAATAAGATAAAGACTTGAAAAAACAAATTCGATGCTGTATCGCCAACACCGTAGCCGACCTTCTCCCTAATGGATAATCTTCCAGAATTGTTCTGCATTTGTGACTCCTTAATTGTCATTTAATCACGAACTGAACGTTCATTATAATTACGATCCCTTTTTTCGTCGACCATCAAGGAGTGGATGACTTAGCCGCCCTGTTTTAGAGCCTGCAGCATTGCTATTTTATAAATATTCGCCTGCAAATAACTGCATCCCACGGATTTTACCAGTTGTCTGCCGTGTTGTCCAGAATTACTTGTCATATTTTATTACCAAAATCCTCTCCCTGCCCAAAATACAGCTTTATTTCCCGGGAGTAATATTTACTTACAACACCTTTTACTAACGAAACACACCGAGATCATGCATGACTTTAAAAGGCCAAAATAAATAACCGGTTGTATTTGCCGCCGATTTTTGTTATTGAATGGCTCTTGCGGTAGGATATATTATGGTCATGCAAGGAGATTAAAACATGAATGATACCCAATGGCAAATGCTGTTAGACGTCATAAACGGCAAAGATATATCCCCTCTTCCCGTCGGCTTCATCATTGACAGCCCTTGGCTGCCCGGTTGGGCCGGAATATCAACTATCGATTATTATGTACAGGATAAGTTGTGGTTTGACGCAAACAAAAAAGCAATTGAAACATTCTCCGAAGCCGTCTTTTTGCCGGGCTTCTGGGCCGAATACGGAATGTGTACCGAGCCAAGCGCTTTCGGCGCTAAGTGTCAGTGGAGCCAAAACGATCTGCCCCACGCCGAAAAAATATTCAAAGACTTTTCGGCTATCGATTCTCTCGCCAAACCGAATGTCAGAACGGACGGCCTTTTGCCATTTGTAATAAACCGGCTTAAAAATGCACAAAGCAGGATCGAAGCAATGGATCACAGCATTAAATTTGCCGTTGCAAGAGGTCCCTTGAATATCGCATCTTTTCTTATGGGCACAACCGAACTGATGATGGCCATGATGACGGACCAGGAAAAATGTCACAGGCTCATTGGACTGCTTACGGATTTTCTCGTTGACTGGATAGGTTACCAAATGGAGCAGTTCCCGACGATCGAAGGAATATTGCTTCTGGACGATATAATCGGTTTTGTAGGTGACGACCAATGCAAAGAATATGTCGTCCCATACTTCAAAAGGATCTACGGCTCATTCAATGCCAAAATAAATTTTCTTCATAATGATGCCCCCGGCCTCGTAAGTGCCCCCTACCTCCCGGAGATGGGTGTCAATCTTTTCAACTTCAGTTTTAAGCACTCTATCAAAGAAATAAAAGAATTAACACAAAACAAAGTGGCTCTGCTGGGTAACATTCCACCGCGCGATGTCCTTGCTGCCGGCACTCCTGATGAAGTTAAGACCGCCGTCAAAAAAGCTGTCGCTGATATTAGCGATACTTCAAGAATAATCCTGTCCTGCGGCGGCGGTATGACACAAAACACCCCTACCGAAAACATCAGGGCGTTCATAGACTCGGCCGTTTCGATCTAAAGAAAGTTAACCTCTCACTAAATGGTCAATTTCTTCCTGAATGATGAAGGGCTTGTGCCGAAACACCTTTTAAATGACCGGTAAAAGGTGGACAGGTCCTCAAAACCCACTTCAAATGCAACAGAAGAAACGGACATGTCTGTTGTTTCCAGCAGATCTTTTGCTTTATCGCATCTGATCCTGTTTAAAAATTGCTTGTAACTTTTGCCGGTAATTTTCCTGCACAGATTTGTAAACTGTCTTTGAGATACACTTGCCATCCTTGCCGCTTCGGCAAGCCCGTACTGTTCATGACTGTTTTTAGAAATAAAATCAACAGTGCTGCTTACTCTTTCCATGCTGGTTTTCTCAGTTTGATCTTTTGGATGTTTCGACAGATCGAGTTTGGCCCTGTACAATTGCAATACTGTAAGAGACAAATTCTGATTTATAGCCAGCTTATAGCCGGGTGGTTTCATGCCTTGTTCATAAAGCATCTTCCTTAAATTCCTTTTTATATTCTCAGCATAATACACCGGCAGAACAAAAGGCTTCTCCGAAGCAAACAGGTAATCGACTATATATTTATTTAAGCCGGCTCTCTCTGTATCAAAATACAAAGACAAAACCGTCATCGCCTGTCTGGGCTTGTCTAAAAGTTTATGCAAAAGATGTTTTTGCAAGGTAATAACCGTGTTCGGAAAAACATCGAACTGCTTTTCTTGAAACTCTATTACCCCATGCCCGGAAACCACATAAAGTATGCTCAGATGATCATGGCTGTGCGTGGCGTCTCCGGACTTGAGCCTTCTTCGCCGGCTGTCTATAAGTATCCCGCAATCTGGTAAACGTGTCTTTAACTTCATAAAAATGCCTTTTTTATAAAATCACAATGTGTTATTTTAAAAGCACTTATATCATTATACAATAATATTGCCGAAAATGCAAATCAATATTTGCCGGATATGCAAGGAAAGATTCCAACAAATAGCATATCCTAAAAGCTGCATTACAGTAGGTTTATACTTGAAGGGGAAAAATGACCGCAAACTGGAAATTCAAACTTGATAACTTAAAAAACTTCCATCAGTTATGCAGCGAACTTGACTGCCGCCTCGAAGCGATCGAAGATGTATCCGTACTTTCCCATCCGGTAAAAGTCGGCAGCCTGACAATCCCTAATTCTATCGCCGTTCACCCGATGGAAGGAGCAGACGGTGACTCACTGGGCAGGCCCGGCCCTTTAACCATTCGCAGGTATAAAAGATTTGCCGCCGGTGGTGCCGGACTGTTATGGGCAGAAGCCATCGCTGTTGTTTCCGAAGGCAGAGCAAATCCCCGCCAGCTCTGGCTCAATGAAAACAGCAAAGATGCATTTACAGATATGGTAAAGCAAATGCGCCGGGCCGCTAAAGACAGCATGGGGCCGAACCATCGCCCCTTCATTGTAGCACAGCTAACTCACTCCGGCAGATACAGCAAGCCCGCCGGTGTTGCTGCGCCGATTATACCGCAAAGGGATCCTTACAGGGATCCGCTAATACCGGAACCTTCACCGACAACTAAAAGAAAAAGCAAGGTTACAGATGATCGCATCGTCACCGACGAATATCTTGATAACTTACAGGATGCTTATATAAAAGCAGCCAAGATAGCTTTTCAGGCAGGTTTCGACGCCGTAGACATCAAGTCCTGTCACGGTTATCTGATCAATGAGCTGTTAGCAGCCAGGGAAAGAAAAGGCAAATACGGCGGTTCTTTCGGGAACAGAACAAGATTCGTCCTTGAAGTAATAGAAAAGATACACAAAGAACTTGGCGACGACAAAGAAGTGGTCGCAAGACTCGGATTTTACGATTCCATCCCATACCCATACGGCTGGGGTGTTGATAAAAACGATTACACCATCCCGGACTTAACTGAGCCTAAGCAATTGGTCTCCCTCATGGTTAAACGCGGCGTAAAGATGATCAACTTCACGATCGCCAATCCGTATTACAACCCGCATGTCGGCAGACCCTTCAACCAGCCGATCAAAGACGCATACGATGAACCGGAACATCCGATCAAAGGCGTACATCGCATGATAAACATCGCGGCTAAAATTCAACACGAGTTCCCACAACTGGCACTCGTAGGCACAGGATATAGCTGGCTGAGAGAACTTATGGGTAACGTTGGCGCCGCAGCCAAAAAATCCGGCAAAATAACCATCGTCGGTGCCGGAAGAATGGCCTTTGCATATCCTGATTTTGCAAAGGACCTTTTAACAAAAGGAAAACTTGATAAAGACAAAGTTTGCGTCGGATGCAGTGCCTGCACACAGCTTATGCGCGACGGGCAAATGGCCGGCTGCGTCGTTCGCGACAACAAGATCTACGGCCCGATATTCAAACACGGCAGATTAAGCGACCCGGCCAACCTCAAACGTCTTGCCGAAACCTGCATGCAGTGTCAGGAGCCGACTTGTCAGCTCGGCTGCCCTGCCGGGATAGACATACCGGAATTTATTAATAAGTTCCTGGAAGGAGATGAAAAAGGCGCCTACGAAACCATACGCAAAGCAAATATATTGCCCGAAGTTTGTGCCTGGCTCTGCCCTGTCGATCAGCAGTGTCAGGGAAGCTGCCTGCAAAAGTTCATCGGCGACGATGCACTTCCCATAGCGGACATTCAAAGATATTTGTCCGAGCAGGCCAATAAGAACGGCTGGTCAAAAATAAATGTACCCAAAACATCGACCGGTAAAAACATTGCCGTCCTCGGTGCAGGGCCGGCCGGAATAGCCGCCGCCGCAGTATTGCTCGAAGCAGGTCACAAAATAACGATCTTCGACAAAAGCGATCAGTTCGGCGGAATGATAGACTCGGTCATCCCCCCCGAAAGACAAAGCACCGCATTAAAAAAAGAAATTGCAGGCTTGTTCGCAGATGTCCCAAATGACAGGATGTTTCTTAGGCTCGGCACAGAACTAAACGAAAACTTCGACCTTGATGATATAATCAAAGAAAATTTCGACGCCGTCTTTATCGGCATGGGCCTCCCTAAGTCAATAAGATCATCAGGCGAAACACTTGACGGCCTGTACGATGCATTGGATTTCCTTAAAACTGCCGCTAAAGAACCCGGCAAACTTGACCTTGCAGGCAAAAGAGTCGCCGTCATCGGCGGCGGTAACACCGCTATGGATGCTGCCGCAACTGCTAAACACCTCGGTGCCGAAGATGTTCATATTATTTATCGAAGGTCCTTTAGACAAATGCCTGCATGGGGAACCGAGCGAGACAGGACCTTGCAGGAAGGCATACATTTCTTAATACTTACCCAGCAACTTGGATACGACTCGGATAATGGCAGGCTAACAGCAATTAAAGTTTGCCCGACAACGTTGGGGCTGCCGGACAAATCTGGAAGACGAAAACCCATACCGATAACAAATAATGAATACAAACTCCAAATGGATATAGCAATTGAAGCCATCGGCCAAATATCTGACGAATCGCTCGGCAGGATCCTGCCGGGTGTGGATATTGACTCCGGACTCATAAAAACAGATGATAAATGTCATACCACACGTAAAGGCGTCTTTGCCGGCGGCGATCTAGCAAGAGGACCGTCAACGGTAGTCGCAGCGGTCGCCGACGGAATGAAAGCGGCAAAACAAATAAACGAATATCTTAAATAATAAATGAGGTAAAAAAATGGCAGACAGACCTGTAGCGATTATAACCGGAGCAAGCAGGGGCATCGGCAAAGGCATTGCAAAAGAATTGGCCTCCTTGGGATACGACCTTGTATTAAACTATTATGATTTTAAAGATGGTCAGCCGGATGACGCCACTGCCGAGCAAACTCAAAAGGAAATTAAAGCCACAGGCACCGATTGTCAGA
>JAFGKL010000099.1 GCA_016928585.1 Sedimentisphaerales bacterium
CAGGCCATTTGTATCGGCTCTGCCAGTCCTTTAGAGAGTTATCTTAACATTCCGCGTATTATCAGCGCTGCCGAGATCACGGACGTTGAGGCGATACATCCGGGATATGGTTTTCTTGCGGAGAATGCGCATTTTTCTGAGGTTTGCAGCGATTGCGGCATAACCTTCATAGGCCCCACCTCGAAGGCCATGGAAATGCTTGGCGATAAGGTTCAGGCGAGGGCACTCGCCAAGAAGGCCAAAGTCGCCGTAGTACCGGGTTCTCAGGGTGAGGTCAAAGACGTTGAAGCCGCATTGAAAATGGCTAACAAAGTTGGTTATCCTGTTATGATAAAGGCGGCAGCCGGCGGCGGCGGCAGGGGTATGCGTGTTGCGCACAATGATATCAGTCTGCACGGAGCATTCGCCTCAGCCAAGTCCGAAGCAGAAGCTGCGTTTAATAACGGCATCCTTTATGTTGAAAAATATATCGAAAACCCCCGTCATGTTGAGGTGCAGGTTTTGGTCGATAAGGCCGGCAATGCCGTGCATTTTTATGAGAGGGACTGTACGATCCAGCGACGGCATCAAAAGCTTATCGAAGAGTCCCCTTGTCCGTCGCTTGATGAAAAAACCCGGGAAGAACTTTGCAAAGCGGCACTGCGGGTGATCAAGCAGACCGATTATACGGGCGTTGGAACGGTTGAGTTTTTATTGGACAAAAAGAAAAAATTCTATTTCATCGAAGTCAACACACGTATTCAGGTAGAGCACCCTGTAACCGAAATGGTAACCGGGCACGATCTTATCAAGTGGCAGCTTAAGATAGCCAGCGGTCAAAATATCAATATAAAGCAAAAAGATATCAGGCATAAGGGTGTTGCGATAGAGTGCCGGATCAATGCTGAGGATCCGGAAAGGAACTATGCACCAAGTCCCGGAGTGATAACAAAATTTATTCCGCCGGGCGGTATTGGTGTCAGGGTTGATACGCATGTTTATCACGGGTGGAATGTTTCTCCATATTATGATTCGATGGTTAGCAAGCTTATTGTGCATAAAAAGACACGGGAAGAAGCGATCAATACGATGAAGTGTGCACTGCGTGAGTTCAAGATCGAGCCGATCAAGACGACTATCCCGGCTTGTCTTAAAGTACTTTCTCATAACCTGTATGTTAAGGGTAAGATCGACACTAGTTTTATTGAACGACATATGGGATAAGCGCCAATAAGGAGAGAAAATGAGCAAGATAGGATTTATCGGTGCGGGCAATATGGCCGGGGCACTTGTAAAAGGTATCATTTCTTCAAAAGTATTCCCCGCGGGTGATGTGCTGGTATATGATATCGTTCAGAAAAGACAGGATGAATTGGAAAAACAATTCGGCGTAAAAGCTGCCGAAAGCAGCACCGGTCTTGTCGAAAGTGCCGATATTGTTGTTCTCAGTGTGAAACCGCAAAATTTCACCGAGGTTCTTGAATGTATCAAGGGTTATGTAGGCAAGGAAAAACTTGTCATTTCAATAGCTGCCGGCATTACTACTTCGAAAATCGCAAAGTTTTTACCGGAAGCCTCAATAATCAGGGTCATGCCCAATACACCTGCCTTGGTTAGCGAGGGGGCAACGGCGATCTATTCGAGAAATGCCGAAAAAAATGCTGTCGATAATGTGGTAAAAATATTTGCAGCGGTTGGCAAAGCAGTAGTTGTCGAAAAGGAAGAACTGATCGACGCTGTAACAGCGGTTAGCGGATCGGGGCCTGCTTACTTTTTTTTGTTGATGGAAGAGATGATAAAAGCCGGCGTAAAACTTGGTCTT
Organism: Sedimentisphaerales bacterium; assembly: GCA_016928585.1. GTDB lineage: Bacteria > Planctomycetota > Phycisphaerae > Sedimentisphaerales > Anaerohalosphaeraceae > JAFGKL01. The sequence continues at coordinate 1,802 of JAFGKL010000099.1, forward strand.
TCGGAAGATGTTGCCAGAGAACTTGTCCTGCAAACAGCAAAGGGGGCGGCTATACTTGCGGGCAAAGCCGATGAGAATAAGGAAGGGCCTGCCGAACTTAGGAAAAAAGTCACTTCGCCCGGCGGAACAACTGAGGCTGCGCTGGAAGTTTTTGCCGAGGGTCAATTCAACGAACTGGTGTCAAACGCACTAAAAGCCGCCTGCGACAGGAGCAAGGAACTGCCAGGCTAATCGATAACGATAGCTTCAACGGGGCATTCCTCGGCAGCTTCGGTAACGGCATCTATACACTCCGGCGGAATATCATTAGATATGACTTCGGCTGTAATATCACCCATGTCAAAAACCTCCGGACAGATCTCCACGCACAACCCGCAACAGGTACATGAATCTTCAATTCTTACGTCCATAATAAACTCCCATAAAGGACCGAAATACTATAACTACCTGTGATTTAAACAGCTATATGACGATCGCGGGTAATATATATATCCGTCGAAATAAATACAAATGTTTTTTATGGAATTTTTCCATAATTTTGCTATATTATCTTCTCTGAAGCTGTTTGGCAGGATAGACAGCAAAATTCATGGTCGGGTCCCATGCAAGCGGGACGCGTGAATCTGGTCAGGCGGGGAACCGAGCAGCCATAAGCGGCGGTTCTGCTGTGCTTGGCAAACCCGGCCACCTTTTTTAATGTCAGATAAATAATGATCAATTACTATGGCATACACTGTATTAGCAAGACGTTACAGATCACAATCATTTGACGATGTTGTCGGACAGGAATCCATTGCGCAAACCTTAAAAAATGCCATAAAGTCTGACAGGGTCGCCCATGCATACCTTTTTAGCGGGACCCGCGGCGTAGGCAAAACCACAATGGCAAGAATCCTTGCCAAATCCCTTAACTGCCTTGAATCGGAAAAAGCAACAGTTGCTCCGTGTTGTAAGTGCGACAGTTGCCTGTCAGTTAATGTCGGGGACGATATTGATGTTATCGAGATCGACGGTGCGTCGAATAACGGGGTGGACAATATCCGTGAGCTTCGTCAAAATGCGATATATCGCCCGGCCCGCAGCAGGTATAAAATATATATTATCGATGAAGTGCATATGCTCAGCACCGGTGCATTCAATGCTCTTTTGAAAATACTGGAAGAGCCGCCGGAGCATGTGAAGTTTATTTTCGCAACGACTGAGCCGAATAAGGTATTAGCGACGATACAATCGAGATGCCAACGGTTTGATTTTAACAGTATAGGTCCTGCAGATCTTGCAAAGCAGTTTAAGAATATTCTGACGCAGGAAAAAATAGAATTTCAGGATGACCTTATAATTGCTCTTGCCAGGCTCGCCAACGGCTCAATGCGTGACGGGCTTAGTTTACTGGACCAGTTGATAAGTACAGGAGCTGACACTTTAACGGTGGAACTTTTGGAAGAGTTTCTAGGTGAGCCCAACAGGGAAAAGATATGCGAGCTTGCAGAAAAGATAGGCGAATCTGACGTAGGGGGGATCCTCGAAAAGATCAATGAGCTTATGATTACGGGGTTAACGCCCAGCCAGATCGCGGATTCTATGATCGAACTTATGCGAGATCTTATGGTAACAAAGTCCACATCCAAAGATAATGAAATACTGATATTGACGGAAGATGAAAAAAAGCGGATGGCCGCGGCTGCGGAAAAGTTCGATGTGCCGGGGCTTATTTATAGTATAACCACATTGGAGAAACTTCGATGGACGATCAAAAACAGCGATAATCCGCGAGCTCTGCTTGAGGCGTCCTTGTTGCGGCTTGGACTTAGCGAGCATTTTATGGATGTTCAGTCAGTATTGTCGCAGCTTGATAAAGGCGGGGCGGTAAAAATAGCAGGTGTAAAAAAAAACATAGCAGTTAAGGCAGCCCCTGTTTTTGACAGTCCAAAAGAAACTATTAAAGCTGAAATTGATCCTTCATCTATAGAAGATAAATGGGACCAGATAGTAACATTGGCCAGGTCCCAGGATGAGGGGTTGGCAGGGTTGATAGTAAGGGCAGAAAGAATTGATTATAAAAACGATGTATTAAAACTGATCTTTTCGGCTTCCGACCAGATGACAAAATTGCTTTGCGAGTCAGATGTTCGGTCCGGAAGAATCACCAGGCTATTAAGTTCATTGATCGGAAGACAGTTGCGGGTTGAATATCAGTTGAGCGATCAGGAAGAAGAGCCAAAGAAAGAAGCAAAGAAAAATACACCAACGAGAATAGATGCCAGAGAAGTGCTTGACGACCCTGCAGTCAAGACACTTCTGACAGGGCTTGAAGCAAGCGTAGTGGATATCAAAGAGGAATAGAGGATGGACCCGGCGTATACGGATAGCTTAAATGAATTGATCGAGCAATTTGGCAGACTGCCCGGCATCGGACCTAAGACCGCCGAGAGACTTGCATTTCATGTGCTAAGAAGTGATACGAAAGAGGCGCTTGGCTTGTCAAAAGCAATAAACGACCTTAAAAGCAAGATCAGACAATGCAGAATATGCTTTAATCTTACAGAAACTGAAACCTGCAGAATATGTTCGGACACCAAAAGGGACCACAGTGTAATATGTGTTGTCGAACAGCCGAAAGATGTCATCAGTCTTGAAAAAACGGGACTTTGCAGATGGGTTTATCACGTTCTCAACGGGCACATAGCACCGCTTGAGGGCGTAGAGCCGCACGACTTAACCATAGATGAACTTGTTAAAAGAGTTCGTTCGGGAACTGTTAAAGAAGTGGTTATGGCTACAAATCCGAATATTGAAGGGGACGGAACGATCCTTTATATAAGTTCATTATTAAGGCCATTGGGCGTAAAGATCAACAGGCTTGCCAGGGGTTTGCCGACCGGCAGCAATATTGAATATGCAAGCGGTTCTATCCTTGCTGATGCCATTCTTGGCAGGGGGCCGATAGAATAGTTTAACAGGTGGTGCATTTCTTTATGACGGAGGTTTTCGAAAGATTTTTCTCAAGATTTTTTTGCGACCAGTATATTTTTGGCACAGGATTTGTTATAATATAATGTGCTGTTTATTCTGAGAAATAAAGGGTAATTATTATGAAGATGTCGATGACACAGGGTATGCGTATGGAGCAGCGTATGAAGCTTGCGCCGCGTATGATCCAATCGATGGAAGTTCTTCAGTTACCTTTACTTGCGCTTCAGGAAAAAATCGAATCAGAGCTTAACAGCAATCCCGTCCTGGAACAGGACGAACCGACAGTTGATGAGAATGACGTCTTGATGTCACCGGACGAATCAACAGAATCAAGCGATAATATCGAAGAACGCGAGCTTATTGTTAAGGACGACTCTGATAATGTTGAAGATTTTCAGCGTCTTGACAGTATCGAATATAATCCTGACGATTATAGCGATTATACGGATCATATGGCGAGGCGCTCCAACAGCGGCAGCGGCGAAAAGGACAAGAAACTTGAAGCTTTGCGGAATACAGCGGCTCAGACAAAGTCATTGAATGATCTGCTGGTCGAGCAATGGAGACTTGTTGAAGCGGATGAGTTGGTTAAGCAGGCAGGCGATAAAATAATCAACTATATTGATGAGAAGGGTTATCTTACCGTTCGTATCGAACAGCTTCACAATAAAGACAAACATAAATTCACAATGGAACATCTCTACAAGGCGCTGGAACTTATTCAAATGTTAGAGCCGGCCGGTGTAGGGGCAAGGGATGTCAGGGAATGTTTTTTAATACAGATGGCACAGATACCTGATGATATGTCCTTTGAGGTACGACTGGTCTCGGATTACTGGGACGATCTTCTTGATAACCGTCTTCCGCAGATAGCCAAGAAAATGAAGTGCACTATGGAACAGTTGAATAATGCCATATTACGTATGAGCAGGCTTGATAGTTCGCCGGGACTTGTTGCCGGACGTAATGACAACCATCCGATCACTGCTGATATAATAGTAGAGCCAAAAGATGATGGCACCGGTTATGTTGTAACACTGGCAGACACGCGAATACCCTCATTGAGAGTAAATGATTATTATTCGAAAATGTCCAGGGATCGTAAAATAGATACCAAAGCAAGAGAATTTTTGCAGCAGAATATTCGCTCTGCGCAATGGTTGATGGATGCTATAGAGCAACGCAAGAATACGTTACTTAAAGTGGCTACGGCGGTAGTGAAATTCCAAAAAGACTTTTTTGACAAGGGAAAGCTCTTTTTAAAACCTTTGCCGATGGCGACGGTTGCCGAAGAAGTAGGTGTTCATATAGCGACCGTGTCGAGGGCAGTGTCGGGAAAATATATTCAATATTCCGATGGGATCTTACCTTTGCGAGAGTTTTTCAGCGGGGGGATGGAAGCCGACGACGGCCAGCAGCAAAGCTGGAGTGCAGTGCGTGAAAAGATCAAACAGATCATCGATACCGAGGATAAATCAAAGCCCTTAAGCGATGATGTTATCCGTGACAAACTTCAGGAAATGGGTGCAGGTAAGATAGCACGGCGCACAGTAGCTAAGTACCGAAAACTTATGAACATCCCAACGGCAAGATTCAGAAAAAAATATTAATCGCATACAAACAGGTCATTTCTGCCATTTCGCCCATATTCTAACAGGAGATAAATAAGGCTTGATTTTTGGCAAAATTAGTCTATCATTCAATAAATAATATGTCAGGGGTGCTTAAAAGCCTTTTTTGGCTGCGGCTGAGAGATAGACCCTTATAACCTGATCTGGTTAATGCCGGCGAAGGGAGACGAGAGGTTGTTAGCAGACGCAATATGGCAAGGCCCTGTTGCGTTTTTTTGTTTGGAGTTTTTGTTATGTTATTTTTGATAATTAACGGTAAGGAAAAAGAATTCAGTTCTGGCAAGATGCCTGAAACATTATCTTCTCTGCTTGACAGCATGGGCATAAATCATGCAACGGTAGTCGCAGAGGTTAATGGGCTGATCGTAAGACGTAATGATTTTGCAGGTACGAAACTTTCAGATGGCCAAAAAATTGAGCTGGTTAAATTTGTAGGCGGAGGCTGATTTGGCAGATGAACTTATAATAGCCGGTAAAGAATTC
>JAFGKL010000100.1 GCA_016928585.1 Sedimentisphaerales bacterium
AATCTGAAGAAATGCCTGCGTGCTCTTGACGTTTGCAACGGAGTAGTGCTTGCGGTAACCGACGAAGAAATAGTCGATGCCAAGGCTCAGATAGGCCTGTACGGACTCGGCTGTGAACCTGCTTCGGCTGCTACGATAGCCGGACTAAAATATCTGCTGGCCGACGGCACCGTCAGCAAGGACGAAACTATCGCCTGCGTCCTTACAGGACACGAATTGAAAGATCCTAACGTAACGGTTAATTATCATAAAGACGGGCAGGGACAGTTCAGCAATCCGCCTATTGAAGCTCCGAACGATCTTGACGAGATAATCAAGCTGATAAAATAATTTCGCAAGGAGCTCAAATATATGCTAAATGAGCGAACAAGCTTTGACAAAAATATAAAGCGCATTGTTGTATTCGCAGTGATAGTTTTTGCGATACTTAACGGTTTGTGGGATCTGCCAAACAAGACTCTCAGCAATCATGAGAGCCTTGTTTCCATAACAGCCCGTGAGATGCTTGATTCCGGCGACTGGATAGTGCCAACCTGTAACGGTGAGGTCCGGCTCCAAAAAACTCCGCTTTCGTACTGGCTTGTTGCAGGTATTGCAAAGATAAGCGGCCGGGTTGATGAAACGAGTGCAAGGCTGCCTTCGGCAATATTCGCGGTCCTTATCTCGGCAGCCATACTTTATTATGTAAGCAGTTGGCTTGGATTTCGCATTGCCGCTATCAGTGCCGCAGTTTGGTCAAGCTCACTTGGTTTCATAGGTTATTCGCACAACGCCCGGCCCGAAATGGCACTTACATTTTTTATTACGATCTGTTTTTTTTCGTTCTATTCGATAGTAAATGCACAAAACAGGAAAGAGCAGGTCGTCCAGTCGCTTATCTTCTGGATAAGCTTCGGCCTGGGTAATTTGGCAAAGGGGCCGGCCCCGATACCAATGGTTGGCGTGCCTTTATTTTTCTATGTTCTATTTTATAAAAAGTGGAACATAATTCCAAAAATGCTGCCGATAGTCGGTACTCTAATATTTCTTGTCATCTCTCTGCCATGGCCACTGGCAATAGCTTACAAGATGGATTGGGATATGACACTGTGGAAACACGAATTCGTCGACAGGTTTTTCGGTACGTATGCTTCCGGTGGTAAAAGCTGGTATTTTTATCTCCCTGTAATGTTCAAATTTACGACACCATGGTCAGCACTTATGGTAGCTGCGCTTGCAGCACCTTTCTACAAAATATGGCAACAACAGCGAAAGCCGATGTTCTATTTATGGCTTGTATTCGTCGCCGATCTTATTTTTGTAACGATCGACGGGGGGAAAAGGCAGCACTATATTCTGCCCATAATGCCGGCTATGTGCATTTTGATCGGGGTACTGCTCGAAGACATGCTCTTTGTCAGAAAGTCTTACTCAGACAGCTTTGTAAAGAAGTTTTTCCTGTCTCATATATCAGTGTTCGTCATCGGTGCTGTGGCTTTGCCTTTATATTTTATAAAAACCAACATGCCTTTCCTAAACGAAGCGATCATTGTTTCCGCAATGATCATCGCTGTATCTGTTATAATTACAATCCTCTTTGCCAGAGGCAAACCGACAGCGGGTTTTACTGCAATGTGTATCGGTTACTTTGTCATAATAGTAATGATTTTTCATTTCCTCCTTGCCCCGACAGACCGCGATCACTTTTCGAAAGATTTCGCCAGGAAAGTCAGCTCAATAGTGTCCAAAGATGAAAAACTTACTGCATTCAAATATATTTCCTCCAGATCGGTACATTACTTAGGCAGGACCGTTTCAGAGACTAAGGATATCGCTGAAACTTATGAGAGATATAAAAATGGAGAATGGATCATCGCCAACGGCACTTTAATAGATGAACTTATGAACGACGGCAGGTTCAGGATAGTAAAAAGGTGGGCGGACAGTGATATTTCTGACGGTCAGATCGTAGACGGGGCGATTTTTCATATAAGTGCCGCAGTCGAAAATGGGAATGAAAAATAAATATCGGGTCAGTAAACGTGACGCCGTCTGCGGGCAGCAAGAACGGCTGAACGCTCTGCCACATTTCTGAGCAGTTCACCACGATTGTAAGGGTAATTGTCGGACATATAAGATTCTAAAAGCAGTTCACGTAAATAATCGTCAAAGTATTTGGGGGATAAGCTGAAATCAAGTGCAGCAAGACTTCTATAAAGAGCGCCTTTGCCTGCATTTTTACTCATACGGTGAAGATCTATAACGGCAAATTCGTAATCTTTTTGATCAGACGATCTTTCTTTTATAAAGAAGTGCCAGAGATAAAGATCGGGCATACTTATCCCTGCATTGTGTATCTTTCGACATAGTTTGCCTATGGAGATAACGATGTTTTCTTTTTCGGACTGGCTTAACGAGCCCCAGTTAGCAGAAATAAAGTCGGTCAGGCATATGCCTTCTATCTCTTCGGTCATAAAGAACGAACTTTTTTCAAATCCCCATGAAAGATTCTCACCATAGCAAACGGGCTTATACGTGCCTATTTCGTTTTCAAACAGCAATTCGGCGTTTTTCCATTCACAGGCGGCCTGAGAACATATATGGCCAAAATTGCTGAAGGTAAAGATCATGTCCTTTAAATGAGGATAAAAAAACCGTTTCATAAAAAAATGTTTTGGCTTGCCCTGGTGATCAAAAGTAAGTCTTGTGACATCTCTTTTTTTGTTTTTATTTATAAGCTCACCACCGGAATATTTAAAGAACTCCTTGTAGGACCTTAAGCCTGCGGCTTCAAACATGGATCGGTATTCATCAGTAATGTGTATCTTTTTCATTTGTTACAAACCAGCGTTAGGTTATAGCCCTTCTATGAATTTCTTTTCTTCTTTTGTAGCTGCATCCCCTTTGATCTTTTCTACGATCTTAATCGCTTCGGTAATGTTATATTTGCCTGATCTTACCAGCCAGACAGCCGCAAGCACGGCTACTCTTCTTCCGTTACTGTCATGCAAAAGAACCGGAAGATTAGAACTGTCCGACATTAAACGAATAAATTCCCGCTGGGTCGATATATCGGGAAGTTGGTTCTTGCCTATGGGAAGTTCGACATATTTTATGCCGTTTTCACGGGTCCATGTCAATTCTTCGTTATACCAGTGGTCTTCACGGTGCTCACCGGATTGACGAACACTGACAATGGTCGCAATATTATACTTATAAAACACCCGCATATAATCCATCCCCCTTGGCTGACCGCTGGTATATAAAACACCGGGGACGATCTTATGGAAATTTTTGATATGAAAATGTCTAACAAGACTGACCGCAACGATCACTATAAGAGCAATCATTATTAAATTCATAATACTATTATTTTTTCTGGGCATTTGTCTACCTGTAAATATCAGGACCGATATGTTTTTCTTACCGTATAAATTTTCTTTGGCGTCGCTTCAAAATAAACCCTGCTTATAAGCTCCCCGATAAGCCCCGTCGATATAAATCCAAAACCGATCAGCAAAAGGAATATCGCCAAAAGTGCCAACGGGCCGTGACCTACAAGGATAGGTACCTTATAAAATATTTTATCGAATAAAATATACCCGCTAAGCAAAAATGCTGCGATAAAACTGTATAGGGTCGCCTTGCCGAAAAAATGCAGCGGCCTGGTGATATATCCGAGCAGGAATTTTAGTGTAATAAGGTCAAAAGCCACTCTGAACGTTCGCGATATGCCGTAATTGCTTGTCCCATGCGGTCGTTCTATATTTTTTATGGGTATTTCGACTATCCTCACGCCGTCGCCCGCCAAAAGCGCCGGTATGAATCGATGCATTTCGCCGTAAAGGTTAAGGTCCTCGATGATCTCTCTTTTATACGCTTTAAAAGTCGTTCCGAAATCATGAATGTCGATCCCGCTTACCTTCGAGGCGATCCAGTTAGCAGCTCTGCTCGGTATTTTTCTCATTACGAGGTTATCCACCCTGTTCTCGCGCCAGCCGCTGACAACATCGTAACCTTCCTTTAACTTTTCAAGAAACTTCGGTATCTCTTCAGGCACATGCTGCAAATCGCCGTCCATTGAGATAATGATCCGGCCGTTGGCGTGGTCAAATCCTGCCGCAAGCGCCGGCGTCTGTCCGAAGTTGCGACGAAGTTCGACAACCACAACATGATCGTCCTTTTTGAAAATACTCTCGAGCAGTTCAAGGGTATTGTCGCTGCTTCCGTCCTCTATAAAAATAAGCTCATAAGTAAGACCGGTTTGCCGCATAACCTTTGTCAGCCGCGAGTAAAGCTCGTCCACCACCTTAGCTTCGTTGTAAAGCGGCACAACAACGGAACATTCTAAAGTTTTACCTTTTTCCATGGTCAAAGCTTCCCATAATGGGTTAAAATGATCTTGTGTTCTTTTATAATATCCTTTGTCTGCTCACAGCAGAGAGCTTCCAGTTCACCAACTCTTTGCTCGACAAGTCTTGTCCTGGCCGGATCAAGGCCATCAGTATAACCGGGATGGGTCATTAACTCAACAACTCCTTTGGGGCATACGCTGGCGGCCATCCTGATGAAATCTACATCTATTTTGCCTGTATGAGCCGTTCCAAAGAACATATTGTTTTTAATTACCGTATCATTTTGAAATTTATTTATAATCGCCATCTTTCTGACGATAGACGCCCTGGTCTTACCTTTGTCGCTCGGCAGCGGCCAGGCAATTCCGTAAACCACCTTAGGCTCATATGGCCACCGTATCGCAGGTATGCCAAATCGTCCGGCTATCCTGACAACAATCGGATAGATAGACGGAAAGGCATGTACATGTTTGTGTGAATCAAGATGCGTAGGCTTTATGCCATGATCGATAACCCATTGCACCTGGCTGGCCAACTCGGTTTCAATAGCTGATCTGAATTGTTTTTTCAGAAGGCTGATCATCGCAAGCTTTGAAGCTGAAAAAACAAATTCTCCCTGAGCATTGGTTAACATCTTCACACGATCATCCTGTGAAACCGCCCTGCCTTCAAGAAGATTAAGATGCACTCCCACACCAAGATCGGGGCATCTTGATGCGATATCGATCGCCTCTTTGGCTGCGGAAAAACCCGCCATTAAAGTAGCGCTTGTAAGCACACCCGCTTTATGTGCACGCTCAACAGCCCGATTAACACCTTCACACAGGCCAAAGTCGTCTGCATTGATTATCATCTTTCTGTCCATCCTAAAAAGCTTACGTATTTAATGCTTTAACGTCAATTAGATTATTGGTTTAGGCAAAATTGATGTCTGATAATAAATGTTATCGTAAAATCAGAATTTTGTTGCAAAAATGCAAAATCCTGTAAAAATAACCCTTCAAACTTCGAATTTGTTCGATGGATGGTATTATGATAGTTTTTACGCTGCATAAGTATATATTTCGAGAGCTTTTCAGGGTCTTTCTTTTGGCCACGACCGCTCTTACCTTAATACTGTCCCTGGGTTCTATACTTCAGCCTATTCAGAAATACGGCGTCGGACCCGAGCAGATCGTCCATATTCTTGGATATCTTCTTCCGGTAATTCTGACATTCGCACTTCCGATGGCAGCACTTTTCGCCTCGGCTTTTATTTATGGACGATTTGCGAATGATAATGAGCTCAGTGCATGCAGGGCAAGCGGAATAAGCATGATGACACTGGTTTATCCGGGGCTTCTTCTTGCGATCATGGTTTCTATTACAACGTTGATCCTGAGCTTTCATGTCGTTCCGATTTTTGTACATCGTGCTGAAAAATCTATCAAAGCAAATGCCAAGCAAATACTTTTCAGAAATGTTCAACGAAAAGGATACTGGGAGATACCCGGCAAAAAGTTTAAAATATATGCCGACAAAGCCGACTCTAAAAACAACATTCTTACCGGGGCCATAATTGTAAAGCGGGATGAAACAGGAATTAGCAAACTCATTGCCGCCGAAAAAGCCAAAATACTTATCGATCAATCGGATAAGGAAAACGTTGTAAGGGTCGTCGCACAAAAAGCATATCAGATAGATGATATCGGGCAGCAGGAATCATTCAATGAATTGCCTGTTTCAGGAAGGTTTGAATCGCTTTTATCCGACAGTATCAAATTTCAGACAAATGAGCAGATCAAAAAAATAAAAGCCAATATGCTGGAGTATTATCCAATAAGACAAGATGCAATGGCCGCACGTGCCCAGCTGGCTATAGAGATGTTAGCTGAGGATATTAACAATAAGATCAAAACCGAAGAAGAAGCTTATTATCAATTCGTCGGTGATGACAGGATCGTGATGTTCACCGCGAATGAATGTGTCGCACAAGCAGAGAGAACTATAGATGTTTTAGGGCCTATCCGACTGGTAGAGTTCGACAAAATAACTCACGAGAAATATTGTCAATGGGACAGCGCAAAAGGAGTTATTAAATTAGAAGACCCTGATCAGGTTGACTCAGAATTTCTGATGATACTTGAAAACCCAAAATATGACCGAGGAGGAGGAATAGTCGGGCTGACATCACAGCACGTTATAAAAAACCTTCCCCTGCCGGAAAAAATGGCTTCTCTTCTTAGCATGGACAGGCTGCTTGGGACGATAGAAGCAATCCCTGAAATCATGAAAACTCCGGCAACCGGCGACCTTGCGTTCAAAAGGAAGGACCTGAAAAGAAGGATCGGTCGAACTTTTAACGAAATACTCGCTGAAACACATTCCAGGCTCATCTTTGGTCTTGGATGTATTACATTAATATTAACAAGTATTGCCCTTGGGATCATGCTAAAGGGAGGTCATCTGTTAAGCGCCTTTGGAACGAGTGCCCTGCCGTTTGCAGCGTTAGTAATTTTTATGATGTCAGGAAAACAACTCACGGAGAACCCTCTTATGAATCCCTCGGTTGGTATAACCGTAATGTGGTCCGGGCTTTTGCTTCTCTCGTTAATTGCCTTAATACTTTACAAAAAACTGCTTAGAACCTGACAGATTGGGTTTTTGAGATAGATTTGATATTTTATTAGAAAAGAGGGCCAGCGACGTAGCCAGGCTGAAATATACAATGTTATATGCGAAATACCTGTAAGATATGACAGATAAGCCCAAAAAAAGATTTCTGTTCCGCAAAAGTCATTTATACCTGGCCATTGCCGTATTTTTGTTTATTGGTTCGGGCTTCGCATATTTCCATTCAAAGACAGTCTTCTGCGAAGTAGTCGAGGGGACGGTCTATCGCGGTCGCCAGCCAAATCCCGAAGAGCTGGTGAGGCTGATCAGCAAATACAATCTTAAAACAATAATCAATCTTCGCGGCCACGTCGGCACCGAGACCGCCGAAGAGGTAGCGATCTCCGAAAAGATGAACGTCAAACATATTTCCATGCATTTAACCGCATACAATGTACCACCAAGTTATCTTTTGTCTAAGCTGATTAGCGAGATAGAAACCTGTGCCAAGCCGGTGTTTATCCACTGCCATAACGGTGTCGATCGCAGCGGTACGGCAGCTGCTATTGCAGCTATGGCTGTTGGCGGAGAGGATTACTACAAGGCAAAGCGTCAAAGCTTTGTTATGCCGGGCCCATGGAAACGGAAGCGAACAAGCAAATACATTCACATCAGCGATCTTTTCGTAAAGTTTGAAAATTATTGCCGAGAAAATGAGGTGGTTCCAGCCTGGCCTACATTCAAAAATTGGGCCGAGAATGTTTATCAATTTTACCGCTATTATTTTTTTGTGCATTATTCTTTGCCCGAAGAGGTTGTCCTTGCTCCTAGTGAATCTCACATTGTGCAGGTAGGCATAATCAACAGTTCAGATATGGAGATGCCAGGGGAAAATAGCCATCTCCAATTCAAACTACTGGCATATCTCGGCGAGGGCATTGACAAAGGGTCCGATTTCCAATTGTTAGGCCCGCCGACGCCGTTGCCGAGGAAAAATATCCGTTCCGGCGAAGAAATCGTTTTGGCTCAGAAGATAACAGCACCCGAAAAACCGGGCAAATATAAGGTCAATATTGATATTCTGAGGCAAAAGATTTCGGGAGACGAAATAACTTTCGAAGCTAAGGGCTCGCCGATCGGAGGCTTTTGGCTGATTGTAACCGAGAATGATACGAAACAGCAAAAAATAGGATCGGTAAAAATAGATGCCCTGGTTGCAGCAACATATTCAGCATAATAATATTTGAAATAGGAACTAAATGAAGATAATAGATAGATATATCGCTAAAAATTTCCTGATCGGATATGCGATCACATTTATGGTACTGATAGGACTTTTGATAATCGTCGATCTCTTTCTCAATCTTGACGAGTTCGCAGAACATGCTGAGGCGGGATTAAGTACAATGGCAGTGCTTAAAAATATTTGTATATTCTACGCCGCCAGAAGTGCACAGTATTATCGTGACCTTGCGGGAGTTATTGTTGTTGTAGCTGCTACTTTTTCGCTGGCAAAAATGACCTACAGCAACGAACTTGTTGCTGTAATGGCTTCCGGCGTAAGCCTAAAACGTATACTCGCTCCGATAGTTTTCCTGGCCATACTTCTTACCGGCCTGCTTGTAATAGATCAGGAGATCATCATCCCACGATTGGCAACCCAACTGGTAAGGGAGCATGACACCCTGCCGGGAGAAGATCGATATGACGTCTGGTTTATGAGTGATGAAAAAGGTTCGCTTATCTGCACTCAGGATTTTGAGGAAAAAACCGCCACAATGACCAATCCCTTGATAATAATTCGCAAGCCGCATGGGGCAGCAAGCTGGATCGTAGTAGGAAAGATCCAGGCGGAAAAAGGGATTTATAACAAGGAAAAAAAATGCTGGGATCTCGTCAACGGAACATATATGGAGATCAATCGGAATAAAGATATTGTAGAGATCGAAAGAGCACCAGAGCCCATTGCTTTCTACGAGAGTAACCTGACCCCGGACGACATCCCAATAAGGCGGCAGGAAAGCTTCAAGGGCCTGCTAAGTTCAAAACAACTGTCCACGCTTGCTTCTCAAAGATCGAGAATAAAAGACCTGCCCGAATTGTACAGCCAAAAGCATTTCCGTGTTACCGACCCGGTCATCAATATGGTTATGCTTATGGTGGCACTGCCCATACTGGTATGCCGAGATCCTAAAAAAATGAAAACAGCGATCGTGATAAGTTTTGCTTTCACAACGGCTTGCTTTATAGTATCGTTTGCATGTAAAATGGTTGCCACAGAAGTGTTTTTCGACCAGGTACGACCGGAGCTTTGGGCATGGATGCCGGTCTTTGTTTTTCTGCCGATCGCTTTTCTTGAAATAGATTCAATGAGCACTTAAGCAAAACAAATGCTCTTATTTGTCCTCGTGCTTTTCGTCATCGACATTAACGTATTCGGTATCCCCCAACTCGTCAACATCCTCAACATTTTCTTCCAGACCAATTCTTCGCATTACAACCTTTATTCTTTCGATTAGTTCCATCGGGCTGAATGGCGTGGTTACATAATCATTAACATCAAACTCCAGCCCAACCACCTTGTCTTCATCCTGTGTTTCTGCGCCAAGAATTATAACAGGTGTGTATTTTGTAGATTCATCCAGTTTCAATTGTTTGTAAATTTCAAATCCATCAGCACTCGAAACCATAACATCGAGCACGATAAGGTCGGGATTTTCTTTCTTAGCAAGCGCAAGGCCTCTATTACCATAAGTTGTTGAGATTATGTCATAACCTGATTCTTTGAGATTATAACTAACCAGACCCGAAATGTCAGGATCGTCTTCGATTACCAATATTTTAGCTTTAGCCATATTACCTCGCAGAATTAATTTTTTGTCGCAGCATTAAGCCGTTCTTTAAGCTCAGCATTTATCCTGACACTGCACCATTGCCTGCCGCACATTGTACAATAATCGTCTGTGCCGTCTTTAGCCATATGGCTTCGATTGCATGCCTGCTCATGCATCGCTCGTGCAGTATCAGTATCCAGTGCTTCTAACAGATGGCTGTCCCAGTCAAGATTTGCCCGTGCAATGCTTAACCGTTTATCCCTTTCTGCCGCACCCGGAAAACCTCTTGCGATATCCGCTGCATGCGCCGCAATCTTTGAGGCGATAACCCCGCTTTTCACATCCTCTGCATTAGGCAGACCCAGATGCTCTCTTGGCGTTACGTAGCAAAGAAAAGACGCTCCATAAGTAGCCGCCGCTGTTCCCCCGATTGATGATGTGATATGATCATACCCCGGTGAAATATCTGTAACCAGTGGTCCTAAAACATAAAATGGTGCTCCATTGCATATTTTTTGCTGCAATTCCATATTATATTTGATCTGATCGTAAGGAACATGCCCCGGACCTTCGACCATTACCTGGCAGCCATTTTCCTGTGCCCGCTGAGTAAGTTCCCCCAGAGTTCTTAGCTCTGCGATTTGTGCCTCGTCGGTCGCATCCGCGATACAACCCGGCCTAAGACCGTCACCAAGCGAAAAACACACATCGTACTGACGCATGATATCGCAAATGTCATCAAAACGTTCGTACAGCAAATTCTGCTTGTTATGATGAACCATCCACTTGGCAAGCAACGCTCCGCCTCTACTGACGATACCGCAAACCCTGCCTCGTATAAGATCGACGTGTTCTTTTAAAAGGCCGGCATGTATTGTAAAAAAATCAACCCCCTGCTTTGCCTGATTTTCTATAACCTCAAGTATCAGTTCTTCTGTTATATCTTCAACATCTCTGTCAACGATCGCTTGATATATCGGTACTGTACCGAACGGAACAGGACAATTGGAAAGAAGCTCGGCCCTGATACTGTCGAGATCTCCGCCCGTACTAAGATCCATTATCGCATCGGCCCCAAGATCAATGGCAACCTGCATCTTGTCGATCTCGTCTGCCAGGGATGAAAGGACCGTACTTGCCCCAATATTGGCGTTGATCTTAACCGACACCGCCCTGCCTATTGCTTTTGGCACAAGATTAGAGGATAGGTGAATTGTGTTGGCGGGTATTACCAATCTGCCCGCCGCCAGTTCCTCTTTGATCGTCTCGGCTGGGATACCTTCCTGTTGAGCAACACATTTAACCGCTTCGGACATATGCCCTGAACGGGCAATTTCAAGCTGAGTAGTCATTAAAACTCCAAAATAAAAGATCGCATCATTAAGAAGCGATCTCCAGTTTAAAACCTTTATCTTCGCTTCCCTACGCAGGTTTAGCTTTATGCCTTTCCTGATCAGGTTCAAAGGGTTTTTCTCAGACCTGCCTGTGACAAGCCACCCCTGCGAACTTTGGTATTGTACGACCAAATCCCACTTAGGTCAAGTTATTATTAGCGTCTGCAAACCAGGCACACTAAAGCCAAATTTATCATCTTTACTTAATACCCTGCAGCCTGTTTCTGTTACCAGTACATCGTCCTCTATACGGATACCAAGTTTGCCCGGCATATATATCCCCGGCTCGATAGTTACTACATCCCCTGCCCTTAGCTTGTCCTTAGACGATTTCGATATCATCGGGGCCTCATGTATCTCAAGACCTACGCCATGCCCCGTGCCGTGTCCGTACACCGGTAAAGATGCATCAGCAATCACTTTTCTTGCAATAGAATCGAGATCTGAAAGCTTAACACCGGCCCGAACATTTTTGACAGCTTCCTGCTGTGCACGATAAACCGTATCGTAAGCTTTACGATAAAATGCGCTTGGCTTTCCAACCGCAAAACATCTGGTAAGATCCGAATGATACCCTTTATACTTCGCACCAAAATCGATAAGTATGTAATCGTTCTTTTTTAATTTTCTATTACCCGGCTGATAATGGGGCAGCGAACCGTTAGCACCAAACGCAATGATCGTATCAAAGCTGATCACCGAGTTGAGTTTTCTGATCTCAAGCTCAACAATGCCGGTCCACTCGCTTTCGGTGATGCCGATACGTAATTGCTCCAGTGCCTTATCGAGCGCCTTCCATGCGATTTTCGCCGCCTTCGAAATGCAAAGTTGTTCTTTGCTGTCTTTTTCTCTGCGAACTTTTTCAGCCAGACTATCGCTTGCTTTTACACGGGCTTTAGTATGTTTTTTTAGTGTTCTGAACATCTGCATTGACGATCTGTTTTCTACGCCAACAATTTTTACCGAATCGAGTTTGTTAAGTATTTCGCCTGTCGCTTTTGCGATACCTTTGTCCTGTTGTACTATTTTACAGCACAGACACTCCTTCTGCGCCTGTTCGGTATACCTGCTGTCGGTAACAAGTGTTACTTTCGTCCCCTTAATTATGGCCCAACTGTCATGTCCGTTAAAACCCGTAAAAAAACTTACATTCTCGGCAACGGTCAGGACCAACGCGTCAATACCGCTTTTTTTCATAAGTTTATTGAGTTTCTTTAAACGGCCTTTTACCATTTCCGAATCCATTATGTCTCCCTGGTCAACCAATGATTTTCAACGTCCTATAAAATATACTAATACAATGGTTCAACCGCAAAATAAAGTTATTTTGGGCACTTATTTTGCTTTGGTGATTTTATTTGTTACTATTTATATAGAAAATAGAACTTTATGCTTCTTTTTTGTAAAGCACGGAAGCCTTAGCAGGGCCAATACCATGGCGGTATGGCCCTGTTTTTTTATCTCTTGTGATAATCACCTCTTATGATTAAAATACCCTGCTAAGTTGAAAATGTGATTTTTAGTAGGGATTAAGTAATAGATGATACCGATTCGCATTAGTATAAGCCCGCGAAGGACGCCATACACTAATTATGTCCTAATAGCGATAAATATTGCCGTTTTTGTACTGTCATACCACCCTGTCAAGGTATGGATAGGGGCGCACTCCGTCATCGAGCCGTTAAGGGAATGGGCTGTAAATTTTGAGCTAACACCGGAGCATCCGCAGATATGGCAGTTCGTTACATATGCTTTTCTACATGGCGGTTTTTGGCATATATTCTTCAATATGTATTTTCTCTACCTCTTTGGAAACAGTGTCAATGACAAACTCGGACATACCGGCTATCTCTGTTTCTATCTTGCCGGAGCTGTCTTCAGTGGAATAGGACATGTACTGCTAAGCAGCTCTCCGGTGCTTGGGGCAAGCGGAGCTGTCGCAGCTGTTACAGGCGCATATCTTGTGCTGTTCCCGAAAACACTTGTTACTATCGCATATTGGTTTATCTTTATTGGCACAATGGAATTGCCCGCTATATATTTCATCGGGTTGAAAATGATAATTATAGATAACGTTATTTCGCAATCATCGACGTACGTTGCTTATAATGCACACCTTTCAGGATATGCTTTTGGTATCATCGCAACTATGCTTCTGTTGGCAACCGGACTAATACCTCAACACTACTCTGATCTGCTCGCAATGATAAAACAAGCCAATAGGCGTAGAAAATATCGCGACACTGTCTCAAAGGGAGATTACGATCCGTTTAAGGGTGCTCTGCACAGAAAGACTGTAAACGTCAATGACACAAAATCTGACACCCAAAAAGCAATGGACCAGGAAATACTTGATCTTCGATCAGAAGCAACAAGAATGATCAACCAGCGAAACCTTGCTGAAGCTGCGAGATTATATATGGAATTGACAAAGATCGACCGCTCACAAATACTTCCTGAAAAATACCAGCTTGATATCGCCAACCAGTTAATGGCAATGAATCAGTGGGGTTGTTCGGCTGACGCTTATGAAAAGTTTCTCAATAATTACAAAAATTACGAATACATTGAGCAGGTCCAGCTCATGCTCGGGATCCTTTACTCCCGATATCTTCGCCGAAAAGACGAAGCTGTTAAGTATCTTATGGCCGCACACGAAAAGTTAACCGATCCGGGACAGATCAAAATGTGCGAAGATGAGCTTTCAAAACTCGAATAGCCCATTTTATCACTAAAACCGGGCTCCAAAATCTGCCAAAATAAGTTGACATCCGCGAAAAGTGGTGATAACCTGAAAGCGAAGACTTTATAAGATAACATCTGTTTGAATTGGTAATACGAAAAATTAAGTTTACGGAGAGACTATAATGTTTTCACGAACAATAATAATCGTCGGCTTTTTAATGTTGTTGGCCCCTTTAGCTTCCGCTCTGGAACCGGCAGGCACCGTCGCTGCCACACAGGAAACAGAAAAAGTTTTCCCGCACATCGCTGAAGTTGTCGGAACCAATGTCTATATCCGTTCCGGTGCCGGAACGGCATATTATTTCTGTGGAAAAGTAAATTCTCCGCTAAGACTCATCGTTGTTGAAGAAAAAAACAACTGGGCAAAGATCATACCCCCCAAGGGCAGCTTTTCCTGGATTTCCAAAAAATATGTTGAACAGGACGAGAAAAATCTAGACTTGGGTTTTGTTACAGGTGACAACGTACGTATCTGGGCCGGTTCCGATCATGTCGAGCCTATGCGTTCTCATAGTCTCCAGACAAGACTGAACAGAGGAGACCAGGTAAGACTGACCGGACAGGAAAAAGACGACTACTATAAGATAACCCCGCCGCCAGGCGCACATCTTTGGATTAACAGCAAACATTTGAAATATATAGGTTCCGTTCCGAAACCTCAGCCCTTGGTATTGCCGCCAAAACCAGGGACCGAACCTGAACCGTCAACCAAAACAACCGTACCGACCGAAACAGTTGTTCAACCCAAAAAAAGTACCGTAGAAATTGAACAGGCTCAACCAGAGATCGCACCTGCTCCGATACAAATATCACCTGGCGTCAATGCAAAGATCGTAAAGTGTCACGAACTGGGTAAACTCATTTTAACAGAAGTCAAAAAACCGTTTGAAGAACAGAATTACAGCGAGATCAAAAAACAGTTGGAAATGATCGCTAATGATCCTGATGCGGGAAAAGCAAAGTTCTATGCAGAGTATTACCTCGACCAGTTAGACCGTTACGAGTTGGCGATAGTTGCCGAAAAAGAGCTGAAACAGCAGCAACAGCAGCTTGACGAAACGATAGAGCAAATAAAGCAGGAACATTCTGAAACGGTCCAAAATATCCCTGATTCGGGCAGATTTGCGGCTATTGGGGTGATCAAACCATCAAGTGTTTACACCGATCAGACTCACCAAAAACGTTTCTTCATAGAAGACGCATTTGGAAAAATAATTTGTTACGCCATTCCTGTTAAAGATGCCGTAAAAATCGATCTGGACAAATATGTAAAACAGAAAGTCGGCCTTATTGGCGATATCCAGAGTGACCCTGATAATCCTGTCAGCTTGGTAATGTTCAGCGGAATTGAATTGGTCGAATGAGTTTCGGCCGTATGCCGAAACTTAAGGCTCTTGCTCCGTACCGAGTAGATCAAGAGGGTTTTGGATCATGGGAACTTCTGTGCTGATCTGGGCTGTCTTTGTCGGACCGTAGATCTTCACCTTAACCATAGTGGGGCCAAGGCCCTTTGCGAGTGACTCAAGCATGGATGGATTGGAAGTGATCTTGCTGCCCGAAGCGGTAAAGTCAAGATCGACAATATCGCTCTTAAGGTCAAGGCTGCCTTTACCCTGAAGAACTATTCCTTTCCCTGAAATATAAAGCTTTTCAAAAAATAGCTTCTTACCTCTTATATATGCATCCATCGTAACATCGTTAAACTTAAAATCAGTAGGATTATTAAGCTGCAACGCTGTCAATGTCTTACCCAGCAGGGATCTTTTTGCGATCTTCATATCATTGATCGATGACGTAAGCCTGCCGGTATTGGACTCAATCTCTCCAAGGGTTCCGGAAAGACTCAAGGACCCTTTCATTAAACCCTGTGCATTATCGCTTTGCTGATCGGGATTTATATCTGCAAAAAGGTCCTTCACTTCGAATTCATTGAATAACAGCTCAAGCGCATAGTCTATATCCATTTTCTCAGTAACGTTTAATTGTCCGTCGCCAATTATTTTTCCTCCGTAGGCTGCTCCGGTTATGTCTCGTCCCGTAATAGCTCTGATGTTTGGATCATAGATAAACTGACCGTGAAGGATATCGATCTTTTTGCCCTTTATTATCAGATCTTCAGCGGTAAAATCGACATGGCCCGAAGTTACACCTCTGCCTTTTTCGTAATCAGCAAGTCCGTTGATAACTATCCTGCCGATATCCGTATCGGAAGCCTCGTCTCTTGGGCCCGTCGCAATAAGTTCTTTTAATTCTATAATATTGGAAGTGATCGTAACGTCACCGGCAACGTTGTTTATCGGAGGAGGAAGTAAGCCCAGGCCAAAACTGTTCTCTTGGCATTTTATGTCTATTCGGTACTCGTCACATTCGTCATCTCTTGAATTGAAATTAATATTCGCATTTACATCTATGTTACCTCGCGGCCTTAACAGTGATGTAATTACAGAAGCCTCGTCCGGAAGAGAATTCAACAAATCAGAAGTTAAATCTACATCGTCAGCAACGATTTTAAGGCAGTAACCCATCTCCGGAAATTCGTCATTGGCCGGCCAGATCCAGCCGCTCATCCGGAAATCACCAATGTCTTTGTTCTTGCCCGTAAGGTCTCTTATCCATACCATATCGGGTGTAAGATCGGCGATAAGATCAACATCCGTCAAAGGAACCGGGAATTTTTCATAAACGACAGAAGCACCCATTATCTTAGCATTGGCTATATATTCAACAAGACGTCTGCCGACTTCGTTGGGGAAAACGTGAATGTCAACATCCGTCATCGCATCGACATCAAAGTAATCATAAAATCGTCTCTGGCTCGCAGGCAGAGCCTGCTTTAAAGTTTCATCGATAGGGATATTTCTGGCAAATACCTCAATATCGAAACGCGGCCGTTCCGCTTCCGTATCCGTAACATTACCCTCAAGAACTATTGTTTTATTGTCATAGCTGGACGTAACTTCTTTTAGTTCAAGCCTCCCCGGTTCAAACAAAACTGTCCCGGTCAGATTTTTCAAAGGATATGGAAAGTGCTGGTATCTTGAATCGATATCCACAAGATCGACCTTAAGATAAGACTCCGGCTCTTTACCTTGTTTGCGTATTAATCTTTGATCGATCTTCGCTGTTCCGCTTGGAGAAAATATAAACCAGAGCTTTTTTTGACCTGTCGATATCGCTTTATAAAGATCCTTATCAAGAAGCATGTTGGAGCTGGTTATATGAATGTCATAAATAAACTCTCCGTCAATCGTATCGGTAAAACCTTCCATATTCAGATCGACCTTGTTATGCTTTGAATGAAGACCGCCAATAATAACCTTCTTGTTTTCTACATTGAGCCGGCCGGTCATGTGTTCCAGCAGATATGGAAACTGCTCATCTAATATGAACACATCCTTACACTCGATAAAACCGTTTGTTGTCCTGCTAGAAATACCCTTAAGGTCTCCGGATATTTCAACGTTAATATCTCCTCGGCCACGGGGAGAATGCCTTTTCAGAAAACTCCGAAGACCCTCGCCGAACTTCGACAGGATCGAATCACTATATACAAGGTAATTTGGTTGCGGCTTGCTGCTTATAAATACATCTTTAAGATCGAGTTTGATGACATAATGAGGTTCATTTTTGTAATCCTTTAATGAGCCGGACAATTCAATATTGGTCTGGTCGCCCATTCTCCATTTAATGTGCTTTATCTGAAGATCTGACTCATCATACTCGAGCGCAAGATCAACTTTTTCCATGTCCCAGCCGTTTCCAAAAACCGGCGAACCTGACATTAAGATCTTGCCGTTAAGCGACAAATGGCCCTCTGGACCCTTCTTCCATATTCCTCGAAGAATGCTCCCGTCAAAACCAAATTTATCATCACATTCTATATATATATTATAAGTATCAAGTTTCCTGAATGGAACGATCTCCATGATTTTTAGACCACATGCAGTTATACTCTTGGATTCACCGTCCAAAACAGAACTGATATTAACAACGCCGTCTCTTATCTTAATAACAGGGAAACTAACTGCTCCGGGACTTGCTTTAATATCAAGTACACCAAGGTTCCACTTATTCGATACGGTATCATACAAAATATTTATCACCGGATCCCTGATAATGATCTTTTTTATTTTGGGCTGCAGCTTGATCAGACTTATAAACGAAAAATAAACATCGACACGTCTGGTCTGGAGCACATCTATTTCATTAAAAGGTGGTTGGTCTGGCCTTATAGCAAACTGCCTTACCCTGACCACAAAGTTGTTCTTGAAATCAACCGAGTCGATCGTTACTTCCCCGCCGATGAGTTCTTCAAGTTGAGCGCGTGCAATTGGTCTTAGCAGCCTGTTACCGGCCTGATTGTAAATCCCCCAAAGAATCAGCAGGACAATAAGTATCCTGCCAAGCCAAAAAACAAATTCCTTCCTTATGTGAACGGCTTTTTTTGTTTTGCCATGAAATACCGACATAATGGCCTTGAGTTACCCGGAGCTAAACCTTTTTTGTTAAATCCTTTTATTTTTCCCGCGTACGCCTATTTAATCGCTTTGTCCGCTATATCTCTTCGGCAATAGGCGCCATCAAAGCTTATTTTATCGACAGCTTCGTAAGCTTTTTTCTTGGCCGCAGCAATTGTTTCTCCAACAGCCGTTACGCCAAGTACTCTTCCGCCGGATGTTACGATGTCGCCGTCTTTTTCGGCAGTACCCGCATGGAAAACTACAACATCTTCAAGCTTCCCTGCTTCTTCAAGTCCGCTTATAACCTTGCCTTTTTCGTAATCTCCGGGATAACCCCCAGATGACATTACAACACACACTGCCGGCCTCGAATCCCATTCCATCGACATTTCATCAAGCCTGCCGTCACAAACTGACAGCATTACTTCCAGCAGATCGCTTTTGAGCCTCATTAATATCGGCTGAGTTTCCGGATCGCCAAACCTTACATTGAATTCAAGAGTTCTTGGTCCGCCCTGGGTTATCATTATGCCTGCATACAAAATACCTTTATAGGGTGTTCCGTTTCGATTCATGCCATCAACTGTCGGTACAAGTATTTCTTTTACGACCTGATCCATCACAGCTTCGGTTACGATCGGCGCAGGACTGTAGGCACCCATGCCTCCTGTGTTCAGGCCTGTATCGCCTTCGCCGATAGCCTTATGATCCTGTGACGACTCCATAACATAGATGCTCCTGCCGTCAACAAAAGCAAGGATGGAAGCTTCCTGGCCAAGCAGCTTGTCTTCCACCACAACCACATCGCCGGCTTCGCCAAATATTTTGTCAACCATGATCTTTTCCGCAATGACAATACCGTCAGCCGGATCGTCACAAACATAAACCCCCTTGCCCTTTGCAAGGCCGGACGCCTTGACAACGATAGCTTCATCTCTGCTTGCAATATATACTTTGGCATCTTCAAAATTATCGAACGTTCGGCTCTCTGCGGTCGGGATAGAATTAGAGTGCATGATCTCTTTGGCAAATGCCTTGTCTGCTTCTAGCTGGGCGGCACCCTTGCAAGGACCGAAAGCTTTTATACCTGAAGCCTCAAACGCATCAACTGCACCTGCTGCAAGAGGGTCTTCCGGACCAACCACCGCGAGAGAAACATCTTTTTCTTTAGCAAACTTCACCAATCCATCAATGTCATTTACACCTATATCAACGTTGGTTCCGTGTTGGGCTGTTCCGGGGTTGCCGGGGGCAATATAAAGTTTCTTTAGTTTTTTCGATTGCGCCAGCTTCCATGCCAATGCATGCTCCCGCCCGCCGCTTCCTATCAGTAATACGTTCATCGTATTTCCTTAAAAATTAAATGATCATTGTGTTTCCCCGTCCGGCGAAAATTTACCAGAAATACTCCTTTTCCTCAAGTATTCTTTGATTTTCAGCAAAATACACCTTTAAAAAGCAAAAATCAAGGATGGTTAAATCAATAAAGGATATTAGAGATACTGTTGATGTGTAATTATGGTTTTTCCTTGACATTTTGGCCAATAGACATGTATAATTATATATATAGCATTGTTGGTAATATGATCGAGAGGGGGAGAAACTCTTTTTTTTATTATCGACTTTAAGGATAAGTTGCTCCCCCACCTTTATTTAACATCCAATATCAGCATCTAATTGTAATTTTAAGTTTTTTTTATACATTAGCGCAAGATAAGAGATTATTTCGTGTATATCATAGCGAAAAGGGAAATAAAGGCCGTAATAATGTACGCAACATGTTGTGGTTTTAAACAGACTAAGGCTTGCTGAGTTATCTGCACAAGGCATAAGGCAGCCGCGGTCTCAAAAGCCTGTTTAGTCAGTAGCAACAGTAGCAATTACTGTTTAAAAATAAATATGATTTTTTAGGAGGTCAAATCATGAAAAAACTGGAATTTGTGTTAACTTTTGCGCTGATCGCGTTGATCAGTGTAGCATCAATTACTTTTGGTGATTGGAATCCGGGAGATGCTGCTAAGTGGATCCAATTGCCTGACCTTTCTCCCCTCGGTCTTGATATCTGCGTTGATAATCTCAACAGGCCCGGCGGCTCACAAAGAGTCATCGGTGACGACTTTGAGTGCAAGTCAACCGATAAGATAACCGGGGTACATCTTTGGGTTTCGTATAAAGGTGACCCTGATCCTCGTCCCCAGATACAGGGAATTACGTTAGGTATCTGGAGCGACAATCCTCAGGGGCCTAACGGACATTCTGAGCCGCTTACACAGCTTTGGACCTACCAGGCAACACCCGCTGATTTTGTAGAGAGGCTCTATTTCACACTGCCGGATATAGGCGAAGGGTGGTGGGATCCTGCTTACTCCGGCTGGATTCCGAATGCAGACAACAATATCTGGCAAATCAATATTAATGTCGATCCGTCAGTCGCATTTGAACAACAGGGCTCGCCAGATCTGCCTGTCATATATTGGCTGACTGTCGAGATACAGCTTCCTATAGAAAGTACAGATGCTATCGGGTGGAAAACTCGTGATCGCTGGGACGGACAGTACATGGACGCTGCCGTCTGGTATACAACCCCCCCGATCCCATGGCATGCCTTGTTATATCCCGCAGGCCACGAATATGAGCCTGATAAGATCGACATGGCATTCGTTCTTACAAGCGATGAGGGGCCCGTCATCGACAAAGATTACGGAGATGCCCCGGAAGGTGCTATCGCATATCCGTCTTTGGGCGTAACGGGCAGCTTCCCGACATGTATAACCATTGGACCTTCCGGCTACATTGAGCACGGACTTTGCTGGGCACATTTCGAAATGGTTCCGCCTCCCGGATTTGATTTCGAGCCTGATGGTAACGGAGGCTTATGTCCGGGTTTTGCGCCTTATGATAACGACGAATGCTTCATGGACGGAGACGCGGGTTTAATATTCCCTGACGCTTATACAATACAGGGTGGCACAGTTGTAACTTGCCCGCAATCAACTGCTTCTTCACTTGGAAACACTTGTACCACCGCGACATGGGGAGCCAATGTTGATATTTATGTCGTTAATAATATGCCCGTCATCGGTTATGTTAATGTTCTTATGGACTGGAATCAGAGTGGTTCATGGGGCGGTTCTTCGTCTTGTGGTATTGCCGCTGCTGCGGAATACGTACTTCAGGATTTCCCTGTTCCTGTAGGCTTTGCAGGTCCTCTGTCAAGTTTGATGCCTGCCGGCACAGGATTCCTTCTCGGTCCAAACCCGGGATATATCTGGACAAGATTCATGATAAGTGAAGCAAGACTGGTAAATCCGCAATGGGATGGCTCTGGTATATTCGAAGACGGTGAAACTGAAGATTATCTTTTGAGGGTAGATTACCAGACAGACTATCTGGATTTCGGTGATGCTCCTGACAGTGCTGCGGCTGCCGGATATCCAACGCTTCTGGCTAATAGCGGTGCAAATCACATCATCGCCGGGCCATGGCTCGGTGACGCTACTGATTCGCCAGACGCTGAAGCCGACGGACAACCTGACGCAACAGCAACTGGGGATGATATCGACGCAAATGGCGACGATGAAGACGGAGTGAATATTCCGATCCTGCAGGCAGGGCAACCGGCAACGATAACTTTCGAAGTTAACGGTGGCGGCGGAACTGTTACAGGCTGGATAGATTATGACGCCAGTCAATCATGGGATGCGTCCGAGCAGGTCGTAGCAACAAATTATCCTGTTAACGGTGTATATAATGTCAATATTACTGTACCGACAACCGCGGTCGTCGGACAGACATTTGCTCGATTCAGGATCACAACCCAGGGTGTTCTTGGGCCTACAGGCTCAGCTCCTGACGGCGAAGTTGAGGACCTTGAAGTTTACATCGAGCCGGGCGAACCGGAACCTGTCTTAAAGTTCCAGCAAAAGCCGCTTAATGGTCCGGAGTACTTCGGACACGATGAGCTAAGTACCGCTTACAGAGATCCGGATAATACAATCCAATTCGAAGGCTGCTACATGGCAGATGATTTCGCAGATCTGGCAGATACCCCGGTAATTAAGATCAAATGGTGGGGTTCATATATCGAAAACGAGATCATGGAACCTGTAGTAAGATTCCTGATCGCATTTGAAACAGATATTCCGGCTGTAGGTCAACCTGGTGATATAGATTATGTCGCAAGCCATCCGGGACAGGTACTGCAAACAGAGATAGTTCATCTCAGCAGCACAGTACCTTTGAATCCGGGCGAATATTCAGAAACATGGATCGGATCGGGCGGACCGCCATGCTTTGAAAATCTATTTGAGTACGAAGCGGTTCTTGAAAATCCGTTCCCGGAAGAACCGGATACTGTTTACTGGATCAAGATCGTGGCATTGATTGATGACCCGGCTGTATTGGCCCGCGTAAAACCTGCCCTGCAACTCTCAGGGTTGTCACTATGTCAGTTCCTGAAACTGCCGTTTGCACAGCAGATGGAATTTGGCCTGCAAATGCCTGTGACACGATGGGGTTGGCATAACAGGGATTACATGATCATGGATCCTTATGCTTCAACGCCGCCTGCGGTCGTTCCCGGCGAACACTTAGCTGGTATAACTTCCGAAGGCTTTGAAGTATGGCACTTCCAGGACGATGCGGTATCGGGAGAGATGATAATGGATGAATCAGATCCGATCATGCCGTTCGTCTATCAGTACAATTGGATGGAAGAGTACTATGTCTATTCTCTGCCGTACTGTTATCCACCGCCTCCGGGTGTGGACGGACCGCAGGATATCGTAGAGTTCTCCAAGGACCTTGCTTTCGAACTGTATACGCATGCTCCTACGGAATGCTTTGACAACACCCATGCGGATTACGCAGAGTGGTTAAATGCGGGCTCACCTCAATGCTGGTGCTACAAGTTCCAGTGCTATGGTGATTCAGATGGTGCAGAAGAAGGTGATGTAAAGAAGGGGTATTACTGGGTTTCT
>JAFGKL010000101.1 GCA_016928585.1 Sedimentisphaerales bacterium
AAAAAAGTTGCTGTTATTGGCTCCGGCCCGGGCGGTATAGTCGTTGCAGCGGATGTTCGGAGAGCAGGACATGATGTTACTGTTTTCGAGGCATTTCATAAGCCGGGTGGCGTTATGGTTTATGGTATCCCTGAATTCAGACTTCCCAAAGCCATTGTTCAGGAAGAGATCGATGTGCTAAAAAAGATGGGCGTTAATATTGTTTGTAATTTTGTTGTCGGCAGAACAAAAACCATTGCCCAATTGATGACAGAAGATGGTTTTGATGCGGCTTACATTGGTGTAGGTGCCGGACTTCCCAGATTCATGGGTATCGAAGGCGAGCAGTTAGTAGGTGTTTATAGCGCAAACGAGTATCTTACCCGTGCCAATTTGATGAAGGCTTACAATTTTGGTAAAGGAGCCGATACACCTATCGCCATAAGTAAAAGAGTAGCTGTTCTTGGCGGCGGAAACGTTGCTATGGATTCGGCAAGGACGGCAGTCCGGCTTGGCGCCGAAAAAGTTTACCTTGTTTACAGGCGAAGCGAAGTGGAAATGCCGGCTCGAATCGAAGAAGTCCATCATGCCAAGGAAGAAGGTATCGAGTTTTGTATACTTCAAAGTCCTAAAAGGATCATAGGCAATGACGAGGGTTATGTAACGGGGATGGAGTGTTTGAAGTATAAACTTGGTGAGCCTGACGACTCAGGCAGGCGCCGACCTGTTCCTATTGAGGGCAGCGAATTTATTATCGATGTTGATACCGTTATTGTTGCTATAGGCAACGGTGCTAATCCGCTGATAGGTCAAACCACCGAAGGCCTTGAGCTTAACAAGTGGGGTAATATTGTTGTTGATGATAATTGCAAGACATCTCTTGAAGGTGTTTATGCCGGCGGGGATATTGTTTTGGGCGCTGCAACGGTAATTCTTGCAATGGGGCAGGGCCGTATTGCCGCGGCTGCTATTAACGAATACCTGGCAGGCAAATAGCTTATTTCAGCGTACTCATTATTTTATCAATAGTTGTTTTTGCTGCGGCTGTCAATTCATCCGATGCGCCGTAGTATATAATAACTTCCCCATTATCTTTTGTGATCGCCCCACAGGAAAACACGACATTACCGTAAAATCCTTTAACTTCGTAGTTTGCCTGAGGGTACATAAGGGGCTCTTTTGAACGTGCTATGACTTTTGACGGATCTTTCAGATCCAACAAAGCTGCTGCCAGGCTATACTTGTCGTTTTCGTCTGAACCATGATATATTTCAAGCCAGCCGTCTTCGGTTTTGATGGGTACGCAACTGCCTCCGGTCTTTCCTCCGTCAAACATGCCTTCCCTCGGCAGGATCAAAGGTTTATGGCGTCCCCAGTTGATCGTATCAGGAGAAGATGCTGTCCAGACACCTCTTGGTCCTATTAGCATTGGAACAGGACGTGTCAGAGCATAGAACATGCCGTCTATTTTTTCAGGGAACATAACAACATCGATGTTTTCCGGACAGAAAATTATCCCTTTTCTTTCAAAACTCTTGAAATCACTTGTTGTCATAAGTCCCGTACACACACCCTTGTCAGAAACAACTTTGTAGCAGATGTAGTATGTATCTCCGATTTTGCTTATACGGGGATCTTCCAAACCAAAATTCTCATAATCCTTCTCAGGGAGGATAGTGGGCTTTTCATCAACAATAAAATTTACACCGTCTTTGCTCCGAGCGATCCTCAAATGCGAAATACTTGTTAGATATAATTTCTTTTTATAATGGAACACCCGCGAGTCAAGAGGTTCAAGGTCAGGGTCGTCAAGCTTTATTCTCAAACAGTCGATCTGGCCCGTTGCATGGTTATAGATCGGGGCAAGTTCCTCGTCATCTTTTTTGTCAACGGGGCGTTCAGCTACACGCAACAGCAGTATTATCTCATCATTATATATTGCTGTCCCGGCGTTGAAGGCTCCTACAACCTGGTAATCGCTTCGGCTTGGCTTGACGTCTTTGGGTGTGATAAGCGGATTTTCCGGGAATCTTTCCACTAACATAGTTATGACCTTTCAATAATATGATCGTACGTTCAGTTTAGCTGTGGGATCTTGGATTGCAATATTTCATTTATATTTTTTTAGTTATTTCTTGCGGATCAGGATTTATAAAGTTAATATTTTTCCATATTGATGCGTTTTTGTCGACTATTTCAGTAATAGGGAGGTTTGAAATGGATTATAAGTCAAAACGAATTGCGATTCTCTCCCCCGTAGCATGGCGGACCCCACCCAGAAAATACGGTGCATGGGAAACCGTCGCCGGGAATATCTGTGAGGGTCTTGTTGCAAGGGGGTGGAATGATGTTACTATCTTTGCCACGAAGGATTCCATTACTAAGGCTAAACTTCATGCTGTTATAGAAAAAGGATATGAAGAGGATGAAGATGCTGACAGAAAGGTTTGCGAGATACTGCATATATCAGAAATAATGGAGATGTCCGATCAATTTGACCTGATCCACAATAATTTTGACTTTATTCCTCTTACTTTCAGCAGGCTGATCAGAACACCTATCCTTACTACGATACATGGTTTTTCTTCACCAAAGATATTGCCGGTCTATCGAAAGTATAAAGATGGCTATTATGTTTCGATAAGCGATTCGGACAGGGATCCGGAACTGTCATACCTTGCAACCGTTTATAACGGTATCAATCTTGACGAGCTAACTGTTGGCAAATCAAGAGGTGATAAACTTGTCTTCCTCGGAAGAATCGACCCGGATAAAGGGACTCATCTTGCCTGCGAGACCGCAAAAAAGGCAGGCATGGAACTTATTATTGCGGGTATAATACAGAATAGGGATTACTTCGATAATCTTGTTAAACCTCATATAGACGATAAACAAATTAAATTCATAGGCCCCGTCGGTCCGGTGGAAAGGGACGCTCTTTTCAAGGAGGCCTACGCAGTGCTTCATCTTAATGAGTTGCCAGAAAGATTCGGTCTTGTTATGGCTGAGGCAAACGGTGCGGGCGTTCCTGTTATTGCTTACGACAGGGGATCATGCAGAGAAGTTATAGCTGACGGCAAATCCGGTTTTCTTGTTACTAATGTTAACGAAGCGGTTCAGGCGATAAAGAAAATCGATCAGATCAACCCTCAAACATGTAGAAAACATGTCGAGGACAACTTCAGTATTGATCGCATGGTTTCTGGTTATGAAAAAGTTTACGAAGAAATATTTAAAAGAGAAGATGCTAAAAAGTAGTTGTCATATCGACTTTTAAAGTACGATAGCTATAAAGATCATTAGTACGAAAATCGTTGTACTGATGAATGTTATTTTTGACCATTTTTCGTAGCGGATCATATCAGGGTGCTGACCTTCGAATTCATAATAATAATCATCCAATTCCGAGTCTTTTCCCGGGCGCAGCTTCATTTTGACGAATAAATGTCCGCCGAGCGAAATAAAAAACATTGGACATGCGATCAAGTATATAACTGTAACAATATTCATTGTGCCGATTATAATTAATATAATATTGTTGGCAAGGACTCTAATGAAACATTGTTGATTTTGACGACATTAGAGAGTATTATTCATGTCATTGAAAGGATGTGAATAACACCGTTAGTTGTGTGTAAGTATTTGTATATAATAAGGTTATATTTATAATAATTAGATTATTGCAGAGGTTAATATGAATCAGACCGTAGAAAATAAAGCTTCCTTACCCATATGGCGCAAGATATTAATGTTTATTGTTATTGCGGGCATTGGTGGATTAGTTCTTATAATGCTTTTAAACTACCTTACCGGAATGAGACTTGGTTCACAAGTTAATGCTATTGCCAAAAGCGGCCAGGCCCTAAATTACTATGATTTAGCCAACATAGAAAAAAAAGCCATTAACAGTGGTCAAGATGCTGCTGATCATTATCTAAAGGCAACCGAAACTGTTCCCGCTAATATACTTAAAGGTCTTATGCAGATTAATTCTGTATATCGTAATATTATTGCTCTCATACCTGATAACCAGGAATATCCTAATGAATTAATTAAAGCTGTTACGCAGAATCTAGCTACTTCTAAACCTCTTATCGATGGTGTTAATTCAGCTTCTCAGCTTCCCTTATACCGCTATGATCTTAATGTTGAAAATGGAATGCAGGATATACGGGAAAAGGCAATGAAGATTCATGGAGTGAGCCTTGTAGTTTCACTCAATACGCTGGACCTTATCCGCAAGGGTAGTTACTCTGAGGCAGTTGACTCGATCATCAGCCTCATAAAATTAACCAGAGTTACAGAGCTTACTCCGACTATGCTTGTAAATGATATCAGAAATAAAATTATTACGATTGCTGTTGCTGATACGAATTTGCTTTTAATTAAAGGCGAACTATCTCGGAACTCTTTAAACAAACTCAAAACTGAATATTCATCACTTGTTACAGATAACAGAGCAGCGAAAGTTGTTATGGCAGATAGGTTGTATCAGATACTTGTAATTAAAAATTATTTGCCAGTTAGTGTTGTTGAGAACTATTTTGTCGACGATGTTAATTTGCCTGAGATCATACCACTTTCCTCGCATCATTTTCGCAGACTCCAGATAAGGTATAAATCTTTGAAATTCCTGAAAAGCACAGAAACTCTTATCGAAGCTGCTATGAAACCATATCCTCAGCCGTTAAAGGAATTTCCTGTTAAACAGCTAAAGGAAGGAGAAAAGCCGGATACGATGCGAAACTTTGCAGGGGTAATCCTTTCCAGTGCACAAATAGAAACCATACTTAGGAGCACAATATTAGCTTTGCAGATCGAACTGTATCATTACGACAACAAAAAATTTCCAGAATCAATAGAACAGCTTGCCGAGGTCGATACAAGTTTATCAACTATAGACCCATTTTCGGGAGACAATTTATTTTATAGGCATGACGAGGCAGGGTATTTGATCTACAGCGTAGGTGATAATGGCAAAGATGATGGCGGAGCGATTTTGCCAACTGCAGATAAAAAAACGCCTCTTGATATGGGATTTGCTGTCAGGTACGGGATAAACAATTAGTTCTGCAATTATAAGATTGGTTTGGTGCTATTAAATTTTTACTTTAAATATGGACATGAAGATAAGGCCAAATATCATTGATACCACGATTAGATAAATTATCCACAAATCGGTTCCGCTGGTATAACTGATCCTTTTGGGATATTCTATTCTTATCGATTGAATGATCGAGTCTTTCCTGAACGGTTTTTCCCACGGATGAAATAAAATATTGCTGAAATTCCAGCCCGGACGCATTTCGCTTACACGCATCATCTTATCACCGACGGCAAGGTCCTTCTCATAAGTTTGACCGTTTACACTAAAAGACAGCTTATGCAATCCGTCCTGATCAGCCTTTATCTTCCAGACCAATTGTCTTTTACTTGGAATTTTAAAGCCTGTAACAGTTGATTCATATGCAGGATTTTCTAAAAGTTCGATGTTTGGTAACTGCTTATCAGGATTACCGCTTAGCTGGACTACAACATTAGCCTCTTCGCCAGTAAGCAGTGGCCTTGCCTGGTACCATACCCCCATCTGACTGCAGATGAGGCAAAAAGGTATGATCATGACCAATACCGGTTGTATCGAATACAAC